>NZ_KV787425.1:0-44064 GCF_001807105.1 Corynebacterium sp. HMSC14H10 | reverse complement strand
GGTGTCGCCGACCTTCTTCAGCCAGGTGGTAATGGTGCCTTCGGTAACTGATTCACCGAGCTCCGGCATCTCAATAGAGGTCGCCATGTTTGTGCACTCCTCGAAAAGTTAAGAAATCTCGTTTTAAGACGGTTATTACAAATTAGCTTACAGGTTGAAAACTCTGCTTGCCCCGTGGGCTGCGCCCGCTTTCGACTGGTGCTTGGAATAGCTCATTCCAGCCATGATTCCAGCCGGGCGGGACGCAGTCGGATGACCGGCTACTTCGTTGCCAAATCCTCAATCACAGAGAACATCGTCCGAACCGGAACACCAGTGCCCCGCTTCGGGGTATAACCATACTCCCCGGTGGTGTTGAAGGCCGGACCGGCAACGTCGATGTGAACCCATTCAACATCCTCGCCAACGAATTCGCGCAGGTATGCAGCTGCAACGCTCATGCCACCAAAGCGAGAGTTCGTGACATTCCGCAGGTCAGCTACCGGCGACTTCAGGGCCTCTGCTAGCTCAACTGGAATCGGCATTGCCCAACCATTTTCACCAATGCTCTGAGACAGCTCTGCAACACGGTCACGGAACTCGTCGTTACCCAGGATGCCCGGGGTGCGCTCGCCAAGAGCGACTAGCTGCGCACCGGTCAGGGTAGCGGTGTCAATCAGGTGAGTCGGCTTGTCTTCGCAGGCGCGGACAATGGCGTCTGCGAGTACGAGGCGGCCCTCAGCGTCGGTATTCAGAATCTCAATGGTCTTACCGCCGTACTGCGTAATGACATCGCCCGGACGGTACGCCTTACCACCCGGCATGTTCTCCGCCATTGGAACAGTTGCGGTCACCGGGGTGGATACGCCTAGGCGAGCAGCCAGGACGACTGTGGCAATAACAGCCGCAGCGCCGCCCATATCGGAGATCATGTTCTCCATGCTGGCGCCCGGCTTCAGCGAAATACCGCCGGTATCAAAGGTGATGCCCTTACCGACCAGTCCCAGCGAATTCTCTGCCGACTCATCGCCCTTCCAAATCAGGCGCACCAGGCGCGGCCCGCGCGAGGATCCACCACCCACGGCATTGAGGCCTCCGAAACCGCCGGCGCGCAGAGCGTCGTCGTCAAGCACCTCGACCTCGAGCCCCGCGTCACGGCCTAGCGCTGCAGCAGCGTCAGCAAACGTCTCGGGGTAGAGGTGCGACGATGCTGTATTGACGAAGTCACGCGCGGTGGCAACGGCATCTACAATTGCCGAAGCGCGCTTTACGACGTCGTCATCAGCGCCCAACACAACCACCTTCTGGGTGGCCTCGTTGCTTTCTTCGTCGCTCTTCTGACCGGAGTAAGCGTAAGCGCCCAGCGCAAAGCCCTCGGCTGCAGCCTGCGGATCGATGGCGCCGAGAGTGTTAAAGACCACCTTGGCCTTGGTCATACGGCGCGCAGCGGCGCCGCAGGCACGGCGGATGTCCTCGGCATCCAGGTCCTCAGAACCCACGCCAACGCCCGTGACACTGTCGACATCCAGGCCAGCAGGAGCCGGGATGGTGGTCACGGACTCGGCCTTAGCGCTGGCGGAGACTGCCTCAAAGGAGGCGAGCAGCTGCTCTGCAACCGAACCGATGGCCTCGGGTGCGACCAGCTCGAGGCCATCCTCGCCGTCGATAAGCGCGACGAGAACCGCGTCGGCGTCCGCGGGCAGAGAGTTGTCGGCAGCGATGACCACGCGAGTGCCGATAGCCGGCAGGTAATTGGACAAAACAGCGGCGTTGCGAGAAGCGCCGAGCTGTGCCGAATCATTGTTAGCGGGGACTGACATGTAGTTGCATCTCCTTGTAGTCGTACTATGTGGTACACCACCGTATCCCTATTTGCCGGTTCGTGTCCTTCATCCCTGGACAGCGGACTGACGAGCCAGCGCCACGACTATTGGAATGTACCCGCGCCTAGTGCCCGCGACGCTGACATTGCCCTGACTAACACGGTCTTTCGGGGGCGAGTATTGATACGACTCGATCCTCGACGGTTTAGGATGAAAGACATGTCTGCTTTGGAATTTGCAATCGAACGTAACCCGAATCCACTCTCTGATGCCGAGCGCGAGGAGATTTTGGCCAACCCTGGTTTCGGTAAGCACTTCACCGACCACATGGTCCGAATTGACTGGACTGCAGACAAAGGCTGGCATGGCGCCAAGCTGCAGGTATACGGTTCGATTGAAATGCAGCCGTCTTCTTCGGTCCTGCATTACGGGCAGTCGATTTTTGAGGGACTGAAGGCGTATCGCATGCCGGATGGTTCCATTGTTACTTTCCGCCCGGAGCAGAACGCTCGTCGCTTCCAGCGCTCCGCTGACCGCATTGCAATGCCGCAGCTGCCGGAGGAGACCTTCCTCGAGGCAATCCGCCTGCTGGTTGAAGCCGATGCAGCATGGGTGCCGCCAGCTGGTGGCGAAGAATCCCTGTACCTGCGTCCAATCATGTTCTCCACCGAGAGCACCCTGGGCGTGCACCCGTCGAACTCTTACACCTTCCTGCTCATCGCTTCACCTGCCGGCGCGTACTTCTCCGGTGGCATTAACCCGGTGACCGTGTGGATCTCCCACGAGTACGTGCGTGCCGCGCCGGGCGGCACCGGTGCTGCGAAGTTCGCAGGTAACTATGCAGCTTCGCTGGCGGCTCAGCAGCAGGCAGAGGAAAAGGGCTGCGACCAGGTTGTGTGGCTGGACGCTGTCGAGCGCAAGTACATCGAGGAGATGGGCGGCATGAACCTGGCGTTTATCTACCCGGATGAGAATGCTGACGCTGGTGTTCGGCTGGTGACTCCAGAGCTGTCTGGTTCGCTGCTGCCGGGCATTACTCGGGCATCGCTGCTGCAGGCTGCTCAGGATCTGGGCATGAATGTCGAGGAGCGTCGCATTTCCACCGAGGAATGGAAGAATGATGCCACCTCCGGTGTTATGAGCGAGGCATTCGCCTGCGGTACTGCTGCAGTCATCACCCCGGTCGGTTTTGTGAAGTCCGCTGAGGGCGAGTTCGAGATCAACGGCGGCGAGACCGGTGAGTGGACTATGAAGCTGCGCGAGCGGCTGACCGGTATCCAGCACGGCGAGGTTGAGGATACCCACGGTTGGATTTACAAGCTCGTTGAGGCTTAGTTTCGGCGTAGGTCGGCTAAGAAAAATTTAATAGTGGTTACTAGAATTAGTACTTTCGCAGCCCCTGTTCAGTATTCGCTGTTCAGGGGCTGCGTTTTTGCTTTGCTGGCTCCCCAACGGCTGTGCGATTTTCTCATGGTTCATGAATTGTTCAGGCGGCATTTGTTTAGCCGTTAAAAACACCTCTAGCGTGACCGGGGTCACTGTGAAAAACTACCAACACGATTGATTTTTGTAGTTGGGAAAACAGTTTGAGGCGCTGTGATGGTGGTAGTTCAAGACTTTTTTAAAGATAGTTTTTCGTCAAGTAGTTCAAAGCGCCTAAGGGTAGCCATCGTTGTCACTCTGTTGTTGGCTGCGTGGACGATTGGGTTTAGTGCGATTCCGGCTCCGGTGGCGGCAGCCCAAGATTCGCCTTCGCCGTCCGGGGTGGAACAGCCCGCTCCTACGGGCGAAGGGGGTACGGGCGAAGCAAAAGCAGAGCTAATCATGGATCTGTCTGGTTCGATGCTTGCCGACGACGCCGGAGGCACCCGCCTCGATGCGGCAAAGCGCGCATCCACGGAGCTGATTGACTCCCTCCCGGATGATGCGCTGCTTGGCATGCTGGTTTATGGCCAGCGCGAATCCAGTGATGAATCCAACCGCGAACGTGGTTGCCAGGACATCGAGGTGCTGTCGCCTGTCCAAAAGGTCGACAAAGAAGGCCTGAAGAGCAGGATTGCCGGGTTGGAAGCTCAGGGCTATACGCCGATCGGCAATGCACTGCGTAAGGCGGCTGATGAGCTTGGCCCAGACGGTGAGCGGTCAATTATTTTGGTCTCTGACGGTATCGACACCTGCGCGCCGCCACCGGTGTGTGAGGTTGCGAAGGAACTGGCAGGGCAGGGTGTTGGCCTGACGATTCACACAGTGGGCTTCAAGGTCGATGAAGAAGCTCGCGCTGAGCTGGAGTGTGTTGCGCAGGTATCCGGTGGACAGAGCATGACTGCGGACGATGCTACCCAGCTTGCAGACCACATGAAGTTCTTGACTCAGCGGTCAGTGCAGGGCTACGAAACCACGGGTACTCCTTTCGAGTTCTCCGAGACTAAGGAAGGCGCGAAATGGCTCGGCGAGGGCAAGTACCAGACGACGCTGGTGCCAGAGGTTGCCCAGCACGATCGCACCCCGCTCTACTACCGAATCGCAGTGCCGAAGGGACACAACGCGATTGTTACCTCAAAGGTGTTAGCGAATATCGATGCTGAGGGTAAAGGCCAGCAGGATGTCCGAACTGAAGTTGACGAAATCATCAATGAAACTGGCGGAAAATGCCAGGACGACGGTCGTATGGGGTCGCTGACTGGCGCCGAAGCTAGTGCCGATTCGTGGACTCCAACTTCGGCTGATGCAAGCATTCTTGCATGGGATAGTGACCGCATCGAATCCAGTTGCGATCAAACCAAGTGGCTCGTCGCAAATAACGTGTGGGTCTATGACGGTGGTTCAGTAGCGGACTATCGTGATGAACCGGTGAAGGTCGAGGTTAGCGTCCAGTTTGAGCCAGTCCTGAAGAAGCAGGATGCTGACAAACTAAATGAGGGGCGGTCTTCTTCGACCGGCGACAAAGCCTACAAAAAGGCCACTTTTGGAGAGGCCAAGCCCGTAAACGGTGGCAATAACGCAGCCCAAGCGCCGGAAGTTAAATCTGGGGATAACATCTCTGACACAATCGTGCCCGGTGAACAGAAGTTCTACAAGATCCCTGTCGAGTGGGGTCAGCGACCAGTGATTGCTGCCCGCACTGGAAATTCGGAGCGCGATAATGCCGATTCCATGGGAGTTGCCCTGCTGAATCCGTTCGAGGTTTCCGTGGCGGATGGAACAATGCACTTTTATCAGGATTCCGAGGACCTGAACTTGTCAACAGATCGTCCGGTCGAATACAACAACCGAGAATCTAATGTTGGAGGACGACCTGTAGCCAACGCCGGCTACTACTACGCGACTGTCCGAATGGCTAACTATCGCCCGGATGAAGAGGTCAGTGGCATCGATCAGCCGTTCCAGCTCGCATTCCTCCTGGACAACAAGCCAACTAAGGGGCCTGACTGGCGACCGACTGACAAGAACGGCCCGACTCCATCCGATAAGCCGATTCTGGCCAAGGGAGTGCCGGAACAGGAATCGTCAAAGGACTCGTCAGAAGATGCGTCGAATGAATCTGACTCCTCGGATACGGATTCTCAGGCATCCGCATCCTCGTCGGACATGGAAGATGAGGGCATGAGCCCGTTGGTCATTGGCACCGTTGTAGCAGTGGTCGCCGTGTTTATCGGCATTGCCGGCGCAATCGTCTACCAGAACAAGAAGCGCAAGGAGTAGACAAACCGTAAGATCAGGAAGTTCCTGAGCAGGGGGGGGCAGGGTGGGGAAGGCAGCAAAATTGTGTCCGCTTGGCGTATCGCTGGCGGGCACATTTTTTGCTACTTAGCCGCAAGAACTGACAACTCCAAGAATTATGGGCTGCAGATGTGAAACTGTGTGAGTTTATGACACTTTCAAGCCATTTTTCGGACCATTTTTGACATAAACGCAGTCAGTAACTCGCATTGGCCCGCCGTCGCTAACATAACCGCAGTCACTAGCCCCACTGAACCCAAACCCCACTGAACCCAAACCTGGGAGTGCCACCCCAACAAAGAAAAGCGCGTCCCGTGCATCGCTGCGGCGGGACGCGCTTTTTTAATTAGCTGGGAGGCTAGAAGGTGTGCTCGTTCTTGGCGCCCCGGCAAACGGTCGGCGCAAAATAATTTGGGCGAGCCCCGAAACGAGCCTCCTGTACTCCGCCTTCCCGGCGGTGTGCCCTCAGAATACGTCCGCGTCAAAGCGACCGTCAATAGTTCTTTTTAAAGAAAACCCCAACGGGGGCAATGCGCGCATTTTCCCTGCTAGAACCCTATGGCAAGTGCCACGGCACAGACAGCGCACGTTATCTCAATGACTGCACCAAACACGTCGCCGTTGACTCCGCCAAACCTCTTCACGCAATGCCGCGTCAGCAGCAGTGTAACGCCAAAGCTCAGTGCACAAGCGACTACGCCCACGAGCCCAACCACCCAGCCCGACACAGCGAGCAGCAGTATCCACCAGCAGGTCACCGTGACTGTGGACTGAGTACCGGCAGTCAGAGAGCCGAAGCCGCTGTTCGAAAAAGGCGGAAAGCCGCGCCAGCAGGCAGTCGTTGCTGCCGCGCGAGAGGCTACAAAAGGCAAGCACAGCGCAACCACGCCAGGCCACATCTGACCGGCAGACCACTGCGACAGCACACTAGCCACAATCACGGCAAAAGCAGTCGTCGTCGTCAACATCGTCAGCACGATGGAGCCCACGCCCATTGGGCCGGTGCTCGGATCGCGCAGCACCTCCCGCGCCCCCTCCGGCGGCTTATACGAGCCGAGGGCATCCGCCACATCCGCCAGCCCATCCAGGTGCATCGCGCGGGTCAACATCTGTGCCGCCACCATAATCAGGGCGCCGCCGAGGATCGGGGTGACGTCGTAAAGCGTGGGCGTGCGTGACGACGACGTTGCGAACAGCGCCGCCGTGATGAGAACTGCACCCGCGGCAGGAACGAGCCCAGCTACTGGCAGTGCGGCGATGGCGCGACGGCCGGTGATGCGGTCGAACACGCTCGCGCCTTTGAAAGGCAGGATGGTGAGCCAGGACAGGGCAGTGGTGATGGCCTCAGCGACGGCATTGCCGTGAGCAGAGGGATCGCCGTCGAGGTTGTCCTGGCGAGACGGGCCGGCTTTGTCGGACAAGTCGATTAGTCCTTGGTGCTTACGCCTGCGTCGGCGAAAGTAGCCATGTTGCGCAGGACCGATACGCCGGACTTGACCAGCGGTAGGGCAGCGACGGCGCCGGAGCCTTCGCCAAGACGCATCCCGTATTCGAGAAGTGGTTCCTTATCCAGGTGTCGAAGGGCAAGCGCGTGCGCGGGCTCTGCCGACTTGTGGCCGGCGACCCACCAATCGCGGGCGCCCGGAGCGAGCTGGTCAGCCAGCAGAGCAGCGGATGTGACAACCACTCCGTCCAAAATCACAGGAGTGCGACGAACCGCTGCTTGCGCCAAGAACGCGGCCATCACGGTCATATCCGGCGAGGAAATACGACGGAGCACCTCAACCGGGTCATTGCGCAGGCGACGCACGCGGAACATGGCATCGCGTACGGCAGCGACCTTGAGCTTCCACCCCTCGTCATCAATGCCAGTGCCTCGGCCGACGACGACCACCGGTTCGGAGTTGGTCACGGCACCAATCAGCGCCGCGGCTGGAGTGGTGTTTCCGATGCCCAGGTCGCCGGCAATGAGCAGGTCAGCGCCTTCATCAACGGCGGCGTCGGCAATCGCGATGCCCGTGCGGATGGCCTTATCGACCTCCTCCTCGCTCATCGCATCCTCGCGGTCGATAGAACCACAGCTGCGACGGATACGGTATGGCCCTTCGGCATCGTGGTCGAGGGAAATGTCCACGCCGGTAACAGTGGCTCCCGCGATGTCAGCGATAGCGTTCACGCCGGCACCCTTTGCCTCGATATTGGCAAGCATCTGGATAGACACCTCGGACGGGTACGCGGACACCCCGCCCTGGGCAACACCGTGGTCACCAGCGAAGACATAAACACGACAATCGTCCAGGTCACGCGGAGGGCATTCTCCCTGACACGCCGAAATCCAAATGCCGAGTTCTTCCAACCGGCCAAGTGAGCCTGCGGGCTTAGTCAACTGCTCATGGCGCGCGCGGGCGGCCTGTTCAGTCTCTTCGTCAGGGCGTGCTACCGGTCCAAAATAATCCGCGTTCATACTCTCAAACGCTACCCGAAAACGATTTGTCTACCGACCATTGGTGCACAGCTATTCGCATTGCTAGGCAGACCGTCATAGGGGAAGCGGCGTGGAGTGAATCTAGCTCGCCGCCTTGACTTCCATGGGGCAGCCAGCCACAACTAGGACAACACGATCACAGATAGCTGCAAGCTGCTGGTTGAGAAGGCCAATCTCATCACGGAAAAGCCGCCCTGAGCGGTGTTCGGGAATGACACCGAAGCCCACTTCGGGCGACACAATGAACAGGTCGGAATCTGCGGGGAAGTTGCGCACGGCGTCGACAAGCGAGTGCGTCCACGGCGCGACGCTACCCCTCGGCGCCTCCCACAGCCCCTGCGCATCGATGATGTGCGTCAGCCAGGTGCCGACATCGTCCAGCAGCATGCGCCGCTCCGGCGACGCGAGAGCTTCCACCGCATCGACGTCATCAACCGTGTGCCAGGCCACTCCGTGCTCTTTTGCCTGTGCTTGACGACGAATGCGGTGCTCCTCGACCCTGGAGTGAAAATCGCTATCACCGGGCCAGGGCCGTGCTGTTGCGATGTAGTGCAACACCGTTGAGGCTGCAGCATCTGAGGCATCGCCGGTTGAGGCTGCGGCGGTGGCCAGCAGCTCGTGCTCAGCCCATGAGGACTTGCCTGAGCGGGCGCCACCGAGAACCAGAGTGCGCATGGCAGATGAGGCTACTTGATCTCGTCGCCGATGTTGACCTGCGGACGCGGAGTACGCAGACGACGCGGCTGAGAAGCGCGGGAGTAAGCGTAGAAGCCCAGTCCCCAGGCTCCTTCGGTGGTCTTCGGGAAGCGCTCGCGCGTCAGCTTGATGGCACGGCGGCCGATGTAGATGCCCTCGATGATCAGGGCAATGATGAGAACCATAGCGATGAGAGATGCGATGTTGGCCAGCTTCGGCAGGGAAGTGCCAATCATCATAATCAGCAGCAGAATCAGCGCGAACGGGAGGAACACGTTAGCGAGGAAGCGACGGGAATCAACCCAGTCGCGGACAAACTTGCGCTCAGCGCCCTGGTCGCGTGGCAGCATGTAGCGCGGATCGCCGGCGGCCATGCGCTCGTCGGCAATGCGACGCTGCTCACGTCGCTCTGCTCGCTCGCGTGCCTTGGCGGCCTTGAGCTCTTCCTTGGACATGGAGGCCTTGAGCTCCTTGCGGCGCTGGCGAGCTTCCTTAGCGGTCAGCGGCGCCTCGACCGGGCCACGGCGGATGCCGCGTTCGCGCTCAACCTCGTTGCGCTTCGGAGTGGGGCGCCCCTTCTTGGGAGTAAAAGCACCGCTGTGCTTCTTCTCGGGCTGCTGAGACTCCGAAGCGGTGCCCTTGGCCCCGCTGGATGCGGTCGCGTCGGTGGCTACTTCTCCGGCGTTGGTTGCGTCAGCGTTAGCTGCCTCAGCTGCCTTGGACTTTTTGTCATTCTTTTTCCACGGTAGATTCACGACCCCAGATTATAAGGTCTTCAAGGTGCTTCCCTAATTAGGTTGCAGGTTGAGGGTCAGGGGCGGGGCAAGGGCGAGGTTTTGGGGATGACCGCCGCAGGGGCAGGCGGGAAGAGTGCGCTTGTGGCGTGGGAAGCCGTGGTGTGGTTGCGATGTGGCGGCAAAAAGACTTTCGATAAAGAGAAAGAAAAAGAGAACCCAGAATTGGGAATTAAAGACTGGCCGGTAAGGTTGTGATAAATAATGACGTAGCCGACCTTGGGGTCGACTCGCATTCTTAAACACTTCAACAAGGAGGACACGCGCTATGACTACTGCTCAGAGCACTGGCGTTACCCTGACCGAAGCTGCGGCTGCCAAGGCAAAGGCACTTCTGGACCAAGAAGGTGCCACCGACCTGGCACTGCGTATTTCCGTGGCTCCGGGCGGCTGTGCCGGCCTGCGCTACCAGCTCTACTTCGATGACCGCAGCCTCGACGGCGATGTCGCCGAAGTTTTCGGTGGCGTCAAGCTGGTCGTTGATCGCCAGTCGGTTCCGTACCTGTCCGGTGCCACCATCGACTTTGCTGACACCATTGAACAGCAGGGCTTCACAATCGATAACCCGAATGCCACTGGCTCCTGCGCTTGCGGTGACTCCTTCAACTAAGTCATTAGCTGAGCAGAGCTGTCAGCAGACGCTGTGAAAAGCGTCGGATAGTAAAAAGGCTCGGACCTCACTCTTGTTAACTGAGTGAGGTCCGAGCCTTTTCTATTGGTTGCCCCAGCGATGGTGACAGCCTGCCGGGGCAGGATGGGGCTGAATCGCGGGGACCGTCGTAAAGCGAGCTAGAGCTCGACGGGGTAGTCGCGCTGCTCGATGTCCGGAGTAATGCGGTCTTCGATGAAGATGCCGTGCCAGACCATGAAGGCCAGGATGGTCCAGAGGCGGCGGGAGTGGTCGCGCTCGGTTGGGTGGTGCTCGGCGAGCATCTTGAGCACGGCGTCCTTATTAATGAACTCTTCGGTCTGGGACTCGCGGATGATGTCCTCGGCCCAGCCGTGCAACTCGTCGCCTGCCAGCCAGTGGCGAATCGGCACCGGGAAGCCCAGTTTGCGGCGGTTGAGCACGTGCTCCGGAACAATCTGCTCCATGGCGCGACGCAGTGCGTACTTGGTGGTGCCGTGAGAAACACGCATGTCCACCGGCAGCGTCTGTGCAACGTCGAAGACCACACGGTCGAGGAACGGCACGCGCAGCTCCAGGGAGTTAGCCATGGTGATCTTGTCCGCCTTGACCAGAATGTCGCCACGCAACCAGGTGAACAGATCCAAGTGCTGCATCCGAGTCACCGGGTCCCAGCCTTCAGACTGCGCGTAAATCGGCGCAGTGACATCGCTGTGGTCCCATTCCTTCTTGGCCCACGGCAGCACTTCCTGCAGCTGCTCAAAGTTAAAGGAACGAGCATTGCCGTAGTAGCGCTGTTCCAGCGGAGTAGTGCCTCGCTGCAGGAGCGACTTGCCGCGCATGCCCTCTGGCAGAGCTTCGCCGACCTTAGCCAGACCGCGCAGCAGGGGAGATGGAACCTTGTCGAACGGCTTCAGCGACAGCGGCTCCTTATAAATGGTGTAACCACCAAAGAGCTCGTCTGCGCCCTCACCGGACAGTACGACCTTAACGTGCTTACGAGCCTCTGCGGCCACGAAGTACAGCGGCACCAGTGCAGGGTCAGCTACCGGGTCATCGAGGTACCACATAATCTTCGGAATCGCCCCGGCGAACTCCTCCGGCGAGACGACCTTCACAATGTGCTCGACGCCAATGGCGGCGGCGGACTCGGCAGCCACATCGACCTCGGAGAAGCCCTCGCGCTCGAAGCCAGTGGTAAACGTCAGCAGGTTCGGGTTGTGGCGCTTAGCCAAAGTTGCAATCGCAGTGGAGTCGATACCGCCCGACAGGAACGAGCCCACCGTGACGTCGGCACGCATATGCTTCTCGACGCTGTCCTCCAGCGCACGGGCAATGCGGTCAAAAACATCCTGTTCAGCGCCCTTAGCCACTGGCTGAATCGGGAAATTCGGCTTGAAGTAGCGGGTCTGCTTAACTTCGCCACCAGGCGTAACGATGGCAGTGCAACCCGACTCCAGACGAACAATGTCAGTGTGCAGCGACTCCGGCTCCGGAACGTACTGCAGATCGACGTAGTGCTCCAGTGCGCGCTTATTCAGCTTCTTCGCATCGATGCCCATCTCCGGCGCAGCTTCGAGCAGGGACTTCTTCTCAGAACCGAAAATTGTGCCACGCTCTGTGGTGGCGTAGTAGAGCGGCTTAATGCCGAACGGATCGCGCGCCAGGAAAAGCTTGCGCTCGACGCTGTCCCAAATGGCAATGCCGAACATGCCGCGCAAGTGCTTTACGACGTCCGCTCCCCAGTGGTGGAACCCAACGACGATAGGTTCACCATCGCCGGAGGTATTAAAGGCATAGCCTTTCTTCTCCAGCTGCTCGCGAAGTTCGACGAAATTGTAGATTTCGCCGTTGAAGGTCATGGAGTAACGATTCGGCTGATTCTCTGGTCCCCACTGCAGCGGTTGGTGGCTGTGGGCAATATCAATAATGGATAGGCGGTTGAAGCCGAAAACTGCGTCCTCATCGTGCCACGTGCCTGCATCGTCAGGGCCGCGGTGCCGCATGCAGGGCAGGGCCCTTTCGACAACGGGAACGAGCTCCGCTGCGTCAGAATTTGCAGCCAGGATTCCGAGAAGACCACACATGCTTCGTGCGCGCACCTTTCGCTTAGTGTCACTTAATGGATTTTCGACGGCTCCGTAGCTAGCGGCTCAGCGCGACTGGTTGTCGCCTTAACCGGTGGCCGTGAAGGACCGCCGCGTGGCTGAGTAGCTGGGTTGAACCCCAGATTGGCGCCACATAGAAATGCTGCACCTACTTTAATGCCTTTTGGGGAAAAGCGAGAATGTCTGAGTTTGCCGTGTCTAGGGCTCGGGGCAAGGTTGCGCGGGACGGTGTGTGCGTCAGCGCGTGGCACAAACACTAAAAAATTCATAGACTTAGGAGCGTCAACAGGGTGTAACTGGTGAGAATGCCACCCCCGATAGGCGGGTCTTTCTCAGTATTTTATTAGGGCAGATATACTCAAAGGCACCCCACAGCCATATTTATTGTGGAGAAAGCTTAAGAATCGACTACTCTGCTTGGGTAGGACGAAACCTTAATCGGTTATCGAAAATTGTGTGGATCAGGAAGGCAGACACACGTGAATCAGCGTAGAAAGTTCGGAGTCGCCCGTAAGCTCGGCGTCCTCGGCGTTGCCACCGGTAGCGCAGCCTTGCTTGCCGGCTGCGATGTTAATCCTCCGGAGAACGGCTTCTTCAAGCTGCTCCGCTTTGGTTGGCCGGAAGGTGTGACCCCGGAAGCACAGTCCATGGGTAACTTCTGGGTTTGGACCTGGGTTGCAGCTTGGATTATCGGCATCATCGTTTGGGGCGTTACCCTTTACTCGATGGCAAACTTCACAGCTAAGAAGGCTGAAAAGAAGGGCAAGGGCGAGTTCCCGCGCCAGACTGCATACAACGTTCCGGTTGAGTTGTCTCTGACCATTCTCCCGATTCTGATCGTGATGACTCTGTTCTTCTTCACGGTTCAGACTCAGGACAAGGTCACTGCCCTGGATAAGGATCCGGAAGTTACCGTCGACGTCACCGGTTTCCAGTGGAACTGGAAGTTCGGTTACGCCAACATTTCCGCTGACCTGATGGGCGGCGAGGAATACAACGGCCGTATTGAGAAGCCGGCTGATGAGCAGTTCTTCACCGAGGGCGGCCACGAGGTTCCGTCCGCTGAGGATCGCGCAAAGCAGAAGGAGCACCCGGTTCACGGACGCTCCAAGGAGAGCCTCGACTACCTGCACTACGACGAGATTGAGACCCTCGGTACCACCGAAGAGGTTCCGGTCCTCGTTGTTCCGGAAGACACTGCAATCCAGTTCGACCTCGCGTCCGCTGACGTGATTCACTCCTTCTGGGTTCCGGAGTTCCTCTTCAAGCGCGACGTGTTCCCGCACCCGGAGGCTAACAAGTCCAACCGTGTCTTCCAGATCGAAAAGATTGACTCGGACAAGATTGCCAACCGACCAGAGGACAACCCGAGCGACAAGGTCAAGAACGCATTCGTTGGCCGTTGTGCCGAGATGTGTGGTACCTACCACGCAATGATGAACTTCGAGATTCGTGCTGTCTCCCGTGAGGCATTCACCGAGTACATCAAGTTCCGCCAGGAGAACCCAGAAGCTACTAACGCTGATGCTCTGAAGCACATCGGTGAGCCGGCATTCGCAGTCTCCACTTCGCCGTTCAACTCCGGTCGTGTCGACACCCGCGACATGGGTGATCGTGGTGCTAACACCATTGACCTGAACGCGACCGCCAAGTAAACCCAGCAAGATTCTTACTTAAAGGAAGTTCTCAAATGAAGTCTGCAGCAAAGCTCTTCTACGGACTTACCGTGTTCCTGGGGTTCATGGCTGTCGTCTACATCTTCGGCACTCAGTACCTCCAGGACACCGGTAACGTCATCAACGAAAGCCAGGGTCGCCTCGAGTGGGCTGGCGCAACCGGCCTGGTCCTCGCAGCTCTGATGACTCTGATGCTCGGTGGATACTTCCACTTCACTGAGCGCCGCTCCGACATCACCCCGGCCGACTTCGAAGAGGCAGAGATTGCCGACGGTGCAGGTACCCTCGGTTTCTTCTCCGCTAGCTCGATTTGGCCGTTCGTGATGACCATGGGCATCCTCCTCATGGGCTACGGCATCGCATTCATGGCCTACTGGCTGATTGTCCTTGGCGCGGTAATTCTGATCGTCTCCGGCACCAAGCTCAACACTCAGTACATCACTCCGCCGGAGAAGCACTAGTCCGAGTGCAATCAGACTGAACCACAGTCGTAGATAACCGAAAAGTCTCTCCCACTAACAAGGGCGTTAGTGGGAGAGACTTTTTTGTTTGGGCGAGTGGGAGGGGATTCCTAACTGGTGTTACCTCGTCGGTTAGGATCTGTAGTCAATATATGATTCCGCATCAAGCGAATTCGACGGGTTTCTGCCCCTTAGGTAGTTCGATGACCTCACCGTCAGTCACCTGCAGATGACGCGCTTCGAGCGAGTTGATCATGCGGTGATCGTGGGTAATCACAATAATTGTGCCCTCTGCAGATGCGATCGCGTCTTGGACCTGCTCGATTAGATCCACACTCAGATGGTTCGTAGGCTCGTCGAGCAGCAAGATCTCCGGTGGGTTGGCTACGACCAACGCTAACGCCACCCGTCGCTGCTGGCCGATGGAGAGGCTTCCTACCGGGCGATTGGCATCCTCGGGGCTAAGCAACCCAAAGTCGTCGAGAGGCACGCGGGCATTGGGCGCGAGGTCGTACAACTCACGGGCGGACTTCTTTGGGTTTTCCCAGTCTTGTTCCTGAGCCAGCATGGCTACTCGACAGTTCTCGCCGATACGTACCTCGCCAGCCTGCGTCTCAACTTGCCCCATGATTGTCTTAAACAAAGTAGATTTGCCGGCCCCATTAGGGCCGGTGATCACGACCTTGTCTCCGGGACGAATAGTCAGTGAACCAACCCGAATTCGATCTGGGACGACCACACCGCGCATCTTGATGTGAAAATCTTCATCGCTGCCCGAAGCAGCGCGCTTGGTCGGTAAGGGTGCGGTCAACGGGGCATCAAAGCCCAGTAGTGCCGGTGGACGCTCCACACCTTCCTCAATGAGTTCCTCCAGCCGTTGCTTAGCCGAACGCACGCGGCGGGCGATTTGCCGCTCTACACGACCGCCACGGCGGTCATAAGCCATCTTGTTATTGTCCGTCATTTCCCGACCCGGTGAGACCTCACGAGCGCCATTCTCGATGGTGTCTTCCAACCGATTGCGTTCATGCTCCTCCGAGCGCCACTGGTGCTCCCATAGCTCACGCTGGTGGCGACGGTGCTTCGCGTAGTCGGAGTAATTACCACGGAACAGCCCAATACCAGGGCGCCCCGGCACCAAGTCTCCAATTACAGTACAAACGGCATCCAGGAAGTCGCGGTCATGTGTTGCCACCACAACCACTCCAGGGTGGTTCTGGATGGTGTCAATCACGAGCTGGCGACCGCGTTCATCGAGATGGTTGGTGGGCTCGTCGAGAAGCAAAATCTCTGGCTTTCGAATGAGCGTAATCGCGAGCCCCAGCCGCGCCCGCTGCCCGCCGGAAATCTCCGTGGTTAGTTGCTCTGTCAGGGGAGCGCCGTCCGGAGCAGTACCGGTCAGGCCGAGATGGTCGAGCACAATCTCCGCATTATGTTCGGCGTTCCAGTCATCGTGAGCCATGACGTCCGAGAAGGCCTTCGAATACGCCTTCTCTGCCGCCTCAGACTCATCTGGGGTCTTTGCTAAGGCCATCGCCTCAGCTGCTTCTTCTAGCTCCGCTAAACGACGTTTCGAGGGGCCGAGGGCCTCATCGATAAGCATTTGCACCGTGGAGTCGAAAGGCGCTTCCAGCTCCTGAGAGCCGAGGACACGCGTGCCAATATGAGTCACCGTACCGCTCGTGGGCCGACGACGACCAGATAGTAGCCAAAGAAGTGTGGACTTGCCGGCTCCGTTGTCTCCAACCAGACCGAGGACATCGCCGTCGGAAAGCGTGAGCGAGACATCGCGCAGAACAGGCGTGGCCTCGTAGTCGAAATTGACACCGTTGGCGACAAGCTGTGTGGCGTTGTTCGAAAGATCGGTGGTGGGGGAGGGACTGGTAGACATATGTCCATTTTAGTACTGGTAAACAGCAGATTTGGTATCCGACATATGTTGGGTCAAGGCGAGGTCGGAAGAATCTGGGTAACAAAAACCCCCCCGGTCGACATCCAAAGTGGATGCGGACCGGGGTGGTCTTATTTGAGCGCAGTAGAAAACCTACCGCGGAACTTTACTGCTCGAGCTGGCGACGCTCTTCAGCGTTCTGAGCTTCGAGGTCACGGAACATCTGAGCCTGCTGCTCGTGGTTCTCGTGCTCGATACGAGCTGCCTCTTCGGCGATCTCCGGGGAGTCCGGGCTGAAGAAGCTACCGCGACCCGGGCTACCAGCGGCGCCCAGTTCGTTCATGGTCTTCGGGACGTAAGCACCCTGGTACTCGAGCGGAACGGCGTGGCCGTGCTCGTCGACCGGACCCAGCGGCTGGTGGACCTCGATGAAGGAACCATCAGGCAGCTGGTTGATGATGCCCGTCTCGATGCCGTGCTCCAGGACAGCGCGGTCAGAGCGCTGCAGGCCGATGCAGATTCGGTAAGTGACGAAGTAAGCGATCGGAGGCAGGATGATCAGACCGATACGGCCAACCCAGGTCATCACGTTCAGCGAAATCTGGAAGTGGTATGCGATCAGGTCGTTACCACCGGACAGAGTCAGTAGGGTGTAGAAAACCAGAGCCATGGCACCCAGGCCGGAGCGAACCGGCACGTCGCGCGGACGCTGCAGCAGGTTGTGGTGGGCGTTGTCGCCGGTGATCTTCGCCTCGATGAACGGGTAAGCGAAGAGCAGGACAACCAGAACACCACAGAGCAGGGCGACCCAGAAGACTGCCGGGATCGTGTAAGAACCCAAGTAGAGCTCCCACGGCGGCATGACACGGGCAGCACCGTCAGTCCACAGCATGTAGATATCCGGCTGGGAACCAGCGGAAACCTGCGCCGGGTTGTACGGGCCAAGGTTCCAAATTGCGTTGATCTGGAAGATACCCGCGAATAGCGCCAGGAAGCCGAACGTGATCAGACCGAAGGAAACGGACTTGACTGCGAAGATCGGGAGAATACGAACGCCGACGACGTTGTTCTCGGTACGACCTGCGCCAGGGAACTGGGTGTGCTTCTGGTACCAGACCAGAGCCAGGTGAGCGGCAATCAGACCCAGCAGCAGGGCCGGGAGAATCAGCACGTGTGCAATGTACAGGCGCGGGATAATCATGTCACCCGGGAAGTCGCCGTTGAACATCATCCAGTGCAGCCAGGTGCCGATAATCGGCAGACCGATGATGATTGCGGACATAATACGCAGACCAACACCGGAAAGCAGGTCGTCCGGCAGGGAGTAACCCATGAAGCCCTCTGCCACGGACAGCAGCAGGAGGATGGAACCGATGACCCAGTTAGCCTCACGCGGCTTGCGGAATGCGCCGGTGAAGAAGATGCGGAACATGTGCGCCATGATGGACACGGCGAACAGGAGAGCACCCCAGTGGTGAATCTGGCGAATGAACAGGCCACCGCGAACCTCGAAGGAGATCTGCAGGGCGGTCTCGTAGGCGCGAGACATCTCGACACCGTTGAGCGGCGCGTAGGCACCGTCGTAAATGACCTTCGACATCGACGGGTCGAAGAACAGAGTCAGGTAAACACCCGAGAAGAGCAGGACTACGAAGGAGTAGAGTGCAATCTCGCCCAGCAGGAAGGACCAGTGGGTAGGGAATACCTTATTGAGCTGCTTACGCATGCCGCCAGACAGGGTGTAGCGGTCATCCATATTCTTAGCAGCGGTTGCTAGTTTCGTTGGATTACTCATGACTGACGCTCCCAGAATGCCGGACCGACGGGCTCAATGAAGTTGCCCTCTGCGTACATGTAGCCTTCTTCGTCAACGCTGATCGGCAGCTCTGGAAGAGCGCGAGCAGCTGGACCGAAGACCGGCTTGCCGTAGTGCAGTGCATCGAACTGCGACTGGTGGCATGGGCAGAGAATACGGTTCGTCTGCTGTTCGTACAGAGAAGTCGGGCAACCGATGTGTGTACAAATCTTCGAGTAGGCGAAGTAGTCGCCGTAGTGGAAGTCTTCCTGACCCTTGCGCAGGATTGCCTTTTCAGCGTCCTGGGAACGCAGACGGATCAGCATGACCGAGTTGCGGGAGCCGTGAATCGAGTGCATGTGTGCCTCGTAGACATCAGCATCCTTGGAGTACTTGTCGCCGTCGTTGACGTCCTCCTCCGGAAGAGGGAAGACGGTCTCCATGGAACCTGCGGACAGGTCCTCTGGGCGGAGGCGAACCAGGCGGGAAACACCCTTAGTGGTGTAGCCGTGTACGCCCTCTTCAGCGATAGCGCCGGTGTCGCGACCCAGGTAAACCTTGTGGCCCTTCTCGACGAGAGTCCAGCCAGTGGTCCACAGGGTGCCGTCACCAGTGACGTCAACGTCGTGGCGTGGCTTCCACGGGTTCTTAATCATGCCGCCAAGCGGAAGGATCATGCCGATACCAGCCAGGACGGCGCCGGTACCAAGGAGGCCCTTGATAGCGGAGCGACGACCCAGGGTGGAGGTCTGCCAAGAATCGTTCAGCAGGGCAACGATGGTCTTCTGGTCGACCTCTTCGGACGGACCATCGTGGCGGCGCTGAACCGAAATCTCTTCCGGAATGAAGCGCTTGGTGAACTTAACTGCACCAATACCCAGGGTGACGATGCAGCCACCGATGGTGATACCCAGCAGCGGGGTGTACATAGTGTACAGCCACAGACCCTCTTCGCCGTGCCCCTTGTAGTGCCACGGGTAGAACAGGTAGATGGCGATGAATGCCAGGCCAAGAATGACCGACAGTGCCAGCCAGATGGTGACACCACGAGCCGCGCGCTTTTCAGCCGGGTCGTTGGCAATCGGGAAGCGTTCCTTGCGGTAAGCAATGGTCACGTCATCGAGTTCAGCACCCAGACGAGCGAGATCCGCATTGCTCATCTTCGACAACTCTTCGGAGCTGTACTTCTTGTTTTCGTTATTACTCATCGGCGGGATCCAATCCAAAGAGCGGCCGCTACGAGAGCGACAATGCCTACAATCCACATGACAAGGCCCTCAGCAACTGGGCCGATGCCACCAATGCCCCAACCACCCGGGGTCGGAGTTTCCTTGGCGTTCTTGATGTAGGCGATGATGTCCTTCTTCTCGTCAGCAGACAGCTGGCGGTCAGAGAACTTCGGCATATTCTGCGGGCCGGTCAGCATTGCCTGGTAGATTTCCTGCTCATTTGCAGGATCCAGGACCGGTGCGTACTTACCGCTGGACAGTGCGCCGCCACGACCGGTGAAGTTGTGGCAGGATGCACAGTTCAGGCGGAACAGCTCGGAACCGCGAGCAACGTCAGCCTTGTCAAGCTCACCGTTCGGGCCGGCGTTCTTACCGCGTAGCGACTCCATAGCGATGGAGCCGTCCTCGTCGCGGACGATGCCGGCGCCGCCGCCATTAGCCTGGACGTAGGCTGCGATAGCCAGCGTCTGCTCTTCGGAGTAACGCGGGGTCTTACGTGCTGCCTGAGCCTCGTTGCGGAGCATCGGCATACGACCGGAGTGAACCTGGAAGTAAACCGAGCCTTCGCCGACGCCGATCAGCGACTTGCCGCGGTCCTTAACGCCCTGAAGGTTGGCGCCGTGGCAAGTAATACAAGCAACGTCGTAAAGCTCCTTGCCCTGCTGAATCATTGCGGCTTCATCCTGCTGAGCAGTAGCCGTCTGTGCATCAGGGGTCAGAGCATTAGCGAGGAAGCCCGCGCCGGTGAGGGCGAGAGCCATAGCCATAATGCCGGAGGCAGTACGGCGCATCTTGCGGCGGCCCTTTGACTTCGGGGCCGCAGCCAAGGACGTGGTGTCCTTGGTTTCGGAGGTAGTGTTTTCCATCTTTTTCCCTTTAAGACTGTTCGTGGAAAGTGGATGGGCTGTAGGCCGTACTAAACAAAGGACGGCCAATACGGCCTACTGGATGAAGTAGATGGTGATGAACAGGCCAATCCACACGACGTCGACGAAGTGCCAGTAGTACGAGACCACGATGGCAGCAGTGGCCTGTGCCGGGGTGAACTTCGCCTTGGAGGTACGGATAAGCACCACAACGAAAGCCAGCACACCCGCGAGGACGTGGGCTGCGTGGAATCCGGTGGTGATGAAGAAGACCGAACCGTAAATGGAGTTCTGAATGGTCAGACCGTGGCTAACCAGTGTGAAGTACTCGTAAGCCTGGCCGACGAGGAAGATTGCACCCAGGGCGGTAGACAGTGCGTACCACTTACGGAGTGCGAAAACGTCGCCACGCTCGGCCGCGAACACGCCCCACTGGGCAGTGAACGAAGACGACACTAGGATCACGGTGATCAATAGTGCGTACGGGACATTGAGGTGGCCGGTACCCCAATCCCACGAATCGCCCTGGCCGTTCGCGCGTGACACGAAGTACATCGCGAACAGACCGGCGAAGAACATTAATTCCTGAGACAGGAACACAATCGTGCCGACACTGACCATATTCGGTCGGTTCAGTGTCGCAGCACGACGTGGTGCTGTCATACCTTGATTTTCAACTGCGCTCGTCACAACTAACAGTATGTTCTGTTCTTAAGGAGTAGTCACGTTGCAACCCCCGTTTTTGTATAAAAATTCCTAAAATCCCAGGTCGCGAGGAAAGGTTTCTGAGAATTTCACTAATTTTTCCCCCTGATGGGAACTTTCCGGTGTCTTTATCCGACGCGGGCGAATTCGAGGGTTTGGTTGTGCTGAGTTGCGCGGTGTCCATCCCCTGGACTGCCAGGTTCACCTCCGGTGAACCTGGGTTAGCGATACTGCGACATCAGTTGTCGGTTAGTTTATCGCAGGTTCGGCTCTGTTTAATATCGTATTTTTCCAGTTGCCCCAATGGGGGTGAGATTTTCGGTGAACGCAAAAGGTGGACCTGGTGATGCGCTGGATATATGGGGGAGGTATCTTGTCTTATTACGTACATCACGGTGGGATTTTTTTCAACAGCCCTGTGATGTGGTGCGCCTGGTGGGCGGGATAGCCAGCAGTACCTAGGTGCAGTTGTATTAATAAAGTACGAATACAGACTTGACTATCTAGTGGAAGGGAGTGGCGATGAGCGAGATCGGCGATAAGAGGGCGGTCGAAAACTGGCGCCATGTTCTCTCCACGATTGGCGCTGGCCGCGAAGTTTCCGGTGAGGGCATTCGATTCGCCATGGATCAAATCATGTCCGGTGCTTCCGGAGACGTGCAGACCGCAACGTTTGCTTTCGGTCTCCTCGCCAAGGGGATTACGGCTGCCGAGCTCGATGCTGCGGCTGAGGGCATGCTTTCATTTGCCCGCCCAGTTCATGATCCACAGCTCGCCGGTGTTATTGAGCGCGGTGCAGTCGATATCGTCGGCACCGGTGGTGATGGCGCAAATACCGTCAACATCTCCACGATGTCCATGATTGTTATCGCGGCCAGCGGTGTGCCGGTGCTCAAGCACGGTAACCGCGCGGCTTCCTCGAAGTCGGGCGGAGCTGACATGCTGGAGGCCTTTGGCATCGACATTGAGAACGGTCTCGTTACTTCTCCGGAACATCCGGATTTCTACGTGCGCTTCCTCTTTGCCGCTCGCTTTCATCCGGCCATGCGCTTCGCTGGACCGGTGCGTAAGGAGCTAGCGGTTCCGACAGTCTTCAACCTGTTGGGGCCGCTGACGAATCCAGCACGCCCGCAGGCGAGCTTGATTGGCTGTGCCTTCGAAGATCAGATGGAGACGATGGCGGACACCTTCGCCCGCCGTGGTCAGCGCGCGCTGGTGGTTCGCGGAAGCGATGGCCTCGACGAGATTACCGTTACTGGCCCCACCAAGGTCTTTATTGTGGAAAACGGTGGAGTTGCCGAAGATGCCATCGATCCACATGACTATGGCATGGAGTACTCCGAAATTGACGCGCTGCGTGGCGGTGACCCTGCTTACAACGCTGATGTTGCACGTCGCATTTGGGCTGGCGAGCTCGAAGGCCCGATTCGCGATGCAGTCATCCTTAACTCCGCCGCCGCAATCGCCATTTCGCGTGGTCTGAGTGGCCGTCCGCTAAAGGAAGCTATGGCCGACTCCATTGAAGAGGTCAAGGAAACGCTCCAGTCGGGGCTGTGCTTGGACATCCTTACCGCGGCGATGAAGGGTTAAGGTTCGCGTCGCGCTTCACGACGTGCTTGCTGCGCGTCAATTGCCCACTGAAGGTATTTTCCTGCGCCTAACCTAGGGTAGGAATACTCGCCTCCGGTGGGCTTTATTCGTACCTCCGGGCGCTGCAGCCATTTCCAGATAATACTGAGTTCATCAATCGATGCTCCTTTATATAAGGAATCATCTGGAGTGACTGTTTGGGCTGAACTCTCCATGAGCTCGATGATGTAGTTCATTTCCGCGCCACGTGGTGCGGTGCTGGCGCCGGCCAACCTGCCGTAGCGAATTTCCGCTAGATGCCAGCCGCCATTGCCATCGGGGAAAGCGGCTTGCAGAGATGGGATGGCGGCAAGCATGCTCAGGCGCTGCTGCTTGTCCAAGCTGATAATGAACTCCGCGGCGCGGTCACGTTGCACTGCCGCGCGTTGGAAGCGGTGTGCTTCGGCAAGTGCTGATATCTCTGCAATCATGTCTGCGATCTCGTCTGCGCCGGTGGTGGAGATCTGAGCGGTTGTTATCGCAAAGTCGTCGTTAAGCGCGGAGAACCTGTCGCGGATGGCAGTAGCGGTGTCGCGCGTGCGGAAAGGACCTAGGCTGCGGGCGTCGGTGACTGCCCGGCTAATCTTGGCAGGCCGACCGGGGCTAGTGGGGACGATGTACCAGCCGCGGGTTGGTTCGGTGCGTTGTCGGTTGTAGGGCGGACGGAGTGCAGAGATCAGACGAGCCTCGCGAATTTCTGCAGCGAAGCCGTGCGGGCACTCGATGATCTCGACGCGTTCGGCTAGAGAGACCATTTCCGTAATCTTGCGACGAGAATCAGTACCGTTGAAATACTGCAGAAGTCTACGTCGCAAATCGAGAGCTGTACCTATATATAAGGGGTCGTCATTTCTTGACCGAAAAACATAGACACCAGGGGTGTGCGGAGCTCCATCGGCAAGGTGCCGTTTAGCACGAACCTCTGGAGCGACGGTGGGCGAGTAGTGCACTAGCTCGGACGCTGTTTGTACTTCATCGCCAGCTAGTCTCTCCACGAGGTAGTGAAGGACGTCGACGGTTGCGATTGCGTCGTCAAGCGCCCGGTGGGTGGGGCGATTCGGAGAACCGACGTACCGTGCGAGCTGTGAGAGCTTGAAACTGCCAACTTGTGAGCGGTCGAGGACGCGACGCGCCAACGTGAGGGTGTCTACGACACTGGGGCTCGGCCAATCTAGGCCCAAATCTGTGCAAGCCTGGCGGAGGAATCCAATATCGAACTTGGCATTATGCGCAACCCAGACGCTTCCCCGGGCAAATTCGAGGAACTGAGTAATAACTGTGCCGAGCTGTGGGGCGGTTTCAACATCGGCGGTAGTGATGCCGGTCAGAGATGTGATGTGGTCGGGGATCTCCATACCGGGGTCGATGAAGCTGGAAAAGGTGCCAATTGTCTTACCGCCACGGGTTTTGATGGCCCCAATTTCAATGATGTGGTCGTTTTTGGCCTTCAATCCGGTCGTTTCCAGGTCTACGACGACAAAGGTGGTGTTGAAAAGAGAATCATCGACGGTGCCTTCGAGAGGGAAGTGCTGTTGTCCTGAATCCACGTCAATAATCCTATGCTGAGCGCTCCTAGTGGTGTTAAAACTGTGAAACTTGAGCAAATTGAGCTGTTGCAAGCTGGAGTGTGACATAAAACACGTTTTGAGCCCGCGATAAAAATGTGTCGACTTTAAGGCATTAAGTGTAAAGTTCTCGGCGGACTTCAAAATGCCAGGTAGTGACACGTTTATCAAACTGTTATTATTCCGCTATAGGGGGAGTGTTTAGTTGTAACAGCTTGGTAACGGTTTAGTTCTATCGATGGTAACAACCGGGCCTCGAGCGGTTTTCTGGACAAACGGCTAGACAAAACTTGATGCCATTTCGTAACCTTATCGAGACATTGAAACGGGGCCACTGAGTTGGTGCCGGTCATTGATAAGAAAACACAGAGCCTTATCGAAGGTCCTGAGGGTCTAAGTAGTGAGAGCCTCAGGGGATTCGAGCCGGGGACCCACCTCGAACCATGGGGTGAATCCCAAAGGGAAATCCCGGAGGGTAGGAAGTCTTCCATTCTTCCGAACCCGTCAGCTAACCCGGTCGGCTAAACAGGAAGATTTTGGAGTTTCAAAACAATGGGCAAGCACCACCGCCGTTCTAACTTTGCACGCAACGCAGTCGCATTTGGCGCAACTGTCGCCGGCGTTACCGCTCTCGCAGTTCCGACCGCTAACGCTAACCCGCTGAACGACATCCAGGGCGCACTGAACGGCTTCGATACCCCGCAGGTTGCAGGTATGCAGGATGTTGTTGGCAAGTTCAACGACATCGCAGGTGAGGTTACCTCCGGCAGCGTTGCAAACGTTGCAGCACCGTCCACTGGTTCGGCTATCGTCTCCGCTGCACGTTCCAAGATCGGTTCCCCGTATGTGTGGGGCGCTACCGGTCCGAACTCTTTCGACTGCTCCGGTCTGACCTCCTGGGCATACCAGCAGGTCGGTAAGTCGATCCCGCGTACCTCCCAGGCGCAGGCTTCCCAGGGTACCGCGGTCTCCAGCCCGGCACTGGGTGACATCGTTTCCTTCTACTCTGGCGCTACCCACGTCGGCATCTTCTCCGGCAACGGCAACGTGATTCACGCTCCGCAGTCCGGCGATGTCGTCAAGGAAGCTCCGATGAACTACATGCCGGTTCACAACTTCGTCCGCTTCTAATCTGTTTGAACGGATGACAACCTGCGGGGCCTTGATGCCCCGCAGAGCCTTGGCTCTCTTTTTACCGAGGGGGCACTGAGGCGAGCGCCCGGGTGCTGACGCTATGCGCGTCGTAAAGCACTATAGGGGCACTCGCCTCATTTTTTGTTTTTCTACTGCGGTTACGCAATGCGTGGAGTCGAAGGGCTATCCTGGTTACTCCCTTTGGATACCCCTTTGTGCTGGCGGTTTGTCGGTGTGTTGTTCCGCGGCAAGGCTGCTACAATTTGCTCGAATGCGTCAAGTGGTTTGATGTTTTGTTTTTCGGGGAAGAAATTTGAATACACAACTTGAAAAGGGTTTGGATTTGTCGCGTCACCGTGCCTCTCGCCGTCGCCACAACTCTCGTCGCGGTGTAGTCGGGCTTACGGTCGTGACTGGGCTAACCTTTGGCTCCGTAGGTTTGGCGCCGATTGCCTCTGCGCAGGATGAACAGCCAGCCCCGGATCTGGCTACTGCAGACGGCATTATTGCAGAGCTGGAGAAGATTTCTCGGGATACCGAAGCGGTTTCTGAGGAAGTTACCGAGCTGGATTCTCAGGTTCAGGCCAAGGAAGAGGAACTCCGGCACGCCGAAGGGGAACTGAAGCACTCTGAGGATCAGGTTCTCCGAGCACAGGATAATCTCAAGGCGCTCTCTGGTGAGATTTCCTACTTCGCGAAGAAGCGGATGCGTGGTGAAATCGTCGACCCATTGTCTGCCGCCCTGGGATCTTCCAGTGCTCAGGACGCTATCGACCGTGCCGGCTACATCAACAAGATGTTCCGCGACAACGATGAAGTCGTCAGCCGTGCGGTGCAAGCCCGCAAGGATGCCGAGGATGGCAAGGCCAATGCGCTGCGTCTGCAGGGCGATATCCGCAAGCAGCTCGATGACCTGGCCAAGCGCCGCGATGATTTGGACAAGCGCAGCGCCGAATTTGATGAGCGCGCCGAGCATGTCAAGTCCATGGTTGAATCGCTGAGCCCCGAACAGCGGGAAATCTGGATTTCCAAGAACAACCCAATTACCGAAGGGTTGGACAAACTGCTCGGATCTTCCGCCGCAGTTGATGCCGCGATGTCGAAGCTGGGTTCCCCGTACTCGTGGGGAGCTGCTGGTCCCTCCGCATTCGACTGCTCCGGCCTGATGTACTGGGCGTACCAGCAGATTGGTAAGTCCATCCCGCGGACCTCGCAGGCACAGCTCGCCGGTGGTACTCCGGTGAGCCGCGACCAGCTGCAGCCGGGCGACATCATCGGTTACTACCCGGGAATCACGCACGTGGGCATGTACATCGGCAATGGTCAGATTGTCCATGCTTCCGACTACGGTATTCCAGTCCAGGTCGTTTCCATCGACCAAGGTGGCCCGTACCAAGGCGCTGTCCGCTTCTAACTAGCGGCAGGTGACCTCGCGTCCTTTTAGTCAAGGTAGATAAACTCGGCTCCATGTCTGCGCGCGTACTGCTCATTACGAATGACTTCCCGCCTCGCGATGGTGGAATCGAGTCCTACCTGCGTGATTTCTGTGCTCGTTTGGATCCGGAGAACCTCGTAGTCCTCGCGTCCTCGCGAGCCCCCGAAGAAAAGCTCCGCGCCTACGACGAGTCGCTACCGTACCGTGTTTATCGCATGCGTGATTCCGTGCTGCTGCCACTGCCGCACGTAGCTCGTCGCGCCGCTCAGATTATTCGCACCGAACGCATTGACACCGTATGGTTTAGTGCCGCCGCGCCACTTGGTTTGCTTGCCGACGCATGCCGTCGCGCAGGTGCCACCCGCATCGTTGCTACCACTCACGGACATGAAGTGGGCTGGTCGATGCTGCCATTGGCCCGCCAGATGCTGAGGCGCATTGGTAAGAGCTCCGATGTTGTGACCTATATTTCCCGCTACACCCGTGGTCGATTTGCGGCAGCCTTTGGTCCGCAAACAGCATTTGAACGCCTGCCTTCCGGTGTCGATATCGAGCGATTTTCCCCGGACCCCGAGGCGGGACAGAAGATCCGGCAGCACCACGGAATCGGTGAGTCCCAGCCGCTTATCGTCTGTATTTCTCGGCTAGTGCGCCGAAAAGGCCAAGATATGCTGATTCGCAGCATGCCTAAGGTTCTTGAGCAGCACCCGGATGCCAGGTTGCTGATCGTGGGCGTTGGTCCGTTGAACCGAGAATTGAAAAAGCTGGCAGTAAAGCTCGGGGTCTCCGAGCAGGTTATTTTTGCCGGCAAGGTCTCTTATGATGACCTCCCCGCCTATTACAATGCGGCCAGCATTTTTGCCATGCCCGCCCGAACCCGCGGACGTGGCCTCGATGTAGAAGGCCTCGGCATTGTCTACTTGGAAGCACAGGCCTGCGGTGTCCCTGTCATAGCTGGCAAGTCTGGTGGCGCCCCGGAGACAGTTATCGATGGCGAAACTGGCATCGTTGTCGACGGGGCCTCGAAGCGCAGCGTCGCCACCGGGCTGGTTGAGATTTTGGATAATCCGGAGCGCGCGGCGGCGATGGGAGCCTGTGGTCGGGAGCATGTTGTGCAGTCGTGGACCTGGGAGGTCATGGCTGCTCGGGCTCGCCGAATTCTCCGAACCTGCGCAATCCCTTTATAATCAACTGTTATGTCCACCGATATTCCGATTCATCCGAACTCAGACGAGTCCGACGCCGCTGATCGCCCGGCTATCGGTTTTGATATTGGTGGAACAAACCTGCGCGCTGCAGTGGTCAGCGCTGATGGGCAGGTGCTGTATCGAGTTCAGACCAGTTCTGATGGCAGTGTGGATGCCATTGAACGTGGCATTGTCCAGACATCCGAGCGCTTGGTTGAACGCTTTCCAGATGTCAGCGCCATCGGTTTAGCTGTAGCTGGTTTTTTGGATTCTGACCGCCAGACGGTTCGTTTTGCCCCGCATCTGCCGTGGCGCGATGCGAACGTCGTCAAGCGTTTATCCTTGCTTCTCCCATGTCCGCTGCAGCTTGAGCACGATGCCAACTCGGCCGCCTGGGGTGAGTATCGCTTTGGTGCGGCTCGCGGTGCGGATAATTGGGTGCTGTTTGCGCTGGGTACGGGAATCGGCGGCGCGATGATGCAGGGGGGTGAGATTTACCGTGGCGCGTACGGCACGGCGCCGGAATTCGGCCACCTCACCGTTGTGCCGGATGGTCGTCCCTGCTCCTGCGGAAAGCGTGGTTGCTTGGAGCGTTACTGCTCGGGTACGGCGTTGGTTACCACCGCTCAGGAACTCTCTGAATCCGGTCGCTACTTCTCGCGGCTTACCGACGGGCTCGTGGCCGGCTCGGTAACTGGTACCGATGTCGTCTCGGCTGCTCGCCAGGGGGATGAATTGGCTCTAGCTGCGATTGATGACTTTGCTACCTGGCTGGGGCGTGGCCTGTCGATGGTGGGCGATGTCTTTGATCCGGAATTGATTGTTATCGGTGGCGGTGTTGCCTCGGCGTCTGATCTATACCTGGACAAGGCCAAGGCCGAGTTTGCCCGCAATCTCACCGGCGCTGGCTATCGTCCGGTAGCGGATGTGCGGGTCGCTGAACTAGGTGCGGATGCTGGGTTGATTGGTGCGGCGGATATTGCGCGCAGCGTTGTGGCTGCCGAGGGTGCGACATCGTCGTAAAGCGTCAATTTGGGGATTGCAGGGGAATTCGCCCGCGAAAAGGTGGGGGAATGGCTGCGGAGATGGATCGTCGGACCAACTGAACCTGTATAGTTTTAAACTGTGAATAATCGCTGGTACAAGTTCTTTAAGTACATCCTCATTGGCCCTTGGCTGCGGATCTATAATCGCCCGTACTACATCGGTGGTGAGAAGATTCCTCAGGAAGGTCCAGCGCTGATGGCGTCGAACCACCTTGCTGTGATGGATCACTTTTTCTTCCCACTGGTCTGCCGTCGTCAGCTGACGTTCCTGGCGAAGGCGGAGTACTTCACCACGCCGGGCTTTGTCGGCGGTATCCAGAAGTTCTTCTTCTCCTCGGTGGGGCAGGTGCCGATTGACCGTACCTCTGGTGATGCAGCTCGCGATGCGCTGAACGCCGGCTTGAAGGTGCTGTCACGCGGTGACCTGCTGGGCATTTCCTTGGAAGGCACCCGTAGTCCCGATGGTCGACTGTACCGCGGTAAAACCGGTGCGGCACGTGTCGCGCTGGAGGCCGGTGTGCCGGTGTTCCCAATGGCGATGATTGATACGGAGAAAGCCAACCCGATTGGTTCGTGGATTCCTCGTCCGGTGAAGGTCGGCACGATTATCGGCGATCCGATTGATCCGTCGGAGTACAAAGCCAAGTACAGCGATGAGTATGAAGCGGCCAGGGCACTGACGGATGACCTGATTAAGGAAATTCAGAAGCTTTCTGGTCAGGAATATGTCGATGCTTACGCGACTGATGTGAAGAAGTCCTTGGAGGCCGGCACCGGCTATCCAGCGGGAACCGAACCGGGTGGAGAGCTCACTACTCCGGCTCCGGGGCCGAAGCCGACCCCTCGTCGCTGGTTCCGACGCGCTCGCTAGAATAATTAGGCGCAGATAGTTTTCGCGACAGTGGGGCTGCACACTTCCTATGGCGATTCGGTGCATGGGTAAGATTTGCTCGGTAGGGCTCCACGGTCTTTTGGTCGCGAGGTAGCCGACGCGAGGCCGAGGCTGGAGAGGATTCCACACCGTGCGTTATTTTTATGACACCGAGTTTATTGAAGACGGCAAGACTATTGATCTTGTCTCCATCGGTGTCGTAGCTGAGGACGGCCGCGAATACTACGCGGTGTCTACCGAGTTCAATGAGAGCAAGGCCGGCCCGTGGGTGCGGGCCAACGTGCTCAATCAGCTGCCCAACCCCTCATCTCCGCTGTGGAAGAACCGGGACACGATCCGCGAGGAACTGCTGGCATTTTTCACCGAACCCGGTACGGGCAGCCCAGAGCTGTGGGCTTGGGTAGGCGCCTACGATCACATTGCGTTGGTGCAGCTTTGGGGTGATATGACCAAGCTGCCGCAGTTCATGCCACGTTATACCCGTGAACTCAAGCAGTACTGGGAGATGGCGGGCAAGCCACGGTTGCCGAAACAGACTGCAGGTAAGCACGACGCGCTGGCAGATGCCCAGCACAATCTGCTGAAGTTTCAAAAGATTGCACAGAAGTTGCCGCTTGATTAAGCAACGGAATTCGAATATTTGGTGACCTGACTAACACCCTTCTGGCAGGGGCACTACAATGAACTTCTGTGAGTTGGACTATTGATCTCCCTGTAGATGACCTGCCCGATCTGCCACCGCTTCCCGGAGACATGGCTGAGCGCTTTGCTGATGTCGTATCCCGCCAAGCCCTACAGCAGCCAAGCTGGGATGCCCGCGCCGCTGCAAACGTGCGTCGCATTCTCGAATCGGTGCCGCCAATTGTGGTCGCGCCTGAGGTTCGCAAGCTTCGTCAGGAGCTTGCCGACGTCGCTAATGGTAAGGCCTTCCTGTTGCAGGGCGGTGATTGTGCGGAGACCTTTGAGTCCAATACTGAGCCGCACATCCGCGCCAATGTGAAGACCTTGCTGCAGATGGCCGTTGTGCTGACCTACGGCGCATCCACTCCGGTCGTGAAGATGGCTCGTATCGCTGGTCAGTACGCCAAGCCGCGCTCGAAGGACATCGACGGCGACGGTTTGCTCAGCTACCGCGGTGACATGGTCAACGGTGTTGAGCCGACCGAAGAAGCTCGAGTTCACGACCCAGCTCGAATGGTGCGTGCCTACGCCAATGCCTCCGCGGCGATGAACCTGGTACGTGCACTGACAGGTTCGGGCACCGCTGACCTGCACCGTCTGCACGAGTGGAACCGTGAGTTCGTCAGCAACTCGCCGGCTGGCGCCCGCTACGAGGACCTGGCACGCGAGATTGATCACGCACTGCAGTTCATGGCTGCCTGTGGTGTTGCGGACTCGAACCTGCAGACCGCGCAGATTTACTGCTCGCATGAGGCGCTGGTTGTTGACTACGAGCGCGCTATGCTGCGCCTTTCTGAAAACGATGGCAGCCAGGAGCTGTTCAACCTCTCCGCGCATCAGCTGTGGATTGGTGAGCGCACCCGTGGCATTGAGGATTTCCACATCAACCTGGCTGCCATGATTGGCAACCCCGTCGGTGTGAAGATTGGCCCGACCACCACGCCGGAGGAGGCTGTCACTTACGCCGACAAGCTCGACCCGTTCTTCCAGCCTGGTCGCCTGACCCTGACTTCGCGTCTGGGCAATGACAAGGTTCGCTCCGTGCTGCCTCCCATCGTTGAGGCTGTGGAAGCTTCTGGTCACAAGGTCATTTGGCAGTGCGACCCGATGCATGGCAACACTTACTCGGCCTCCAATGGGTACAAGACCCGCCACTTCGACCGCATCGTCGACGAGGTTCAGGGCTTCTTCGAGGTGCACCGCTCGATCGGTTCACACCCGGGCGGTATCCACGTGGAGCTGACCGGCGAAGATGTCACTGAGTGCCTCGGTGGCGCGCAGGACATTTCCGATGTCGACCTGCCAGGCCGTTACGCATCCGCCTGTGACCCGCGTTTGAACACTCAGCAGTCGCTGGAGCTGGCCTTCCTGGTTGCCGAGATGCTGCGCAACTAGTTGCAACCAGCTCAGCTAGGTACAACTAGCCCAGCTGGTGCAGCGCCGCGTTCAGTGGAGCGCTGCACTTTTTACAGAGTGCTGACCGAAATGCGGTCGCCCGCCGTGGCCTTGGCGCCCGGTCGGGGTGACTGCAATACGATGCGATCCTCCTCGTTCGCAGAGACGTCGATGTCGAGCTGAAGATGCTGTTTCTCCGCTTCACGACGTGCCTGCGCAACAGTTTTACCCAGCAGCTGCGGAACCTTCACTGCTCTGGACACCGTCAGCGTGACAGTCGCATCATTGGGGTTAACCAAACGACCTGCACTCGGTGAGACTGCGTCGACACGGCCGTAGTCGCGCGAGGAGGAGGACGCGTCCTTTACTTCGCTTACCTCAATGCCCTCGCGCTGCAGAATTTGGCGAGCAGTATCCTCCGACTTGCCCACGACATTGGGCACTTCGATGCCGTTGTTAATGGTCAACGTCACAGAACTACCGCGTTCGAGGCCAGTGCCTTCCTCAGGAGACACGGAAAGAACCTCTTCCGGCTCAGCAGAGGAGGAGAACTCCGCCGATACCTCCCGGACTTCCAGCCCGGCCTTGCTCAACAGCTCACGAGCTTCATCCTCTTGAAGCCCCACGATTTTTGGCACCTTCACCGGTGCTGGCCCCTTGGAGTAATGCACAGTCACAACTGAGCCAACTTCGACGGTCTGTCCTGGAGCAGGAACCGCATATACCAAGCCGCCGGTGGAGACATCATCGGAAAAGACGGGGTCTCCGACCTCTTCTTTCAACGTCCGCTTAGCTAGGGCAGCACTGAACACTTCCTTTGAGTGGTTCGCGGGATATGCGGGCACAGTCGGGCGGCCGAGGCTGACCAGCACGCGAACATCATCACCGCGGACAACCCGCGCTCCAGCCAGGGGGTCCGAGCCAATAATCTGGGACACTGCGACATCGTTGTCGTAGCGCTCATCAACCACCGGTTCAAAGCCCGCCTCACTGATTGCGGTCATCGCCTGTGGTTGCGACAGCCCAGTGATAGAGGGCACTTCGCCGTAACGGCCAGAGCCCAGCCACCACGCGCCAAGCCCCATGCCCAACGTGGCAACCAGGGCGATAATCAGCCACAATGCACATCCACGGCGCGTCCGCTGTCGGGTAGCTCGACGGCTCTTAGGCGTCTGAGTCTGAGCAGATCGCGGCTGCGGATGCTGTGGGTGCTGTGGGCCCTGAGTGTCCGGCGGCAGCGGATATTCCGGAGCGCCTGGAATGTCGGCTGGTACGAGAGCTCCACCAGACGGCTCCGGGGATTCCCAGCCAGGGGGGTTGTACTCGTCATAGCGATCGAAAGTGCGTGTCCGCCCCGCATCCGGGTCGTCGAAATCATCGAAAACGTTTGGTGGTCCCGGTGGTCGGGAAGAAACGGGGCTACCGGGTGCGTCCGTCGAGAAGCCATAGCCGTCGTGACCGAAGCGCTCGGGTGCCGTCTCTGCGGTGCCGTGTCTGTCATCGAAATGGTCGTTGCCCGGTCGGTGGAAGTCCTCTGTGAGCCCCTCCATGGCGGCAGCGTTGGCGGCTGCTGAATTGACGGGCGACGGCACGCGGAATGGTGGCAGCGCGAGTTTGTCCGCAATGTCTTCGAGTGCGTCACCGAATTCCTCGGCCGTCTCAAACCGATCCTCCGGCCTGCGGGAACAAGCGCGGGCGACCAACTCGTCGAACTCCTCGGGAACGCCGTCGATGAACTCCGAGGGTGGCGGGACATCTTCGTTCAATCGCTTCATGGCAACGCCGAGCGAAGAATCGGCGATGAATGGCGTGGTGCCGGTAAGCAGCTCAAAGAGCAAAATACCCGCCGCATACACATCGGATGCAGGGGAGATGGATTCACCCGTGACCTGCTCCGGAGCCAGATAAGCGACGGTGCCGACGATGACCGAGTTAGAGGTCACCTTGGCATCAGCGGCCGCGCGCACTAGACCGAAGTCCGCCAGCTTCACTCGCCCGTCCGAGGCAATCAGCACATTTTCCGGCTTGATATCTCGGTGCACCATGCCGCGGGAATGCGCCACCGATAGGGCGCGCAGAACTGAGCGCATCACGACGGCAGCTGCATGCGGAGGCATCGGACCGCGCTGACGGAGCAGTTCGCGGAGGGTCCCACCGTCGACGAATTCCATAATGAGGAAAACATGCCCCGCCGGGTCCGTGCCCTGGTCGTAGACGTTGACAAGCGACTCGTCATTGAGGTGCGCGACCGCGCGGGCCTCACGTTCGAAGCGGATGCGGAAAGACTCGTCGTCGACAAAACGCGGATCCATGACCTTTGCGGCCACCCTGCGATCGAGCCGCAAATCGGTGGCGCAGTACACGGTGCTCATGCCACCGTGTGCGATGGTGGCTCCGATGCGGTAGCGACCATCGAGAATCTGCCCCTCGACAAGCTGCGACATAAACCAGCCTTCCCTGTTCCAATCAGTTGCTTCTAATAAGTATATGGGGACGTACCTACTGCAAGGCCAACGCGCTAAAGTGACCAGTGTGAGAAAGATTCCAACTTGCCACGATGTCCTGAGCGCCGACGAACCCACTCTTGCGCTGCCCGATGCCGCTGACCTCATTGGCGTCACCGTCACCCGAATTCACGCGTTGCTGCAGGAGGGTCGCCTTATTGCAGTCCACCGCGACGGCATTGCACAAATTCCCGCCCGCTTCTTTGAAGATGATGAGGTCGCGCGTTTTGTACCTGGCGCACTCGCATTGCTTGCCGACGGCGGCTACACGCGAGAAGAAACGCTGGAGTGGCTATTCACCGAAGATGAATCTCTGCCTGGACGTCCGGTGGACGCCCTGCACGGTCACCTTGCACGCGAAGTAATGCGCCGCGCACAGGCTATGGCGTTGTAAAGACCCGGACGGCGTCCTACGCCCGCCGTCCTACGCCCGCGATAGCTCCTGTCGTAATCGCCCGGCCACTGCTGTGAAAAGCAGCGGGAGGGCGATTTTTGCTTTTCGAGCGCGTCCCACTTGAGCGCGTTGCGCAAAGACGTTGTAGTTCATGCGCTCAATTTCGCCGAGAATGTCTGAGTAGAGAATCTCCGCGGCACGGATAGCCTGACGCCCTGGCACCTCTAACATGTCCACGCCGCTGCTGGCTTCGGCATAGAGTGCGCGGTTGCGAGCGATGAAGAAGGCCAATGCCTGACGTACCGCCGGGGTCGTCTGTCCCGTGGCGGCACAGTAGCCGATCTCCTCGGTACCCACTCCGAAGGCCTCCCACTCATTCAGTGGTAGGTAAATACGGCCACGGCGAAAATCCTCGGCGATGTCGCGGAGGAAATTCGTCACCTGAAAGGCTTTTCCCAGGAGCTCTGCGTAGGGAGTGGCTTCCTCGCGGGAGACCCCTGCGCGGGTGCCTAGGATGGGCATCATCTCAAGGCCGATGACTGCTGCGGAGCCCCACATATACGAGTCGAGTTGCTCCCATGTTTCAAAATGCGCAATGTGGCACGATGTGTCGGGCACGTCCATCAACATGGAGTGAACAAAGTCCGCAGAGAGCTGTGGATCGATGTCGTAGTCGCGAAAAGTCTGTGCGGCCGCCGAGATGACGGCACGGTCGCGGTCGCGGTGGACGTCGTCAAGCGAACCGATGACGACAGCTGAGTGGAAAAGCTCGCTTAAACGTGTGACCGTGGCTTCGATGTGCGTGGGGGAGCGGTCGGCGTCGGCGGGGCAGTCGACGTAGTCATCGACGATGCGTGCCCAGGCGTAGAGAGACCACACCGCACGCTGTTGGCGGGGTGCCAATAGTCGCGTGGCCAGGGAATACGTGCGACCGTGGGAGGCCATAATATCGCGGCAGAGCTCGTAGGACTGTGGCAGCGCGATGGTCGAGAGAGGCTGTGGGGTGGGCATGGACAACTATGCGACCTCGGTCGACCGCGACAGGGGCGCCACCGTGGAATCCGTGTCTGCGGCGGTTTTATCGTCACGCCACGGGTACTTCCAGCTGAATTTTCCAGTGGTCAGCCAGCCGACGGCCAGCCAGCCGAGAACGGTAATGATAACCATCCAGGGCACGTCGTAGAAGCGGTGATTGCCGCCGCCGGCGAAGGACAGCGACAGGATGAATGTGAACAACACGGTGCCTTGAACCACCCATCGTGGCGGGCGAATCGTTCCCATGGGAGTCAATAAGCTGGCGTAGTACCAGGGAAGTGCCACGGCATTAAATACGCAGGCCACCACGTAGGCGGCAATCATGCCAGCGACATTGTTACGAGGGGTGGCTCGGAAGTAGAACCAGGAGATCACGAGTCCCACCAGCATGATGATGGAGGAGACCACGCGTGTGTGGCTGACGATGACATTGAAACCGATGTCGTCGTTGAACCACGCCGTGACGCCCGAGATCACACCAGCGACCGCTGACGGTGCTGCCAGGGGGTTAATCACCTTGGTATTGCCACTGATCTCGGAAATCCAGCCCCAGCTCGAGCCGGTCAGCCACGTCACCACTGCAAGCGTGCCGACGCAAACTGCGACCAACACGATGCCCACACCGGCAATCGCCGGAATCTTGCGCAGCATCTCTTGAACCGTGGCGATGGGCTCGCGCCTGGTCAACACAATCCACACGACGAAGGGCAGCGCCAGGACAGCGGTGGCTTTCAGCGCGACGCCAATTCCGATGAGGACAGCAGCGACCAGGCCACCCCGCATGCGCTCCATGTGCAGTGCGGCGACTAGTGCCAGGCTGACCAATCCGACCATCAGTGCCTCGTTGTGCATACCCGCAATCAGATGCAGTAGCACCAGTGGATTGAGCACACCGAGCCACTGTGCGAAAGCCGGATTTGCTCCAAGCTCCCGGGCGATTCGCGGGATCGACCAGACAATGGCGGCGAAGCCCAGCAGACACACAATGCGGTAGAGAATCACGCCGACGGTGATGTTGTCGCCGACAATCCGCGTGATGACCTCGCCAATTCCCAGATGCAGCGGGCCATACGGGGTGGTGGTATTCCGCCAATCTGCGGATACCTCCAGCAGCATCGGCCCTGGATTGGCTGCAGCTCCCTCAGTGTAGGGATCAAACCCATCGCGGACCATCGCGCCCTGCATGAGATACGAATAGACATCGCGAGAGAACAGCGGTGCGGCCAGCGCGAGGGGAATTGCCCAGGCCATCAGGATTGAATTGAACCGACGCAACGTGGACTCATCGCCGCCAGCGTTCGCTGGAACCGCAGCGTCTGCTGCGTCGCCATCATGGGCAGAACCGGCCACAATGTCCCGGATGGTCCCCTTCGAGAACAGCAGTTCCCGCCCGATGCGCAGCCACGAGATAAGCAGCAGGGCGATACCTACCCAAATCACAATCTCACAGAAAATCTGACCGTGACCGTAGGTGATCCAGTCGAGTCCCAGAGCGTGGACAAGGCCGCCACGGTAGCGATTCGCACCGGAACCGTAGGAGCCCAGAGCAATGAGGATGCCACCGTAGACACCCAGCTGAGCACTCCGCGATAAATTCATGTCAACCTAAACAATCGATACATTGCTGATGCATTAATCCTAGTTGGTCAGTGACCACCGGCAGACATCCGGGAGACATTCATGAGCTAAGGCGTTTCAAACCGCTGTGCCGCAAGTCGTCCCGAAATCATGACCGTCGGCACGCCAACCCCCGGCACCGTCGTCGATCCCGCCAGCGTCAGATTCTTTGGCATCTTCGGAGAGAAGTTGCGGGGACGGAACGGCCCCGTCTGCCGGAACAGATGCGCCAGCCCAAACGGCGAGCCAACGCCCATGTCGCGTTCTTGCCACTGCTGAGGGGTATCGATCCGACCGACTCGCCACTTCGTAGAAATCCCGGTCAGTCCGCGCCGCTCCAGCTCAGCGGTTATTTTCGCAACGTAGTCCCCACTGATTCGTGACCAGATCAGATTGGCCGACTGCAAGTTGGGGCACGGCGCGAGCACACTGACGGGCTCCCACTGCACGCCGTTCGCATCTGTGACAATACGCTCCGGCGCGCTCACCGCAGGCCGGGTGACCAGCAATGATGGGTCCGACATTAGCTTTCCATGGCGCGGTGACGAGATCTCTTCAAAGGTTTCGCTCCACTTTTCGCCAAACGAAATCAGGTGATGCCGCTTCGGCCAGGTCGCAGTCTCCAAAACCGGAATCAGTCCGTGCGCCACCACCGCCGATGGGGACAATCGAACTGGGAACAACCGTCGCGCTCCCGTCCGCTTTACGACGCTCCGAAGGCCTCGCCGCTTCGATGAGCTACCGGCGGCAGAGGTAGCCGCGTCGTGAAGCCAGCTCTGCACCACAGGTAAATCGGTCGTAGCGATGACGGCATCGGTGGGACGCTCGCCAGTTGCCGTGGTGATGGCGGAGACAAAGCCTGCTTCGTCAACTTTCAGCCCAGTGACATCAACGCCGAAGTCGATGGTTCCGCCAGCTCGACGGACGGCCTCGGCGAGCAACTCGCTGACGGCGCCTATACCCGAACCAAATGCGGGGGAGTGCGGATAGTAAACCCCCATCGAGGTATCCATGTGGGAAATGCAGCCGTAGACCGCACGGGCCTTAGCGGGAGGCACACCTGCGTAAAGCGCCTGGAAGCTGAAAACGCGAGCGAGATCATTATCTCCGAGGAAGGCACGAATCTTAGGTTCGAGGGCGCCGAAGGCACCGAGTCGGAGGAGCGTAGTGAGGTCGCGAAGCGCGCCGGGCCCGGTGAATAGGTCCGTAACGCGGTCAAAGCTGCGGGACATGAAGTTGTCGAAGCAGGCATTGAAGAGAGTTTGCAGCCACGTGCGAAGTTTGCGGTAACCGGCGACGGTGGAGTCAGAGGCACCGAAGCGCGCGAGTTCATCGGCCATCATGTCTTCGTTGGAAAACACGTCGAGTCCGCCGCGGGTGGCAAATTCCGCACGGTAGGTGGGCGTGATTGGGGAGGCCGAAAAACCCGGGTCGATATCGCGCGCGTAGAGGCCGACGGCGGCGAGGGCATCGTCGACAAGCGAGGGCATGGTCCATACAGTTGCGCCAGTGTCGAAGACTGCGGTGAGCGATTGCTCGTCGATATCGACTGTGATGGGTTCACTGGCGCAGCGTCCGCCGACGAAACTTCCCCGCTCGACAACGGTGACATCGTAGCCATCGGCGATGGCGTAGAGCGCGGCGGTAAGTCCGGACAGGCCTGCGCCGATGATGGTCAGTCGTGGTTTGGAGCCCTTATGAGGACGAGTGACCGCACGTCGCAGACGCGGGGAATTAATGGGGGCACGAGTGGGGGAAGCAGCGGGCATGACTACGCAACACCTGGTCTAATGCTGACGAGCGGTGGCGCGAACGCCCATAGCAATGAGGTTCTCGCGCGACGTTGCAGGCAGGTCGGCATTCTCGATAGTGGAGAAAGCGCGGCTGGTCAGGCGGTCAATTTCACGTTCGATGGCATCGGCAGCGCCGGAATCAGCGATGAGATTTCGTAGCTCATCAATATCTGCAGCAGACGAGACCGCTCCCAGGCGTTCATCGATAAAGCGGGCCTTTTCAGGTGCGGAATCGAGGTAGAGGCTTAAAGCCTGGCCGACCAGTACGGTTCGCTTGCCCTCGCGGAGGTCATCGCCGGCAGGCTTGCCCGTGACTTCGGGATCGCCGAAAACACCCAGCTGATCGTCGCGGAGCTGGAATGCCACACCGATATCGCGGCCGAAGCTGCGGTAGGCCTCAACCAATTCCGCTGGGGCGCCGGCAATCGCAGCACCAATGTGGAGCGGCCGCTCGATGGTGTAGGCGGCGGTCTTGAACAGATTGATTTTCTCAGCGGTCTCGACGCGACTGTCCCGGCTGGCTTCGGCCGTGATATCGAGCAGTTGGCCGCCAAGTACTTCAGTGCGCATCGCCCGCCAGGGGACAAGTGCGCGGGTTAGCGCCTCCGAGCTGAGGCCTGAAGAGTGCATCATGTCATCAGCCCAGGTCAGGGCGACATCGCCAATGAGAATCGCGGCGGAAATACCGAAGCGGTCGGCGGCTCCATTCCAGCTATTGGCCTCGTGCTTGGCCTCGAATACCTTGTGGATAGTCGGTGCGCCACGGCGCGTATCAGCGTCATCGATGATGTCGTCATGAATGAGTGCGCAGGCTTGAATGAGTTCCAAGGCACTCACCGCGTTCATCACAGCCAGGGAATCCTCGGCTGGGGAGAAACGGCCTTCGAGGCCGCCTGCCCCCAACCACCCCTGCCAGGCGAAGGCTGGACGCACGCGCTTGCCCCCATTGAGGACGAAGGAGTGGAGCGAATCTATGGCCTCGGTGTACACCGCATCGACCGACGCGACATCGTCGCCACGGCTTTTGAGGTAATTCTCCAGCGTTTTGGTAACAGTAGCTGGTACTTCGCGGGGCTGTAGCGCGGCCAAATCCAGTTCTTCGCTCATGTGAGCCTCTCGTCGATGACGGGTAATGCTGACTCAAGAATAGGACACCGCTTAGTATGAGTGACTATGTCCTCAACAATGCCACTGTCGCCAGGCCGCCAAGTGACAATCCGCCAGGCGCTTTCAATGCCGAGCGCGGGCAGTATTCCCTTCTCGGTCGAGTTCATGCCCCCGCGTGACGACGCGGCCGAGGAACGTCTTCTCCGAGCAGCTGAGGCTTTCCATGATCTTGGTGCCTCCTTTGCATCCGTGACCTACGGCGCCGGTGGTTCTAGCCGCGACCGCACCCTGCGAATCGCCCAGCGCGTTTCGAGGCAGCCGCTTACAACGCTTGTGCACCTGACATTGGTAGAGCACACTGTCGACGAGCTGCGGGAAATCCTGCGCTCTTATCTCAGCGCGGGGCTGACGAATCTGCTCGTTCTGCGTGGTGACCCACCGGGAGACCCGCTTGGCCCTTGGGTGGAGACCGAGGGCGGTCTGCACTACGCCAGCGAACTGATTGAGCTAATTAAGGCCGAGCCGGAGTTCGAGAAATTTGAAATCGGCATTGCGTCGTTCCCGGAGGGACATTACCGCTCGCCGGATTTGGACCATGACACGCAGTACACGCTGGCCAAGCTGCGCGCGGGAGCCGAATACTCGATTACGCAGATGTTCTTCGATATTGAGCACTACTTGCGCCTTCGAGACCGCCTGGTGGAAGCCGACCCAGTGCACGGTGCCAAGCCCATCATTCCGGGGCTGATGCCGATTACATCGCTGCGCTCAGTGCGCAGGCAGGTTGAGCTCTCCGGGGCACAGTTGCCATCCGATTTGGAGGAACGCCTGATTAAGGCAGCAGATGGTGACGAGCAGGCCAATAAAGATGAGATTCGCAAGATTGGTATCGAGTTTTCGACCAACATGGCAGAGCGGCTCATCGCCGAAGGCGTGCCGGGGCTGCACTTTATGACTATGAACTTCGCTCGCGCCTCCCAGGAAGTTTTGCACAACCTCGGCATGGCGCCCGAATGGGGCACCGGCCAGGATATGCTGCGCGGCGGTTTTTAATTGCTAAAAGTCCTGCATGTCGCGAACTCTTCGCGCCCACAGGACACCTAGCACTGAGGCTAGGACACCGGCGGCTGTGGTCACACCGGCAAATAATAGGAATTGATTCCGCTTGGTGGATCCAGCCGGCGACGAAGCCCATACATTATGGTTCTCGCCACTGGCGAGCTGCCATTCCACCTTGTTCGGTTCGGTCTGGCGGCCATTGGAGTCAGTAACCTGCTCCGGGAACGCGACGACGAAATCAACCTTCGCGCCGGGCAGGTGAGTCAAATCCATGTGGCCGTTCATCGAAATCTTGCCGCCACCGGTACGGTCTAGGTCGATGTCTACGCGATCGTCGGAAAGCTGTCGGAGCGTATCGGTGAGTTCAATGAAGTGCAGCTCGTTGAACGAGACTTCCATCTTTCCTGTGGAGGAGTCGATTACTCCCTGCGAGACGCGGTCGGAGAGATCTTCCGGTACTTGCCACTGCTCAAATTGGGAACGGACTTCCTCCGTGGGTGTTACGTGAATTGTGCCCGAGACCCTGTCGTCGCCGGAAATGGTAATGCCAGCCTGTGCGTCAAAGCAGCCGCTGAGCGGCAAGATGGCGGCAATTCCGGCCATTGCTGTGGCAATGCGCAGAGGCGAAAGCCGTCGACGTGGTGTGGAAGGTTCACTCGGTGATGATGTCACGGGAAAGATCTACTCCTAGAACTGCGAAGGGACGGGAGTCCCCTGTGAAATAAAAGTTCCTTAAAACATCCTTGAAACCAAATTGGCGGTAGAGCTGCCATGCCCTATTGGCCTCATTCGGGTATTCCGGGGTTGACAACAGAACTCGCGTCTCTGGGCGGGAATCGACCAACTCGCGGAGCAGTCGTTTACCGAGTCCCCGCCCCTGAAAGCTGGGGTGTATGTGAATCTCAGACAGTTCGGCGTAGTTGCCCAAGAGCTTGACGACGTCCGGTAGAGAGCGCCCGTCCATGAGCAGTCCATCTCTTACCTGGCGATACCACCAGTGCGTGTCCAATCCTGTACGGCAGTAGCCGATGCCAACCAACCTGCAGCGCGGGTCGCGGAGAGCCTGGGCAGGGGAGAGCTCTTTGGGGTGAGCTATGGCTGCAGCAGCCATGAAGCCGGGTTGAGTGGTTTGCTTCTGCCATTCGTGGAGACGACCGGGCAAGATTGCGGGGTTGTACTGCATCGCGGTGATGTAGAGAGCCACTGCTTCTTGCAGGCGGAGATTGAAGTCTCCTGCTGTCATCGGAACCACGCTGTATTTCACAGTGACCAGATTAGCGACTTGGACGAACTTAGTTGTGAGATTACTGCAATAACATCGAGTCGAACAGGTGTGCGAAAGTGTGCATGGCGTAGTCCGGGCTTGGGGATAGATTGCAGTCAATCCCGCTAAGGAGAAGCGGAAAATCCGTGCTCATGTGAATGCTGTGTGAAAGGAGAAGCAGGGTGGTGGCAAGGTCGAACGTGGTGGAGTTTAGGGCGATTTCGCAGTCGGGTTCGGTCGCCCCGGTCGGTGTCTCAAGGCAATCGCTGGAGCTGCTGGGGCGGGCAGAGGCTCTGCTAGCGAATGCTCGGAATGCCAGCTCTGATGAGATGTTGGAGCTTTCCTACTGTGCGGCGCTGCGTTGCGCAGGCGCGCTGTTGAATCGCGACGATGTGTCGGTGGCTGGGGGTTCTGGCTCGGGCGCTCGTTCGGGCTCGGTAGTTAAGCGTCGTCGTTCGGCAACACAGAGTGCCTGGTTGCGTTTAAAGAAAGAGCAGCCCGAATTTGATAGCTGGGTCACCAAGTTTGAGCAGTTCACCGCGCTGCGTGAGGAAGTCCGGTTGGGTATTTCGCGTCGCATTGACTCGCAGCGGGCGCAGGAGCTGTGGGATTTAAGTTGTGCATTCTTGGGGGCTGTTCGGACTGAGCTGGGTATTCTGCCCGCGGCTGCATAAGCCGGTGGGGGGCGTGCTAAAGCGTTGCTTTCCTAAATAAATGGGGGATTGTTCGGATTCATGGAACAATAGAGGTGAGTCGCCCGTTGAAGGGGTAAGAATGAAGCTAACGGACGCCGCGTTAGCAGCAGGTGGCCTGTGATTAACTTTGCTGTATCGGCATTGTTGGTTGAGGGTCAAGGCTCGCCAGTATCGCGGTGGGCAATGCTCAAGTAGGCGATGGAGGAATTGTGGGACTATCTGAGCACGAACAGCGGATGCTCGACGAAATCGAGTCTGCACTCTACGCTGAGGATCCTAAATTTAGTTCGACGATGGCCGGAAATGCGTTCAGCTTTCCGGAGGAAAACAGCGCACCTCGTGGGTTTTCCATCCAGGTTTTTGCGCTCATGCTCCTCGGTCTGCTGATGTTGATTGGCGGCGTCGCTCTTTTCTCTGTGAGCAATTGGTTCGTTGTGTTATCGGTTGCCGGCTTTGGCCTTATGTTCGGTTCCGGCGTTTGGGCTCTGACCGGCGCCGGTAAGCAGGAGAAGGCTAGTTCTGCTTCGGGGCTGAGCTTTGGAAAGTCTAAGTCCGGGGCGGCAAAGAGTCGTCGAGGGACCTCGGGTAGCCGTGGCTCCTCTGGTGATTCCACGTTGGAATCGCGTTTCCGTGGCCGCTTCGAGGGGCGTTAGGGGATAAGCCTCAAGAATTAACAAGTGAGGGCAAGCCAGCGATGGCTTGCCCTCACTTTTTTGTTTTTCTAGACGTGAATCGTCTCCACAAGATCGGGTTAAGTGACAAAAAGTGTGTCTGAT
>NZ_KV787424.1:0-1189 GCF_001807105.1 Corynebacterium sp. HMSC14H10 | reverse complement strand
CATCGCGTGATCTACGAGATGCTTATGGCCGGCTCATATAGTGTTGCCGAGATTGCCGCGCAGGCTGGGGTGTGCACAACCACGGTGTATAACCGGCGGGCTAGTTTAACCACTATGAATACCCGCAGTCGGATAACACCTGGTGATGTATCTCGTGTTGGTACTGGTCGGCGGCTAGGGCTGACGGAACGCTTACTTATTGCCGATTGCCTGCGGGCAGGTCATTCGCACCGGCGTATCGCCCAGATAGTCTGTCGTAGTCAATCCACTATCAGTCGTGAAATCGCACGCAACAGCGTCGATGGTATCTACGATGCCTATCACGCTGATCAGGCCAGCCGCGGGCGTCTTGCTCGTCCAAAGCCGCGCAAACTCGATGACAATCGATTCTTGCGCGCCCAGGTTGTCGATCTGCTCAACCGTGGCGCCTCGCCGCGTCAGGCCAGTGGCAGGTTGGCTGCACTGTGGGGTGATAATACGTCCATGACTATTAGCCACGAGTCGATTTACCAGGCCCTTTACGTACAAGGGGCAGGAAGCTTGCGCAAAGAACTTGTGTTTGAAAAGTCCTGCCGGACTACCCGGCCAGGGCGTAAACCCCGCTCGCTTCTCGCAGGGGTGCCCAAGCCACGTGGAAAACGCTGGACTCATGATGCCAATATTTCACTTCGCCCAGCCGAAGCCAATGATCGTGCGGTGCCTGGTCATTGGGAAGGCGATTTGATTATTGGCGCAGATGGCACCAGTGCTTTAGCGACGTTGGTGGAACGCCGCGGCAGGTTTGTGCTGCTCGGCAGACTCGGCACTGACCATACTGCCGCCAGTGTCAATGAGGTGATGGTGCGGATGATTCGTCGGCTCAAAGAGTCGATGGACACCACGATTTCGACGTTGACCTGGGATCAGGGAGTGGAGTTTGCCAAACACACGGAGTTTTCTGTCGCGGAGAATATCCAGGTGTTTTTCGCCGATCCGCATTCGCCGTGGCAGCGAGGTAGCAATGAGCGGATGAATCGGGATATCCGGTTTTATTTCCCCAAAGGCACCAACTTTACCGATGTCACCGACCAAGAGGTCGCCGAGGCGGAAGCATTGCTGAATAACCGGCCGCGGGTAGTGCTCGACGGGTTAACTCCCCGGGAGGTAATCTCTGGTGTTATCCATGATGCAATGACCGCCTGACCCTACC
>NZ_KV787423.1:0-1122 GCF_001807105.1 Corynebacterium sp. HMSC14H10 | reverse complement strand
AGCGGACACACTTTTTGTCACTTAACCCGGATATGGAAACCTTTAGTCGACCGGCAGTAAACCCGCGAGCAAGTCAGAATCGAATACTTCCGTCGTGCAACGATCACTGACACATACCGCCAGCTAGCCAAAGAACCGATGCAACACCTCTAGTCATTCCAATGAACGGCTCTGATCATCCACGCAGTTGTTCGAGTCGGCCAATATTACTTAGTGCTCAAGACAGGGGGCCGACGTGCTCGAGCCAATCAACTAGCAAGCAGCGAACTGCTTCCATGTCTTTATCCTGGTGCGAAACGTAGTGAGAGGGGGCCACAGCGTTGGTATGTACCCACTTTCACGTCGGCCATGCTGACGGAGTGGAAGACGTCCGCGCTCGCTAACTCGACTCAAACAGCTCTGACTCGGCCAGGCAGGGTACCAGTTGGATTACCTCGTCGAACAGAACCTCGAATCGATTACTCAGGCCTCGGGGTGGTATCAGTTCCCAGTGTTGGTATCAAGGCTCGTACAAGCCACCTAGGTGACTGCATTTGAAACTAGGAGCTGGATCCACCACCTCCTTGTCCGTTTGCTCTTCCCGCTCTCAGCTAAGCAGTAATTCCATCCAGCCCAACTGCTACGCGATAATCTGTCGGGACGTGCGGTCAATTTCCTCAATGAGCATTTCCTAACCATCATCGGGATCATCCTCGAACTTGCGGCTGAATCAATTTCGCCTTGTAAAGACTGCCGACTCCTTCAGTTGGAGCGTTGTCTTTAGAATCATCGAATGTGATTACGCTCGGTCGGGTTCCAGAGCTGTAGTGGGAATTAGATGCAGTGCGCTCCACTTACTGCCTCGTGCATGTTGTAGTTGGATGGTTTATGGCTGTTAATGTGCTGATGCGCTTTAGAAAAGGGCATTGTGACCTGGGGGTTCGCTTTATGTGTGAAGTGTGTGTAATGTATCCGGGGTCAGCGCGACAGGGCGATGTGATCGCTGTTGTGGTGATGTGGGGGAGAGTTTACTTTGTATTCACGGTCGGTTTGACTTGTGTTTGCAGTGAAGGTAGAGTCTTCTTCTGCTGCTCATGTGGTGGTTGCCCTGGTTTTGGGGTGGTTGTCTTCGTGGGTGTGTGT
>NZ_KV787422.1:0-47706 GCF_001807105.1 Corynebacterium sp. HMSC14H10 | reverse complement strand
AATCAGACACACTTTTTGTCACTTAACCCTTAAAACAAGCCGAGCCCCGAAAGTGGGGCTCGGCTTTTTAATTACTTAGCTTGTTAATTACTTGCCGGAGAGTTCAGCGTACTTAGCGGTGACTTCCTCCACAGACGGATTCGTGGCGTGCTCGCCATCGGAGTACAGCACAGTCGGCACAACGCGGTTGCCGTCATTGACGGACTCAACCCACTTCGAGAGGTCGTCGTGCTTTTCGACGTCCCAAGCCTCAAACGGAGTGCCGTTTTCCTTCAGGCCAGCAATGAGGTTCTGGCAGAAAGGACACCAGGCTGCAGCGTAAATGGTCACGTGTTCGGTGGTCTGTGGAGTCTTCACATCAGTCATACTTAGGTCAACGCGCGGACCAAGGCCGATATTCCATTGCGCAATACGTTCGCCGGGCAGTAGTCCCGCCTCAGAGCCTTGCGAGACAGGCTTCCAAGCGCTAATCCTCTAGACGCCGCCACGTGCAGAAGCGGTAGCGTAGGCCGGTCGTTGACGTCTGCCACGGGCCATCCTCGACGCGAACCCAGTCGTAGAGGTCGGGAGCCATGACCGGTACTGGGACGTTGACATCAGTATCAATGTCGGTGACCACGCATTCGTCGGCAAGCGAAAGTGCATCGCGATAGACACGCCCGCCTCCGATAATCCAAGCCGCGGGCGCGTCGGCGACGGCTGCGAGCGCGGCTTCGAGGCTGGTTGCGGACTCGGCGCCCGGGAAATCGGATACGGAGCGTGAAAGGACGATGTTTCGACGACCGGGGAGTGGTCGGAACTTGGGATTCAGCGAGTCCCACGTGCGACGCCCCATGATGACCGGTGCGCCCATCGTTGTTGTTTTGAAATGCTGAAGATCTTCAGGCAGATGCCAGGGCATAGTCGCACCGTCGCCGATAATGCCGGCCCGAGACTGCGCCCAAATCATCCCTACAAATGGGGGCCTTGCGCTGGTGGAAGCGGTGGACTCGTTCATGTCGACACTCACCTTTCGCTGACTTAGACAGCCACCTGACCGCGAATCAGAGGATGCGGGTCGTAGCCGATGACCTCAATGTCCTCGTAAGCGTAGTCGAAAATGCTGTCGGCCTTCTGAAGCTTCAGCGTGGGGTAGGGGCGTGGCTCACGGGAGACCTGCAGTTCGCACTGTTCAATGTGGTTGTCGTAGATGTGGCAATCGCCACCGGTCCAGATGAACTCTCCAACATCCAAGCCCGCCTGCTGCGCCATCATGTGCGTCAACAGTGCATAGGAAGCGATGTTAAACGGCACGCCTAGGAACATGTCCGCGCTGCGCTGGTAGAGCTGGCAGCTGAGCTTGCCATCTGCGACGTAGAACTGGAACAGCAGATGGCACGGCGGCAGCGCCATATTGGAAATCTCGGAGACATTCCAGGCGCTGACGATGTTGCGGCGGCTATCCGGGTTGGACTTCAGAGTCTCCAGCGCCTGTGCAATCTGGTCGATGTGGTGCCCATCTGGAGTGGGCCAGGAGCGCCACTGCACGCCATAGACTGGGCCGAGGTCGCCGTTGTCGTCTGCCCACTCATTCCAAATAGTCACTCCACGGTCCTGGAGCCACCGGACGTTCGAATCGCCGCGGAGGAACCACAACAGCTCGTACACGATGGACTTCAGGTGCACCTTCTTAGTGGTGATCAGTGGGAAGCCCTCGCTCAGATCAAAGCGCAGCTGGCGGCCGAACACTGAGCGAGTGCCCGTGCCAGTGCGGTCTGATTTAGCTGCTCCGTCAGCGAGAATTTCGCGCAGCAAATCCTCGTACGGAGTCTTAATGCCCTGATGAGCCTGTGTCGTGATGTCAGTGGAGTCGGTCATAGCCGCCCTAGCTTACCTACTTCTGCTCTTGATCCTTGAATTCCTTCACCAGTGCCAGAATTTCCTCCGACAGGTCCGGTCGGCAGAACAGCATATCCGGCAGGAAAGTATCGACATTATTGTAGGTCGGCGCGGAGCCGTCTAGGCGGCTGACAAAAAGTCCTGCGGACTTAGCGACACCAACCGGCGCTGCCGAGTCCCACTCGTACTGACCACCGTCGTGGATGTAGGCGTCGTAGTCACCGAGTAGCACGTGCATTGCCTTCGCACCAGCGGAGCCCATCTCCACCAGCTCCATGCCTAGCTTGTCAGCGACGTACTTCGCCACAGCCGGTGGGCGAGTACGCGATACGACAATCTTGCCCGCACGCGGCCCCTGGACAGCCTTGGCCTCACCCGTGTGGAAAACCTGGCCGTGATCCGGCAGACCAACAGCAGCGTGGGTCGGCTGACCGTCCTCTACCAGAGCGACATGAACTGCCCAGTCCTGGCGGCCCGAAGCGAACTCACGCGTGCCATCGAGTGGGTCAATAATCCACACCCGCTTTGAGTCCAGGCGCTCACGGTTATCCGCGGCTTCCTCCGACAGCAGTCCGTCGTCCGGACGGTGCTGCTCTAGTACGCGGGCAATCCACTCCTGTGCCAGTGCGTCGCCGGCATCTCCCAGAATGCGGCCACGCAGCAGGCCTACGTTGCGGACACCCTTGAGAATTTCACTGGCGCCCACGGCAAGTCGATAGGCAAGAACATCATCTTCAATGTAGGCAGACATAACTTAGATACTATTCGCTTTTTCCCGACCCCGCTTTACGACGGGATGCCGCGCCCCATCCTCACCGCAACCGAATGGTCATATAAATAACAAAAGTCCGCCCGCAGCGAGAATCAGTTCAAGCCGAAGGCGGACTCTTAGCTATCTAGGCCAATTGGCCAGAAGACGTTAGCGCTTGTCGCGGTACCACGTCAGCAGCGCATCGGTAGAAGCGTCGCCAGAATCAGGCGCCACTTCACCGGTAACTGCAGGCAACAGGTCACCAGCCTGCTGCTTGCCCAGCTCGACGCCCCACTGGTCGAAGGAGTTCAGGCCCCAGACAATGCCCTCGACAAAAGTAGTGTGCTCGTAAAGTGCAATCAGCGCACCGACAGCGTCCGGGGTCAGTTCCTCAGCCATGATGGTCGTAGTCGGACGGTTACCCGGCATGACCTTGTGCTCCACGAGCTCCTCTGCAATGCCCTCTGCGCGAATTTCTTCTGCGGTCTTACCGAAGGCCAGCACCTTGGTCTGTGCGAAGAAGTTACTCATCAGCAGGTCGTGCATGGAACCTTCGCCAGATGCCGTCGGCAGATCCTGGCGTGGGCGGGCAAAGCCGATGAAGTCAGCCGGAACCAGGCGAGTTCCCTGGTGAAGAAGCTGGAAGAAAGCGTGCTGGCCGTTCGTTCCCGGCTCACCCCAGAAGATTTCTCCGGTGTTGTAGTCCACCCTCTTGCCGTCGGTACGCACGGACTTACCGTTCGATTCCATGGTGAGCTGCTGAAGGTACGCCGGGAAGCGAGAGAGATCCTCGGAGTAGGGCAGTACGGCATGCGACTGGGCGTCGAGGAAGTTTGAGTACCAGACATTCAGCATGCCCATCAGTACCGGCACGTTCTGCTCCAGCGGAGCGTTGAGGAAGTGCTCATCCATTGCTCGGAAGCCCTGCAGGAAGCGCATGAAGTCCATCGGGCCAACGACTGCCATGATGGACAGGCCGATGGCGGAGTCGACGGAGTAGCGGCCGCCGACCCAGTCCCAGAAGCCAAACATGTTCTCAGTGTCGATGCCGAATTCGGCGACCTTTTCGGCATTCGTGGAAACGGCAACGAAGTGCTTGGCGACGGCTTCTTCGCTACCCAGTTGCTGGATAAGCCAGCGGCGAGCTGCGTGAGCGTTGGAGAGCGTCTCCTGCGTGGTGAAGGTCTTGGAAGCGACAATAAACAGCGTGGACTCCGGATCGACCTCATCCAGAACCGCCTGCAGGTCAGATGGGTCAACATTAGAGACAAAGCGGGCATCAATGCCGGCAGTGGCGTAGGTGCGCAGCGCCTTGGTCACCATTGCCGGGCCCAAGTCGGAGCCACCGATGCCGATGTTCACCACAGTCTTAATAGTGTGACCCGTGTATCCCAGCCAGTCTCCACTGCGGAGGCTGCGAGCGAAATCGCGCATGCGGCCGAGCACCTCATGCACGTCGGCAGCGACATCCTGGTCGCCGACGGTCAGATTTTCCTCTGCTGGCAGGCGCAGCGCTGTGTGCAGCACGGAGCGGTTTTCAGTGGTGTTGATCTTGTCACCGCGGAACATCTTCTCGCGTGCTTCTTCGATTCCAGCTGCACGAGCGAGCTCAACCAGCTCGGCAAAACCGTCGAGGCACATCAAGTTCTTGGAGAGGTCAACGTGGAGAGTGCCAGCATCGAAAGTCAGCTTCTCAGCGCGGCCTTCTTCAGTTGCGAAGAGCTCACGCAGCGAGGTGCCGCGGACGTTGTCCACGCGCTTAGCCAGCTGAGCCCACTGCTCGGTTCCAGTGATATCTACAGTCATTCCTGCTCCCAGGTAATTTTTGACGAAATGCACTTTATACATCCCCAGACTAGTTGCGTTTTGGCGCTCTCGCCGGGCGGCTGGATTCGACCAGGCGTGACCACAATCTGCCAGCAACTCGAGTCCGCAGTGCTCATGCGTCGCCCCATCCGCCACCTACGAGCCCCTAGCCCGCTTCAGCAAAGGCACCTACCCTGGAAAATATGACTGATTTCACTCCCGATTACGACAACATCCTCAAAGACGTCCCCACGGGTCTTCTCCTCGGCGGTGAGTTCCGTCCTGCGTCGAATGGCGAGACCTTCGACGTAATTAATCCCGCCACAGATAATCCGCTGGTCAAGGTCGCTTCTGCCACTGAAGAGGACGCGAAGCGGGCGCTTGACGACGCCGTCGCCGCCCAGAAGGAGTGGAAGGCAACCCCGCCCCGCAAGCGCAGCGAGATTCTTTACCGCGCATTTGAACTCATCCGTCGGGATGCAGACAAGTTGGCCCAGCTGCAGTCCCTGGAGATGGGCCGTGCGTTGCCGGATTCCAAGGCTGAGGTCGGCTACGGTGGCGAGTTTTTTCGTTGGTTCGCTGAGGAGGCCGTGCGTATCTCCGGCGATTACCGAATTTCTCCGAGCGGAACCTCGCGCGTCGCGGTGATTAAGCAGCCGGTCGGCCCGGCTTTGGCTATTACGCCGTGGAATTTCCCGCTGGCTATGGGTACCCGCAAGATCGCCCCGGCACTCGCCGCCGGCTGCCCGGTCATTATTAAGCCGGCGTCCAAAACTCCGCTGACCATGCTCTACCTGGGCAAACTGCTTATCGAAGCCGGTGTCCCCGCAGGCGTAATCTCCGTGCTGCCAACAGGACACTCAGCCAACGTTTCGGCCCTGCTTTCCGATGACCGCCTGCGCAAGTTCACCTTCACCGGTTCCACCGAAGTTGGCCAGATGCTCGCTGCGAAGGCCGCGGAAACTTCGATGAAAGTTTCCCTTGAGCTCGGCGGGAATGCTCCGTTTGTCATTCTCTCTGATGGTGATGTTGATAAGGCTGTGCAGGCAGTCAGTGACGCCAAGCTCCGCAATGGCGGCCAGGTGTGTATCGCCCCGAATCGCTTTATTGTTCATGAATCCAAGAAGGATGCGTTCGTCGAAGGCGTCGTCAAGCGTTTTGCGGAGCTGAAGTTGGGCGAGGGCACCGACCCTGCGACGGACCTTGGGCCACTCGCGCTGCGCGATCAACAGGAAAAGGTTCGTGATCTGGTTGATGATGCGATCAAGCGCGGTGCGAAGGTCGAGTGCGGCGGCAAGATTCCAGATCTCGGCGGCGCGCTTTCCGACGGCTACTTCTTCGAGCCCACAGTTCTGACCGATGTGCCCGAGGATGCGGATATTGTCCGCGAAGAGATTTTCGGTCCAGTGGTTGCGGTGACAACCTTCACAGACGACGACCGTGCGATTGAGCAGGCAAATGACACCATCTTTGGCCTGGCTGCGTATGTGTTCAGTGAGAACCTGACCAAGGCGCTTAGTGCGGCAGAGGCGCTGGAGTCCGGCATGGTTGCGGTCAATAAGGGATCGCTGTCGGACCCGTCGGCGCCGTTCGGTGGTGTCAAGCAGTCCGGCCTTGGCCGCGAGGGTGGCTTCACCGGTATCGATGAGTTCCTAGAGGAAAAGCTGATTTCCCTGGAAGGCTAGACGGGCGAGTAGCTGGCGAGGGTTAGCCCAGGCGACCGCGTCCCATGCGCAGCAGCGCCGACGCGATCGCCGGGCCCTCTGGGCCAAGTGCGTCGCGGAACTCGTTGATGATCTGCACCTCTCGGCCGTGCACGAGACGTGTGCCGCCAGATCCCAGGCGGGTTTTGCCGACGGCCTTACTGATTGCGGTGCGGCGTTGAATGGCATCGATAATCAGCCCGTCAAGGCGGTTGATTTCCTTGCGGTACTGTTCGATCTCCGCGGAGCTCAACGGGTCATCGGTGCCGGTGGGGGTGCGGACTTCAAAAGGGGATACTGCCGCAGCTTGCTGGCTGTGCTCAGCGCCGTCGGTGTTATCGGTGTGTGCGGCGGGAGTGTCCGCAGGGTTTTCGCTCATAGTTCTTATTGTGCCAAAGGATTCGAACAGTCCAATCCGGGGGCTCGGCTACTGTAGTAGCCATCATGGGAAATGAAACTGGAATGCTGTTCGGGTCCTTCAATGCTGACGATGGCCGCAGTGGCGATAGCCATGCTGGTTCGAACCACGGTGAGTCGGGCGGTGCTACGCCTGGCCGCGGTGGTTTCGGCCACTTCGCCGGCGCTGGTAGCAATAGCGCGCCGAGTGGCGCTGCCAGCTTTGGCGGCGGTTTTGGCGGCGGCTTCGAGCCCAGTTTTGATTCAGAGTCGCTGCTAGAGGGGCTTAATCCGCAGCAGCGCCAAGCAGTGGAGCACATTGGTTCACCACTGTTGATTGTGGCTGGAGCTGGTTCGGGAAAGACGTCTGTGCTGACGCGCAGGATTGCATACCTAATCGGTGCGCGTGGAGTGCTGCCAAGCCAAATTTTGGCTATTACCTTTACCAATAAGGCCGCTGCCGAGATGCGCGAGCGTGTGGCCGGTCTGGTCGGTGACCAGGCGCAGCGTATGTGGGTGTCCACGTTCCACTCCATGTGTGTGCGCATCCTGCGCATGCAGCATGCGCTAGTACCGGGGCTTAATTCCAATTTCTCTATTTATGATTCGGACGACTCCCGGCGTTTGCTGTCCATGATTGCTAAGGACATGGACCTGGATGCCAAGAAGTTCACCGGCCGCGTGCTCTCGTCGCGTATCTCCAATCTCAAGAATGAGTTGATTGACCCGGAGAAGGCCATCGCGGATGCCTCGACGACGCGCAATCCTTTTGATGACGTCGTTGCACGGGTTTACCTGGAGTACCAGACCAGGCTGCGGGCGGCTAATGCCGTGGATTTTGACGATCTAATCGGTGAGGTCGTTCGGATCTTCACCAGTCACCCGCAGGTTGCAGAGTATTACCGTCGCCGCTTCCGGCATGTGTTGGTGGACGAGTACCAGGACACCAACCATGCGCAGTATGTTTTGGTCTCGACGCTCGTCGGCAAGCCCGGTGGAGATGTGCCTCCGAGTGAGCTGTGTGTGGTGGGCGATTCGGACCAGTCCATTTATGCCTTCCGTGGTGCGACTATTCGCAATATTGAGGAGTTTGAGAAGGACTATCCGGAGGCCACGTCGATTCTGCTGGAGCAAAACTATCGCTCGACGCAGACGATTCTGTCGGCGGCCAATGCGTTGATCGCGCGCAATGAGAATCGCCGGGAGAAGAAGCTGTGGACCGATCTCGGTGAGGGCGGCAAGATCAAGGGCTACGTAGCGGACAATGAGCACGATGAGGCCCGGTTTATTGCTAACGAGATTGAGCAATTGGTCGATTACGGGCCGCACTCGTACTCGGATGTGGCGATTTTCTACCGCACCAATAATTCCTCCCGTGCTCTAGAGGATGTCTTCATTCGTATGGGCGTGCCGTACACGGTGGTTGGTGGCACCAGGTTTTATGAGCGTAAGGAAGTACGCGATATTGTCGCCTACCTGCGCGTTATTGAGAACTTCGACGATGATGTTTCGCTGCGTCGCATTATCAATACGCCGCGGCGTGGAATCGGTGACCGTGCGGTGGCGCATGTGTCGCTCTATGCCGAAGACGAGCGGTGCTCGTTTGGCACGGCGCTGCGTGCCGTAGCTGAGGGCAAGGTTCCGGCGGTGGCGGCGCGGAGTCGAAACGCGATGGCGGCGTTCGTCGAGATGATTGATGCTCTGGCGGCGGATATGGCATCCGGTGAACTGGCCGATATCGGTGACTTGGTCAACGCGATTATTGACCGCAGTGGATACAAGTCGGAGCTCGAGCGCTCCAATGATCCGCAAGATGCCACGCGCCTGGACAACCTCAATGAGCTCGTCAGCGTTGCGCGGGAGTTCTCTGCAGAGGCGCGGATGATGTCGTCGGTGGATATTAGCGCTGATGTAAATGAAGGCTCTGGCGCTGCAGCTGATGCTGAAAGCGGTGCTGATACCAGTGGCGAGTCCGAGGTGGAATCTGAGATCGCGAATGACCTCGCGCGTGATTTCACGGCCGACTTCGACAACGATGGGGAAGCAGAGCCGGGAAGTCTGCAGGCATTCCTCGAGCGAGTTTCTCTGGTGGCGGATGCGGACCAGATTCCGGATGATGACACCGGTGTAGTGACGTTGATGACGCTACATACGGCCAAGGGCCTGGAGTTTCCGGTGGTATTTCTCATCGGCTGGGAAGACGGACTGTTCCCGCACCTGCGCGCCCTGGGCGATCCGAAGGAGCTGGCCGAAGAGCGGCGTCTGGCCTATGTCGGTATTACCCGTGCTCGCAAGCAGCTGTATCTCACGCGAGCTGTGACTCGGTCCTCGTGGGGTTCGCCGCAGAATAATCCTCCCTCACGTTTCCTGGGGGAAGTCCCAAGCGACCTGATTGATTGGCTGCGCGAGGCTCCGGCTCGAAGCTGGGGCGCCGGTTCTGGTGGTTTTGGCTCTGGTGGCTACGGCGCGGGCAGCGCGTTCGGTCGTGGCCATGGTGCCTCGTCGGGCTTCGGTTCCAGCTCGGGCTTCGGCTCGGGCTCGGGTGGGTCCGCCAGCTCTGGTGCGTCATCCCGAAAGAAGAATCAGGTCTTGCACCTAGAGCCCGGTGACAAGGTTGTTCACGACAAGTACGGCTTAGGCACTGTGCTTGAAGTCCAAGGGGTCGCGCCCCGGGCAACTGCGATGATTGACTTTGGATCCGCAGGTAAGGTCCGCATGATGCTTATCGGCGGTGTGCCAATGGAGAAGCTGTAAAAATCCACCACCGCCTGGAGGCTACTTAGGCTTCTTCGCCGTCACCCAGCAGTTGATGGTGGCATCTTGCACTTCGGTGCCGCCTGCGTCGGTCAGCACGATGTGGACGGGAAAATCTACCCCACCAGTTTCCGGTGTGATGGTGGAGAAGTCCGGCAACTCAGCCTTGGCCACAGCCGTCAGCCCACCGACGGAGATGCGCTTGTAGTTCGTCGTCATGCCCTTTGGCACCCAGCGATGCGTTGTTGGCACGCTGGCCTCACAGAGCATGCCCATCGCGAATTCAGCGAGGTTACACGCAGCAATCGCATGCACGGACTTAATGTGATTACGCACGCCCCACCAAGCGGGCATGCGCGCTACCGCCAGTCCAGGCTGCATCGTCTCTAGCTTGGGGCAGATCGTGCGAAAATATGGCGCCGTCAATGCGGCGGTTAAGGAAAATAGACGCTTGCCGACGACTGGAGTCGCAGCCAACTTCTTCCACATGCGGAATGTTTGAGTCTCTGCCATGTGTCAAGAGTAAAGCCCCAGTACCGGCGGCGATGCCGGTTTCTGAAAAATTAATCAGGGGAGGCTTGCCGCCGCGGTCAAACAGGGGCGGTGCACAGGTAGGGCCTTCGCAGAGCGACCAGGCCTGCTCGTACCTGTGTCGATACCTGATTAGTTCAGGTTCAGACCACGCTGGATGAACCAGGTCACCGGGTCGACCGGGGTGGTGCCATCCGGGTGGATCTCGAAGTGGAGGTGCGTACAGGGGGAGAAGCCGCGGTTGCCCATACCGGCAATGACCTGACCAGCTCGGACAGCTTCGCCAACAGCAACGTAGATGGACTCGATGTGGCCGTAGACGGAAACAGAGCCGTCGTCATGGCGAACGCGAATCCACTGGCCGTAGCCCTGAGCCGGGCCGGCATCGATAACAGTGCCGTCCATGACGGACATGATTGGGGTGTTGGTGACGTTAGCCAGGTCGACACCGTAGTGGAAAGTGCCCCAGCGTGGACCGAACGGTGAGGTCAGCAGCCCCACGGTCGGGATGGAGAGCTTCGGAGCGCGGGCAGCCTCATCGCGGGCAACGCGCTCTTGGTTGTACTGCAAGGCAGTAGCGAGGTGGTCGCTGAGGTTAGTGCTCGGGCTGAAGGAGCTGGACGCCAGCACCATCGGAGCATTGTTCTTCGGCTGAGCAGCGCGGGTCTGAGTAGAGGCTGAGTTTTCTGGAGCCTTATTCTCGGTCTCAGCTGCGTGGGCGACCGCGTTGGAGGACGCGATTGTCGATGCGGATAGTGCGACCAGTGCTGCACGAGAAGTTGCGGAAACCTCTACCTTGCGGTGCTTTCCGCCTCCGCGACGAGCATTGAAAAACGTCACTTCAATCTCCCTGCCAACGAAACTCTTTGTAACCCAACTGTTATTTAACCCCTGTGATAATAACGGTTCGATATAGGGCAAGCAACTTCTTTTTAGAGAACTTGTTCACTGATTTGTCAGTTTCAGTTCAACAGAGCCGTGCTGTGGCCATAGTGCTGTTGTCTTCTACCGCGGGTTCATCGAAGCGCAACCGGCCTGTTGCCAGGGGGTTTATGCCGGATGCCCCTTAATCGAGGGGTGGGTAGGGAAATTGGCAAGGAGTCTCCGCACGAACTAGGGGTGTGGCAGTGGGGGTGACAAAAGGTAACCCATCGGCGTTGACAAATGGAAACCAAAGGTGAAGCCACTTTGGGGGGGATGGCAAAAGGGGTATCGGACTCGACGGATAGCGTCCGTCCTGAGAATCCACACTTTCAAACGAGACTCTGCAATGCCTGAGCAAACAGGCGTTGTATATATGGCACTATATGGCCATGGCTGTGACGCACACGTGCGCGCCACCTTATCCATATAGGTAGGGAGTCAGCCGCCAACGATGAGACGCAGGAAGGACGATGCCACTGTGAAAGGCGCGGATTCGCGGAGAGGTTCCTCCGGTAGCGATCGAAATCGGCGAAGCCGCACCGGTGCCGGTGGTAGCAGCGGCAGCTCCCGCGGCGTCCGCAGCGAGCACAGCGAACGCACCACCCGCGCATGGCAGAATACGCAAGCGGGTCAAACAGGGGGCGCGCGCAGCGAAGGGGCTGGCTCAAATCGAGGTACCGCTACGAAGATGAAGGCGGGGGCCTCCGGGACGTCGTCACGCATGGGGCGGTTCTCGGGTTTCCGTCGCCTCATTAACTCGCCTCGTGCGCGCCGGTTTGGGCTGTCTGTTGCCGGTTCTTACGGCGTCGTATTGCTGTTCATCATCTCGGTAGCTCTGATTGGCGTCATCGTGAGCGGCGCTGGAATGTCTCCGCTTCCAGCGAGTATCGCATCGATGTGGATGATCTTTAACCTCGCACCGTTCCGCTTTAACGGCACAACGCTGGGGCTCACACCAGCACTGCCTGCGGTGCTGATGGTGTTGTTCATCGCCTGGCGTGTACGCCGCGAAGTTGCTGACCGCATCAGCATCAAGGACGTGCGCGCGCTGGTCGGCGCGTATCTGGGTACGCCCATTGTGCTCACCATCATCGCGTGGCTCATGCTTTACGACGCGTCGAAGGTGTTTCCCCGCATTCAAACCCCCAGTTTCGGCCTTGCGATTGCAGCCGCGCTGCTCGTAAATCTCGTGGCCTTGGTGCTGGGAATGGGGCAGCGGTTGCTGCGCGCACTACTGCTGCGCCGGAAGCTGCCGGAGTGGTTGCTCGCGTCGGCGCGACTGGCGGGCAGCTACGTGGCATGGCTGTGGCTGGTCGGTGTTGTGGTGACCCTCGTTTCGCTGATTTGGCATCGAGGATTGCTGGCCGAGACATTTGCAATCACGGATACGGCTGGTGAAAGTGTTGCGGTCAGCGGTCTCTCGCTGCTGTACCTGCCAAATGTGGCCTTCGGTGCTGTCGGTGTGCTGGTAGGCGGAAAATCGACCTTTGGGCCTGCGGAGGCTGGGCTGTTCGCAGTGCACCCGGCTCAGCTACCACCCCTGCCGATTCTGGCTGCCATGCCTCAGTCGCTGGCGCACTGGGCTTTCGGAGTGCTGATTGTGCTACCGCCAGCCGTTGCAGCTTGGCGTGTCGTGGCATTCCTGAAGAAATCTGCACCGAAGCAGCCCTACCTGGTCGTCGTTCTCGCTGCCGTGTGGTCGATCATGTTCCTAATGGGGCTGGCTTGGCTGCTCGGCGGTGAGGTTGGCATCTTTGGGTGGGCCGGTGCCTCCTGGTGGCTGACTGGCCTGCTCGGCTCGATGTGGCTGGTTGTTCCGGGGGCCATCGTGGTGGTTGCGATGACCGGTGTGCCGTCACTTGGTAGGGACAAGGGTGTCTCGGAAGTGGTCGCTGAGAAGTTCCCGCCGAAGCCTGCAGAAGATGGGGACGGTCACGCTGAGGCTGAGGATGCCGGCGACGCCGATAAGTCCGACAATGACGGGGACAGCTCGGAGGAGTCAGAGGAGGCGGAGGAGATTGTCGACGGGGAAGTCGTAGCGACCTCCGAAGATGAAGCGACCTCCGAAGACGAAGCCGAGTCCGACACAGAGGAGGAATCAGAGTCCGGTGCTGAGTCTGAAGACACTTCAGAAGGCGCTGAGGAATCAGACGACTCTGAAGAGGATTCGGAAAGCGCCGCAGGCGGAGAAGAACCGAGCGAAGTAGATGCGACCGACGAGGACGAATCCGATGAGGACACCGAAGACTCGGAGGAGGGCGGCGACGGGGAACCGTCGTCAAGCCAAAAGAGCTAAGCCAACTTAGGGGGAGTGGAATTTGGGGTCTCTGTCGGGCTGGGTAAGCTAAACGCCGTGACTGAAGCACAGCCCGTCGCAGAAATTTCGCACAATAATTCCTCCAGCAAGCAGCTCCGCATCGTAGTCCTGGCCTCTGGCCTGGGCTCCCTTTTGCAGTCGATGCTGGAACTGCTCGACGCTGAAAAGGTTCAGATTGTCGCGGTTGGTTCGGACAAGGATTGTCCGGCGCTGGAGAGGGCTCAAAACCTCAATATCCCAACTTTTCAGGTGCCTTTCGATGCTGAGGCAAAGAAGGACCGAGAAGGTTGGGATATTCGTGTTTTAGAGGCCGTGAACAGTTTTTCGCCGGATATCGTTGTCTCGGCGGGTTTCATGCGTATTCTGGGGCCAACATTTGTAGAGGCCTACAGCAATCGCATCATTAATACGCACCCAGCGCTGCTGCCGTCCTTCCCAGGGGCGCGTGCGGTACCGGATGCACTTGACTATGGGGTGAAGGTCACCGGCACGACCGTGCATATCGTTGATAATGGAGTGGACACCGGGCCGATTCTGGCGCAGCAGCCAGTGGCCGTCGAGGACGACGACACGGTGGAGACCCTGCACGAACGAATCAAGGTTGTCGAACGCCGACTCCTGGTTGATGTATTGCACTCGATTGCCGATCACGGAATTGAGCGTGACGGACGAAAGGCTTATCTGAAATGACCAACGACAACACGCAGCGTAAACCAATCAAGCGCGCTCTGATTAGCGTCTACGACAAGACTGGGCTCGAGGAGCTGGCTCGTGACCTGCACGAGGCTGGCGTGGAAATCGTTTCCACCGGTTCCACGGCTGGCAAGATTGCTGCAGCTGGCGTGCCGGTGACCCCGGTTGATGATCTCACTGGTTTCCCGGAGTGCCTCGAGGGTCGTGTGAAGACCCTGCACCCGCGTGTTCACGCCGGCATTCTGGCTGATACCCGCAAGGAAGACCACCTGGCTCAGCTGAAGGAGCTCGGTGTGGAGGCTTTCCAGCTCGTTGTCGTTAACCTGTACCCGTTCCGTGAGACCGTTTGCTCGGGCGCTTCCTACGACGAGTGCGTGGAGCAGATCGACATCGGAGGCCCGTCGATGGTTCGCGCTGCGGCGAAGAATCACCCGTCGGTTGCCATCGTGGTCGACCCGGCTCGTTACGGCGATGTCGCTACCGCCGTGAAGGAAGGTGGCTTCACCCTGGAGCAGCGCCGTGAGTTCGCTCGTGACGCATTCCTGCACACCGCCGATTACGACGCAGCTGTGTCCAACTGGTTTGTTGAGCAGCTCGGTGGCGCTGAGGGATCCACTCCGACCCCGCTGCGCTACGGTGAGAACTCTCATCAGTCGGCAACTCTGACCCGCATTGGTACCAAGGGGCTGGCAAACGCCAAGCAGCTGAACGGCAAGGAGATGTCGTACAACAACTACCAGGATGCCGACGCCGCATGGCGTGCCGCCTGGGATCATGAGCGTCCGTGTGTGGCAATCATCAAGCACGCTAACCCGTGCGGTATCGCAGTTTCGGATGAGTCCATCGCCGCAGCTCACCGCGCAGCTCACGCATGTGACCCGATGTCCGCATTCGGTGGTGTCATCGCCGTCAACCGCGAGGTCTCCGTTGAGATGGCCGAGCAGGTCAAGGACATCTTCACCGAGGTTATCGTCGCTCCGTCCTACGAAGACGGTGCCGTTGAGGTACTGAAGGCCAAGAAGAACCTGCGCATTCTTGTCGCCGAGTACGAAGCACCGACCGCAGAGAACAAGTTCATCTCGGGCGGCCTGCTCACCCAGGAGCCGGATACTTACCAGGCAGAGGGCGATAAGCCGGAGAACTGGGAGCTGGCCACCGGCGAGGCATTGAATGCCGAAGAGCTGGCTGAGCTCGAATTCGCATGGCGCTCCGTCCGCGCTGTGAAGTCCAACGCCATCCTGCTGTCCAAGAACAACGCCACCGTCGGCGTCGGCATGGGCCAGGTCAACCGTGTGGACTCCGCAAAGCTCGCCGTTGAGCGCGCAAATACGCTTGCCGACGGAGAAAACCGTACCCAGGGGGCCTACGCTGCGTCCGATGCCTTCTTCCCGTTCGCTGACGGCCTGCAGGTCCTGATTGATGCCGGTGTGAAGGCAGTTGTCCAGCCAGGTGGCTCCATCCGTGATGAAGAGGTCATCGCTGCTGCCAAGGAAGCTGGCGTCACCATGTACATGACTGGTACTCGCCACTTCTTCCACTAATTCCTTATTGGGTTAAGGGCTAACCGCCGAGGTGCTAACTGTCACCTCGGCGGTTTTTCTCTAATCGGAAGTGAGCGGAGATGGAGCCGAGGATGCGTGTCTGTTGTCGAGCCGTGGTCTATGTGAACACTCGCTGAGGGCTGGCGCTGGTGAGAATTATGCAGACGAAATGGCTCCAATGCGTTTAACATAAGGGCTTATGTCACGTAGAACCGAAGCGCGACGGCGTCGAGAAGCAGAGATTCTCTCCGCTGCTGCTGCGATCCTGGCCGACCGGGGGTTTCATCAGACTCGGTTGGAGGATGTTGGCTCCGCTGTCGGCATTTCTGGCCCAGCTCTTTACCGCTACTTCAGCGGCAAGGAAGAGTTGTTGGCGCAGATCCTCATCGATATTTCTATCCGGCTTGTCGATGGTGCGCGAGCAGTTCTCGATCGAGCAAAGAGCAATGATTGGGGTCCAGAGGAGACGCTTCGGGGACTCCTTTCGCATCACGTGCATTTTGCCGTCACGGAGCCCGATCGTATTCGCGTCCAAGAGCGCGAAGGGGGAAATCTGGCGCCAGAGCAGAGCGCAAAGGTGCGTTCCTTGCAGCGTCTTTACATGGTCTTATGGGTGGATGCTCTGCGTGAACTGCAGCCCGAACTCACCTCCGATGAGGCGCAGCTTAAAGTCCAGCTCACCGCTGGGTTGATTAACTCTTCCAGGCACGTGCTCAAATGGGCGGGCCCCGAGGCGACTAGGGAAAATGCCTTTGAGATGGCTCTCGCTGCGCTGGGTATTAGCAACCAATAATCTGCATTCATTCTTCTGCCGTCTGGTCTCACTGCGCTCAGCAGTGTGGGGGTCAGGCGGTTTTATTGTGTGGCGCGATCGGTCTTATCCGAGTGAATTTACCCCCGAAACAGATTTCTAGGAGAAACTTACATCTCTGTTGGAAACGTGTCGTGACCTCGGGGAGGTGTGTGTACTTCAAGCCGTCTAAAAGGCTCTCGGGGGTGGAAGTGTGGTCTAGGAAACAAAATTTGTTGTGAGGTGACTGGGGTCACATTAATCTTTCCGTCAAGAAAGTTAATAGTCATTAACGGAAAGTATTTCGCCCATGACTCACGCCTCAGCATTGACCAACCGACAGCGCCACGAAGAACTCGTTGCAGAGCTCAAAGAGCTGCTCAACACAACAGCACGCGGTGGTTCCGAACGTGCCCGTGCTCGCCATATTTCCCGAGGTAAGCTGCTGCCACGTCAGCGCATCAACCAACTGCTTGACCCCGGCAGCCCTTTCCTTGAGGTCGCACCTCTAGCGGCTCACGAAATGTATGGCGGCAAGGTTCCGGCTGCTGGCGTCATCGCCGGCATTGGCATCATCGAAGGTCGTCGCTGCCTGGTTGTCGCCAATGACGCAACCGTTTCCGGCGGTACGTACTACCCGTTGACTGTCAAGAAGCACCTGCGCGCACAGGAGATTGCCGGCCTTAACCACCTGCCGTGCATTTACTTGGTCGACTCCGGCGGGGCCATGCTTCTCAACCAGGATGAAGTTTTCCCTGATCGCGATCATTTCGGTCGAATTTTCTACAACCAGGCCAATCTCTCCGCTCGCGGCATTCCGCAGATTGCCGCCGTGATGGGGTCCTGTACCGCCGGTGGCGCCTACGTTCCGGCAATGAGCGATGAAGCGGTCATTGTGAAAAACCAGGGCACTATCTTCCTGGCAGGTCCGCCACTTGTTAAGGCTGCAACTGGTGAAGATGTCACACCAGAGGAACTCGGTGGTGGCGAACTGCACTCCAAGACCTCCGGAGTTACTGACCACCTTGCGGTTAACGATGCCGACGCACTGCGTCGTGTCCGCGATATCGTCGCAACGCTCCCCAAGGACCCAGAAGTTCCGTGGGACACAGAACCCACCGTCGCGCCGACTCGCAACCAGACCGATCTTTACGATGTCGTCCCCGTCGATGCCAAAGTTCCTTACGACGTCCACGAGGTCATCGAAATCATCGTGGATGGCGGTCAGTACCAGGAGTTCAAGGCCGAATTTGGTACGACCCTGGTCACTGCTTTCGCCCGCATCCACGGTCACCGCGTCGGCATTATCGCCAACAACGGCATTCTCTTCGCGGAATCTGCGCAGAAGGGCGCGCACTTCATCGAGTTGTGTGACCAGCGCGGCATCCCACTGGTATTCCTGCAGAACACCACGGGCTTCATGGTTGGTCGCGAATACGAGGCCGGCGGTATTGCAAAGCACGGCGCCAAGATGGTCAACGCCGTGGCTACCACCCGCGTGCCCAAGTTCACTGTAGTCATCGGTGGCGCCTTCGGCGCCGGCAACTACTCCATGTGCGGTCGCGCATATTCGCCGCGCTTCCTTTGGATGTGGCCGAATGCTCGCATTTCCGTCATGGGCGGTCCACAGGCGGCGATGACGCTTTCGACGGTTCGTCGCAACCAGATTGAACGCTCAGGTGAGAGCTGGTCGCAGGAAGAGCAGGAGGAGTTTGAAACTCCGATTCGCGAGCAGTTTGAGCGTCAGTCGCACTGCTATTACTCATCGGCTCGCCTGTGGGATGACGGTGTCATCGACCCCGCAGATACCCGCCGAATTCTTGGCATGGCCCTCGACGTGGCAAGTGGTGCACCCCTGGATGAACGGGGCTTCGGCGTCTTCCGCATGTAGTAACCAGCTAAAAACTCTCGACACCGCATTTTCTGAAAGGAAACACAGGGCACATGACAGCGCACAACACGCAGCCCCACGCAGCTGGCGGCAGCCTGAGTACCGTATTGGTCGCAAACCGTGGGGAGATTGCCTGCCGCATTATCCGAACCCTTCGTGACAACGGAATTCGCTCCGTCGCGGTCTACTCGGATGCCGATGCCGACGCCCCTCACGTACGCATGGCGGATATGGCCATCCACATTGGCCCATCTCCGGCACGCGAGTCCTACCTGGTCATCGACAAGATTATCGATGCCGCTCGCCGCTGCGACGCGGACGGAATCCACCCCGGTTACGGCTTTCTCTCTGAAAACGCTGACTTCGCGACCGCCTGTGAGGAAGCAGGTATTGAATTCATCGGCCCACCGGCCAGCGCCATCAACACCATGGGTGACAAAATCTCCGCCCGCGCTGCCGTCGAAGCCCGCGATGTTCCCACCGTGCCGGGTCTGTCTCGCCCAGGGCTTAGCGACGAGGACCTCATTGAGGCAGCCCCATCGATTGGCTTCCCAGTTCTGATTAAGCCATCGGCAGGCGGTGGCGGTAAGGGTATGCACCGCGTGGAAAACGCTGCTGACCTGCCGGCAGCGCTCGCAACGGCTCGTCGTGAAGCGGCGGGTGCCTTCGGCGATGACTCCCTGTTCATCGAGCACTTCGTCGACACCCCGCGGCATATCGAGGTACAGATCCTCGCAGACAAACACGGCAATGTGATCCACCTGGGCGAGCGTGAGTGCTCGCTGCAACGACGCCATCAGAAGGTCATCGAGGAAGCGCCGAGCCCCCTGCTGGATGAGGAAACGCGCAGCGCAATCGGTGAAGCGGCCTGCGACGCGGCCCGCTCGGTCGGCTATGTCGGCGCGGGCACGGTGGAGTTTATTGTGCCGGCGAAGGACCCGTCGTCGTTCTTCTTCATGGAGATGAACACGCGCCTCCAGGTCGAGCATCCAGTAACTGAGCAGGTCACCGGCCTGGATCTGGTGGCACTGCAGGTTGACATTGCCTCGGGACGACCACTGCCGGTTGCTCAGGAAGATGTAACTCTCACCGGTCACTCGATTGAAGCTCGCGTGTATGCCGAAGACCCAGCGGCGGGATTCCTGCCCACCGGTGGCACGGTCACACGTGTCGTCGAGCCGAGTGGGGCGGGAATCCGGGTGGATTCCGGCATTGTCGACGGTTCCGAGGTCTCATCCCTCTATGACCCGATGTTGATGAAGATCATCTCCCATGGGGAAAACCGTGAGCAGGCGCGCGAGCGGCTGGACCGGGCGCTCGGAGACACCGTTGTCGCAGGTGTCGGTGTCAATATCGACTTTTGTCGCTACCTGCTGAACGTCCCCGAGGTTCGCGTCGGCGATCTTGATACCGGTCTGCTCGACCGTGTGGCGGAAGGCTTCGCCACCTCCGAAACACCGGACGATGTCTACCTCGCCGCTGCGATGGACTGGCTGACTTCTCGCTTTGAAGAGGCCACCGACTCGCCGTGGCTGACCCCGGACGGCTGGCGCGCCAGTACCCCTGCCGCGCAGCGCATCCGCTTCGGAACGGGGGAGGACTCGCGTCTGATCTCGATTGTGGGCACGCCGTCGAGCGCCGACGTCATCGTCGGTGATGTGGTCGCGGGCCTGTCCGCTGAGGCGGAGAACGAAGAGATCGACGTTCCAGAACCGCGAAACTACAAGGTTTCGGTCTATCGGGATGGGGAACATCTGCGCATCGTCCGCGACGGTGTCGCACAGCACTTCCTGGTCGAGACCATCGACAATGCGGGGGCTGCGAACCATGAAGAATACGTCGTCGCCGGCGCTCACGGCACGTGGGTGCTGCCTCGCACCGAGGTAGTCACCACCGGAGCCGAAGCCGATGCCGGAGGCTCGGGAGTCATCCAAGCTCCGATGCCCGGCGCGATTATCGCGTTGGCGGTGGAGGAGGGAACCCGCGTCGAAGTTGGTGATGCTCTGTTGGTCATGGAGGCCATGAAGATGGAGCACACTCTCACCGCTGAAATTGCGGGTGAGGTCAGCTTCACCGTCGCGCCGGGCGATCAGGTCACCGGTGACCAGCAACTGGCGGTCATCACTGTGGCCGAAGCCGAGGAATAAAAACCCACACGAAACGCACCAACCAGGTCTAACGCCAATCAAGTCCCACACCTACAAAATCTTTTAAGGAGCACTCATCATGTCCGAAAGCACCAAGATTGCAACCGCCATCCTCGACGACGAATACGTGGAACTGCAGAAAGTAGTTCGCGAATTTGCCAACGAAGTTGTCGACCCGGTTTCCGCCGAGCACGACCGCAACCACACTTTCCCGTACGAGGTTGTCTCGCAGATGGGCGAAATGGGCCTGTTCGGTCTGCCATTCCCCGAGGAAGTCGGTGGCATGGGCGGTGACTACCTGTCCTTCGGTATCGCCCTGGAGGAGCTGGCTAAAGTCGATCAGTCGGTCGCTATCACCCTGGAAGCCGGCGTTGGTTTGGGCGCCATGCCAATCTTCCACTTCGGCAATGACAGGCAGAAGGAGACCTACCTGCCCGAGCTGACTGCTGGTAAGAAGCTCGCTGGCTTTGGTCTCACCGAGCCGGATGCAGGTTCCGACGCCGGCGCCACCCGCACCACAGCCCGTGAAGACGGCGATGATTTCGTCATCAACGGCGCCAAGCAGTTCATCACCAACTCCGGCACGGATATTACTTCGCTGGTTACTGTCACCGCAGTCACCGGCCAGAAGGAAGATGGCAAGAAGGAGATTTCTACCATCATCGTGCCGAGTGGCACGGAGGGCTTTGTCGCGGAACCGGCTTACGACAAGGTCGGTTGGAATGCCTCCGACACCCACCCACTGACCTTCACCGATGTTCGCGTCCCGCAGGAGAACCTGCTGGGCACCCGTGGTCGCGGCTTCGCTAACTTCCTGTCCATCTTGGCCGAGGGGCGTGTCGCAATCGCAGCGCTTGCCACCGGTGCTGCGCAGGGTTGTGTTGATGAGTCGGTCCGCCACGCCAAGGAGCGCCACTCCATGGGCCGTGCGATTGGTGAGTACCAGGCCGTTTCCTTCAAGATCGCACGAATGGAAGCGCGTGCGCATGCCGCACGTATGGCGTGGTACGACGCAGCCGCAAAGATGGCCGCGGGCGCAGAGTTCCGTCGTGAAGCGTACATCGCCAAGATGATTGCCTCGGAGGCTGCGATGGACAACGCGCGCGACGCGACGCAGATTTTCGGCGGCTACGGGTTCATGAACGAGTACCGCGTGGCACGCCACTACCGCGACTCCAAGATCCTGGAGATCGGCGAGGGCACCACAGAAGTGCAGCTCATGCTGATCGCGCGCGGATTGGGGCTGTAAAAATGGCTGACAACAACGCAACCGAAGTCACCCACGACGTCGTCCAGCGCGGACTGTGGTTCGAAGAGTACGAGGTTGGCGCGCGTTACCTGCACCGTCCGGGGCGAACCGTCACTGAAACCGATGACGTCCTCTTCACGACGCTGACCATGAACACCCAGCCACTGCATCTGGATGCGCACTGGTCGAGCCAGCAGCCGGGATTCGGAGGCGAGCGCCTGGTCAATTCGATGTGGACGCTGTCGACGGTTGTCGGGCTGTCTGTCGGGCAGCTGACGCTCGGCACCATCGTCGCCAACCTCGGCTTCACCGAAGTGGCGTTTCCCGCACCGATGTTCCACGGCGACACCCTGTACGCAGAGACCGTCTGCCGTAACAAGCGCCTGTCCAAGTCCCGCCCCAACCAGGGCATCGTCGAGCTCGAGCACATCGGACGCAACCAGGACGGCACCGTCGTCTGCCGCGCAGTCCGTTCCACGCTCGTCCAATGCGCACCGACTTCGCTTGACGACGGCTCCGAGAACGCAGCTTCAGCGGGGAAGTGAGTGGCTCATGTCTACGCATAACTCCTGGCAGCCGCTGGGCCCTGCAATTCTGTTTGCGCCGGCCGATCGGCCAGAGCGATTCGGCAAAGCTGCTGACCGCGCCGACATGGTGATTCTGGATCTGGAGGACGGCTGTCGCGCAGAAAACCGTGAGGCTGCCCGCGAGGCTATCGTCTCCTGTGACCTCGATCCGGCCCGCACCATTGTGCGTGTCAATCCACCGGAGGTTGAGGACTACGCAGCGGATATTGACATGCTGCGTGGCACCGCTTTCCGCCAGGTGATGCTGCCCAAGGCTTCCTCGGCGCAGCAAGTGGATGAGTTGGTAGCGGCACTGGGGGAGAAGACCCAGGTCATTGCCCTTATCGAAACTCCGCTTGGGGTCATGCGCGCCGAAGAGCTGGCGCAGGCCGATGGCGTCGTTGCGCTGTTCTGGGGCGCAGAGGACCTGGTGGCGGGCTTGGCGGGAACGTCATCACGCTTTAGCGAAGCAGAGGCTGCACTCGCGCCGGGCCGTATCTATGCGGGCAGCTACCGCAGTGTGGCGGTACATACCCGCAGCCACGTTCACCTGGCGGCAGCGGCGCACGGTAAGGCCAGTCTGGATTCCATCTACGTCAATATCTCCGACGCGGATGGGCTAGCTGCGGAGGCAGCCGATGCCGCTGCGTTGGGATTCGCTGCCACCGTCTGTATTCACCCAGGTCAGGTCCCGACAATCCGCCAGGCTTATCGCCCTAGCGACGAGGAGATTGACTGGGCGCGTCGGCTCTTGGCGGAAGCGGAAAAGAACACCGGTGCCTTCAGTTTAGACGGCCAGATGGTGGATGCGCCGCTCTTCCGTCAAGCAGAAGCCATTGCTCGGCGAGCCGCTGTAACCGGTTAGTCCCACAGCCGGTAACTACCACTGATTTATCCCCCCTAAAGAACACAATTCCCTCTCACACTCCGCACTATGCGGAGTCACTTAAACCAAGGAGATCTCCCCATGACCGCGACATTGAAGAACCACGCAGAACAGCGCACTGCTGATCCTTCGAAGCTGCCGGAGGGCTTCACCACTGTGCCGGCACCATACGGCAAGGATGTTGTCGATGCTGATGGCAACAAGATGAGCCACGTGTTCGGCGCCGGTGTCGAGCAAGGAGCCGCTCCACTTCGCGATGAAACTCTCGGTGAGAACCTGCGTGCGATTGTGGAGAAATTCCCGTCCCGCGACGCCGTCGTTGACGTCTACGCGGATGTCTCCTTTACCTTTGAGCGTTTCTACAACCGAGTTCTGCGTCTGGCCAGCGCTTTCATCCGCGAGGGCTACCGTCCAGGAGACCGTATCGGCATTTGGTCCACCAACCGCTGGGAGTGGACCGTGGTGCAGTACGCCTGCCACCACATCGGCCTGGTGTTGGTTAACATCAACCCGGCTTACCGCCAGCACGAGCTGAACTACGTGTTGGAAAAGGCAGGTGTGCGTATGGTGTTTGCCGCCCGCCGCTACAAGGACTCCGATTACCGAACCATGCTGATCGAGGCCTCCAAGCAGCGCGGTGTGCGCCTGGACAAGGTCATCTGCTTTGGCTCCTCCGAGTGGTACGAGCACATGCACAGCGAAATCGACGACCTGAGCGAGTACACCTCCCAGCTGAAGCCGGACGATCCGATCAACATCCAGTTCACCTCGGGCACGACAGGCTTTCCCAAGGGCGCTACGCTGACGCACCGCAACCTGCTGAACAATGGTTACTTCATCGGTGAGCTGTTGGGCTACACCGAGGCCGACCGCATCTGTGTGCCGGTGCCGTTCTTCCACACCTTCGGCATGGTGATTGGCACCTTCGCCGCCTTCACCCACGGTGCCGCTATTGTCATTCCGGCTCCGTCGTTTAAGGCGCGTGAAACGCTCAAGGCTGTGCACTCGGCTAAGGCCACCAGCCTCTACGGCGTGCCGACGATGTTCATCAATGAGCTTGAAGAAGCCCACGACCAGGAGGAATACGGCTCCCCTTACGACCTGTCGCTGCTGCGCATAGGTGTGATGGCAGGTACCTCGTGCCCGTCGAAGACCATGCGTGATGTGATGGACAAGCTCAATATGCGTGAGATTGCCATCTGTTACGGCATGACCGAGACTTCGCCGGTGTCCTTCCAGACCCGCGCGGATTCCCCGCTGGAAAAGCGCGTCAACACCGTCGGGCAGATCATGCCGCACCTGGAAGCCCGCATCATCTGTGAAGAAACCGGCGAGACCCTACCACGAGGCGAACAGGGCGAGGTCGTCGTCCGTGGATACTCCGTGATGAAGGAGTACTGGGAGCACCCGGAAAAGACCGCCGAGGCCATCGACGCCGACGGCTGGATGCACACCGGCGACCTGGGCGTGCTTGACGACGAGGGCTACCTGTCCATCACCGGACGTATCAAGGACATGCTCATCCGCGGTGGTGAGAACATCTACCCGCGCGAGATTGAAGAGTTCCTGTTCACACACCCGGCTGTTGTCGATGCACAGGTCATCGGCGTGCCGGATGACAAGTATGGCGAAGAAATCATGGCATGGGTAATTCTGCACGACGATGTGGAAGACCTCACCGCCGAGGATGTGGCGGCGTTTGCCCACGGCAAGCTGTCGCGTCACAAGATTCCGCGCTACGTCCACGTCGTCGAGGAGTTCCCGATGACCGCGTCGGGCAAGGTTCGCAAGGTTGAGATGCGTGAGATGGCTCCGCGAATCCTGGGCTGGGTGTAGAACAATGTCAAAAACAACTGATCAGACCGGTCGCGAGCTTGTCGCAGGCCTCGTCACTGATGGAATGACCCTGGCAGTCGGCGGTTTCGGCCTTTGCGGTGTGCCATATCCCCTCATCGAGGGCGTGCGCGACTCCGGGGCAAAAGACCTCACCATCGTGTCCAACAACATGGGCATTGACGGCACTGGGCTCGGCATTCTGCTGGAGAACAAGCAGGTGGCAAAGGTAGTGGCCTCCTACGTCGGCGAGAACAAGGAGTTTGCTCGCCAGTACCTCGAAGGAGAAATCGAGGTGGAGTTCACCCCTCAGGGAACGCTGGCAGAGCGGCTTCGCGCAGGTGGCGCAGGTATTCCCGCATTCTACACCGCAACCGGCGTCGGCACGCTCGTTGCAGAGGGCAAGCCCCACGCCGACTTCGACGGACAGACCTACGTGCAGGAGCGTGGCATCGTTGCCGACATCGGCCTGGTGCACGCCTACCACGGCGATATTGACGGCAACCTTGTATATCGCCGGACCGCGCAGAACTTCAACCCGCTGTGCGCAGCATCCGGCAACGTGACCGTTGCAGAGGTGGAGCACTTGCTTGGCCGCGGCGAGATCGACCCAGATCTGGTGATGACTCCGGGTGTGCATATCCAGCACATCGTTCGCGGTGACGGACGCGAGAAGCTCATTGAAAAGCGCACAACTCGGCCACGCAATACCGATTCCAGCCACGATGCCGGTGACGCGGCAGCAGGGGAGGAGATTTAAATGGCACCTGCGAAGACAATTATGGACAAGGGCTGGAGCCGTGACGAGATGGCACAGCAGGCCGCTGAAGAGCTGCGCGATGGCGACTATGTGAATCTGGGCATCGGCATTCCGACACTGGTGGCAAACCATATTCCCGAAGGCGTGCGCGTTCTGCTGCAGAGTGAAAACGGAATTCTGGGAATGGGTGCCTTCCCATATGAAGGCGAAGAGGATGCTGACCTCATCAATGCGGGGAAGCAGACCGTGACATTGGTGCCGGGCGCGGCAATCTTCGACTCCGCCACCAGTTTCGGCATGATTCGCGGCGGTGCCGTGAAAATGGCTGTGTTGGGTGCGATGGAGGTGAGCCAGTGCGGTGACCTGGCCAATTGGATGATTCCGGGAAAGATGGTCAAGGGCATGGGCGGCGCGATGGACTTGGTCGCCGGTACCCCTCGAGTGGTGGTTTTGACCGATCATGTTTCCAAAGATGGCAAACCAAAATTGGTAAAAGCCTGCGAACTGCCCCTCACAGGTGCAAAAGTAGTGAAAAGGATTATTAGCAACCTGGGAAGCTTCGATGTCGCTGATGATCACCTGGTGCTACGCAGGCTGGCACCTGGGGTGACGCTGGCAGATATCGAGGCCAACACCGAAGCCGCATACGTGGTTGACCTCGAGAATTAAATACGCAGCAATCATGGTCAGTCCACACTCATCAGTTTTGACTTAGGAGAATCCATCCATGAGTAACCTTCCAGCTCCCAGCCCGAATGATGTCGTTATCCTCGCTGGTGCCCGCACCCCGCAGGGCAAGCTGCTCGGTCAGCTGGCACCGCTTACTTCCGTCGAACTCGGCGCACATGCTGTCAAGCACGCTGTCCAGCGTTCCGGCGTTGCCCCGGAAGAGGTTCAGCACGTCGTAATGGGCCAGGTGATTCTCGCAGGTGCTGGCCAGAACCCGGCTCGACAGGTCGCCATTAAGGCAGGTCTGCCATGGAATACGACTGCTGAGATCGTTAACAAGGTCTGTCTCTCGGGTCTAAACGCTGTCATTCACGCCGCTCGCCTGATTCGTCTCGGTGATGCAGACGTCGTTGTTGCAGGTGGTCAGGAGTCCATGACGCACGCTCCGCACGTTGCACGCGGTGTTCGTCAGGGCAAGTCCTTCGGTGCGCTGAAGCTGGAGGACACCTTGGAGCGCGACGGTCTGGTCGACTCCTTCGATGGTGTGTCCATGGGTACGCTTACCGACGGTCCGAACAGCGACCTCGGCATTAGCCGCGAGCAGCAGGACGAGGTTGCGGCCGCTTCTCACCAGCGTGCGGCTAAGGCGCAGGAAGACGGTATTTTCGCGCAGGAAATCGCTCCAATCGAGATTCCGCAGCGCAAGGGTGACCCGGTAGTTGTCGACACCGACCAAGGCATTCGCCCGGAGACCACGGTGGAGACCCTGGCTAAGCTGCGCCCGGTCTTCCTGAAGGAAAACGGCACCATCACTGCCGGTAACTCCTCGCCGATTTCCGACGGTGCCGCAGCAGTTGTGCTGGCATCGCGTGCCTACGCAGAAAAGCACGGCCTGGACTACCTCGCAGTTGTGGGCAAGGCTGGCCAGACCGCAGGTCCGGATAACTCCCTGCACGCTCAGCCTGCGGACTCTTTGAAGGAGGCCCTGCGTCGCGCTGAGTGGGATGCGCAGGAGCTCGACTTCATCGAGATCAACGAGGCATTTGGTGCGGTGGCCGTCAAGTCCCTGCGTGAGCTGGACTACCCGCTGGAGAAGACCAACATCCACGGTGGCGCGATTGCCCTCGGCCATCCGATTGGCTGCTCTGGTGCCCGCCTGACTCTGACCGCTGCGATGGAGCTGACCCGTCGCGGTTCGGGGCGAGCTGGTGTGTCCTTGTGCGGTGGCGGCGGTCAGGGCGATGCGCTGCTGCTGTACCGCGACTAATCGCAAAAGGCTGAAAAACTCAGCAAGCCCGCGTTGTGGTTTCCACTCTATGGATGCCACAACGCGGGTTTTGTTGTCTCTTGGGGGAGCCCCTGCGCGAAGGTGATTCGAGTTTTCAATTAGGTTAGGAGCTATGACAGGCTTTAGCTCCCTCGATGGTGAACAGACCTTCCCTTGGCTTCCCTCTGGCCCGGCGCTACTCTTCGCCCCGGCTGACCGTCCGGAACGTTTCCAGAAAGCTGCTGAACGATCGGACATGGTCATCATTGACCTGGAAGACGGCGCTGCCGTTGACAATCACGAGCAGGCACGTGCGAACATCATCAACAATCCGCTCGACCCGGAGACGACTATTCTTCGGATTACCGGTCCCGGGACTCCGACCTTCGCAGAGGATGTCGCCTTTGCCCGTGCATGTGATTACGACATCGTCATGGTGCCCAAGATTCGAGACTCCATCTCCGCAGAGCTCGAGGGGCTGAAGATCATCGCGATGATTGAAACCCCACAGGCCATGATTAATATCCAGCAGATTGCCACGCACCCGGACGTTGTGGGTCTGTTCTGGGGCGCCGAAGACCTGACCGCCGAACTCGGTGGCGTGTCCTCGCGCCAGAGTGTGGATGAAAACCCTCGTCGCCACTACCGCGATCCGCAGCGATTGGCTCGTGCACTCGTTCAGGTGCATGCAGCTGCGGCGGGTATTGCCGCCATTGATGCCGTTCATACTGACTTTCGCGATGAGCGCGGCCAGTACCTAGAGGCTCTCGATGCCGTGGGCTGTGGTTTCCTGGCTACGGCCTGCATCCATCCGGCGATGGTGCCGCCGGTGCGCAAGGCATACAAGTCGTCGGAAGCAACGCTCGCCCGCGCCCGGAAGATTGTCGATCACGCAGGTACGCACACTGGCGCCTTCCAGCTCGATGGCGAGATGATTGACGCGCCCGTCGTAAAGCAGGCGGTGGCAGCGCTCGCGCGTGCGGGAATGACGGAGTAACTAGCGGCGGGATTTCGCCAGGTTCTCGGTGACCTTCCGATCGATGCGGCCGAAGTTGTAGTACGCCGCACACGCGCCTTCGGGGGAGACCATGCAGGTGCCGATGGGGGTCGCCGGGGTGCAGGCGGTGCCGAAGACCGCGCACTGCCAGGGCTTGATGTGGCCGGTGAGCACAGAGCCGCATTCGCAGGTCACGGGATCTGGGATACGGCGCCCCGGCACCTGGAAACGGCGCTCGGCGTCGAATACCGCGTATTCCTCAGAGATGCCGAGGCCGGAGTTTTCAATCCAGCCGAGGCCACGCCACTCGAAGGTGTCGCGGAGGGAAAAGACGCGGTCCATAAGTTTCTGCGCGGTGGTGTTGCCGGAGGAGCGAACGACGCGCGCGTACTGGTTGTCCACCCGCGACTTACCGGCAGCAACGTCGCCGCTGACGAATTGATCCAGCAGCATGACGACGGCCTGGAGCACATCCAATGGCTCAAAACCGGTGACCGCCACTGGCAGATTAAACTCGCGCGGCAGGAACTCAAAGGCGTCCGTGCCGGTGGTTGTAGCCACGTGACCTGGGCCGATGAAACCATCGACCTTGGTTTCGCCGCCGTTGACGATGGCGCGCAGTGGCGGCTCGATGAGTACGTGGTTGGAAAATACGGAGAAGTTTTCCACTCCCTGACGGCGCGCGGCCTCAATGGTCACGGCAGTCGACGGGGCGGTTGTCTCAAACCCGACGGCGAAGAAAACGACCTGCTTATCGGGGTTATCGGTGGCAATCTTCAGCGCGTCGAGAGGCGAGTAGACAAAGCGCACATTGGCGCCGCGCGCACGTGCCTGCATCAGCGACGTTTCGGACCCCGGAACACGCATCATGTCGCCGAAGGTCGTGAAAATGACGTCTTCTTGCTGTGCCAGCCAAATGGCATCGTCGACGCGGCCCATGGGGATGACGCAGACGGGGCAGCCGGGCCCGTGGATCAGCTCGATGTTCTCGGGAAGGAGGTTTTCCAAGCCGTAACGGTAAATGGTGTGCGTGTGCCCGCCACAGACTTCCATCAGCGCGATGGGCTTTTCCAGCTTGGTGGCCTCGCGTTCAATGCGTGCGAGCAGCTTCTTCGCAGCGGCGGGGTCGCGGAATTCGTCAACGTATTTCATGGTGCCGTCCAGCCCCTCAGTTGATCTGTGACGATGAGAAGGATTCCAGCTCATCCTCGTAAGTGTCGCCGCCTAGCTGTTTGATTTGCTGGAGCGAAAGTCTGGCTTCTTCCTCGTCGATCTTGCTCATGGCGAAACCGACATGTACGAGAACCCAGTCACCGGCGGTGAGGTTCTCGTCAACAAGTAAATCGGTGGAAATCATGCGTGCGACGCCACCAATTTCCACTGTTGCACGGGCAGCATCGTGGACTTCTGTGATGACGGCAGGGACACCAAGACACATACGCTTCTCCTCGTTTGCAATACTTATCGAGACTACCATCAGAGGCAGCGAGCCTCGTTTTCGAAGGACGAGTGACGCAAGCAGTTTTGTCCGCCACCAGCTGTGAAGTTAGGGATAGTGAGCATGCAGCCGAAGAATCGTCTGAACACCAACGAAGCCAAGGTAAACACCAATATTGGTCGCGTTCGGGCACGTCCGTTCCGGCTTCTCGACGACTACGTCACCTTGCAACACGGCTCCGGTGGAAAGGCCTCCGCAGCTCTGGTTGAACAGGTCTTTTTCGACGCCTATGGCAATGAAATTTTAGGGCAGGGTGGCGACTCCGGGCTGTTCGCTGCCGAAGCCGTCGTCGAGGCTGCGGCAGCTTCTGCACATGGTGGGGCGCGGTTGGCAATGTCCACCGACTCCTATGTGGTCAATCCCATCGAGTTCCCGGGCGGCAACATCGGGGATTTGGCCGTCAACGGCACGATTAACGATCTAGCAGTAGCTGGAGCCAGGCCCCTGGCGCTGACCGCATCGTTCATTCTGGAAGAGGGGCTGGAGATTGCGACTCTGCGCCGCATTGTGGCGAGTATGCGCGTCGCTGCCGATGCCGCAGGGGTGAGCATCGTCGCCGGCGACACCAAGGTTGTGCCGAAGGGCGCAGGTGACCAGGTCTACATCACCACGGCCGGGGTGGGCGTGGTCCGCGGCGCCTACGCCGGTGCCGCTACGGAAGGATCTGTCTACGAAAACATCGAGGCCAGAGACCGCATCCTCGTCTCCGGTCCAATCGCCGATCACGGCATGGCCGTCATGCTCGCCCGCGGCGACTTGGCGCTGGCCGCGCCTATCGAGTCCGATACCCGCGCAGTTAACGGTCTGGTCGAAGCGCTACTTGAAGCTGCCCCCGGTACTCGCTGGATGCGCGATGCCACCCGCGGCGGCCTCGGGACCGTTGCCAACGAGCTCGCCCGCGGCACCGGACTTGGTGTCGTACTTGACGACGAATCCATTGCGGTCCGTGAAATGACCCGTGGTGCCTGCGACATGCTCGGCATCGATCCGCTCTACGTCGCCAATGAAGGCACCTTCGTCGCCGTTGTCCCCGCCGAGCAAGCCGAGGCAGCGCTCAGTGCGCTCCACGCAGCCGGAGCTTCCGAGGCTCGTGATATCGGCTCCATCGAGGACGAGCCCGCCGCTTCCGTGGTGCTGGTCACCGGATTCGGCGGCACCCGCATGGTGGACATGTTGGTCGGCGACCCGCTGCCGCGCATCTGCTAGACGCACGTGCCGGTTGCCGCCAGCAGGCGCCCGGCCACTGCCTGGCCAAGACTCAAGCCGCCATCGCCCGGTGGCACGATCTGGTGCTGCAGCAAAGTGAATCCCTGCTCTGCCACCTCACGCCGCAGCAGCTCCATCAACAGCGCATTATTCGCGCAACCCCCGCTGATGCCGACAACATCGGTGCCGGCTTCCTCCGCAGCCTGCACCAATCGCTTGGCGACGACACCCGCGACCCCACCGTGAAACACAAATGCGGCCTGCTCAACGTCAGGCGATGCTACCGCCTCCCGAATGACGTCCTGGAAGGGCACTGGCTTGGTCTCTGAACTGACCGCTCCAAGCGCTTCCGCATGTGACCTCACGTAGCGAGTCGCCGCTGCCTCCAACTCCATGGCCGCTTGCGCCTCGTAGCTGATGGCCCCGCCACCGCGCCAGCGAGGAAGCAGCAGAGCTGCGGCGGCATCGAATATGCGGCCGAGAGATGAAGTTTGCACTGTGCCAACTCCCGTCGCCAACTGGCTTTTAACCAGGGCTACTTCGCGCTCGTTGGAGAGGTTGCGCACAAGGTGGTCGTCGTGAAGCTCCCATGCGTGAGTGAGACCGAGGGCGAGCCGCCACGGGTGCGTGACGGCGCGATCTCCACCGACCAACGGGAAAGTGGGGCAGTGCCAGGTGCGTTCCCAGTTTGCGGAACTGCGACTGAGCGTGAGAACCTCGCCGCCCCAGATGGACCCATCGGTGCCATAGCCGGTGCCGTCGAGGGTGGCGACGACGGCGCGACCCGCATTGGGGGAGAGGAGGCGGTGTTCGGCGAGTAGGGAGAGTGCGTGCGCGAAGTGGTGTTGAACCGAGAAAAGGTCGATGTCGTGCTCGGCGGCGAAGCGTTCGGCGAAGGCGGTCGTGGCGTAGCCCGGATGAAGATCGCAGACGACAAGGTCCGGGGTCGCATCGCGCATGGAAAGGAGCTGGTCAACTGCTCTCTGGTAGGCCTTCTGGCTGGCCCACGAACCCATGTCGCCAATGTGCGCGGAGACGTGAGCGAGGTCCCCATGCGCGATAGCGAAAGTGTTCTTCAGCTCTCCGCCGGTCGCGAAAATGGTGGGTTGGGACGTGCTCCGGGCGCTGATGCCAGGGCCAGTGTCAGTGCCAGGGTCAGGGCCAGTGTGGCTACGAGAATCGGTGGGCGTGATTGAAACGGGGACGGGAGCGAAGCCGCGGGACCGGCGCGATGGGGCGGTGCCGATGAAAACCGAATCTTCAACGGGTACGTGGATTTCGCGGTCGTGGAGGATGAAAGCGTCGGCGATGTGATCGAGCTTCTTCAGCGCGTCGGCATTGTCGGTACACACGGGCTCGCCACTGAGGTTGCCGCTGGTGACCACGAGCGGGCGATCGCAAAGCAACAGGTGAATGCCTGAGTACGGAAGCATAATGCCGAAGCTGTCGAGGCCCGGTGCGATGAGATTGGAAAGCGGCCCTGACCGCTGCTTCGGTGCGATCACAATCGGTGCCTCAGGGGAGTCGAGGAAACGCTTCTCCTGTTCAGTTAACTCAACCAGTTGGGCAGCGGTGTCAACGGTGGGAGCCATTACCGCCAACGGTTTGTCAGGTCGACGCTTGCGCATCCGTAGTTTCTCGCAGGCAGCGTCATTGGTGGCATCGCAGACCAGGTGAAAACCACCAATACCTTTGACGGCGAGCAGGGCGCCGTCGTCAAGCAGTGCGTGTGCGCGACGAAAGAGCGCGAGAACCTCCTCGCGGGAGGTGGCGGTGGTGGTGCCGCCTGCATCGTGCCAGCTCAGACGCGGGCCACAGTCGAAGCAGCTGATTGGCTGAGCGTGATAGCGGCGGTCGGTGGGGTCGGTGTACTCGCGCTCGCACGGGGTGCACATCGGAAAGGCCGCCATAGTGGTGCGCGGGCGGTCGTAGGGCAGTTCAGTGATGATGGACAGGCGCGGTCCGCAGTTGGTGCAGGAGATGAAAGGGTAGAGGTAGCGCGGGTTGGTAGGGTCGAAAAACTCACGGCGGCAGTCCGGGCACAGTGCAGTGTCGGGCGGAAGCAGTGCGCGGCCGGAGTAGCTGTGGCGAGAGGGCACGATGGTGAACTCGCGCTCATGGCCCAGTGTCGCGATGTGCTCGGCGGAGTGATTGATGATGCGGGCAAGCGCCGGCAGTTCGGTGAAAAGCTGGCTGCGGAAGGCAGCGAGGGCGTCCGACGTGCCTTCTACCTCGATGAATACGCCCTGCTCATCGTTGCCACAGAAGCCGACGAGACCCGCGCGTCGGGCGATGGTGGCGACAAAAGGGCGGAATCCGACCCCCTGGACGATACCTTCGATACGCCAGCGAATGCGTTGAATGCTCGTACCCATCCCCGCCCCGGTCGCGCCTGCCTTTTCCATGCATTCAACTTTACGTAAGCGGCTCGGGTCCGTTCGCACTGCTAGTTTGGAGATTGTGCACGAAGTAGCGTTGAGCATGCAGTTAGCGAAGGTTGTCACGAGAGCAGCCGAAGGTCGAACTGTACGCACTGTGCACCTGCGGATAGGCGCTCTACGGCAGGTTGTGCCAGAAACCCTTTCATACGCGTGGGATTTCGTCAGTCGCGATACCGGTTTGGGGGACGCGAAATTGGATATTGACTGGGTACCTGCGGTTGTCGAATGCGCGCACGGGCATCGCGAACAGGTGGGGCCACTCGACGGCCTGCTGTGCCCCACGTGCGGAAAGCCAGGACGCGTAATCTCGGGGGAAGAGTTCACAATCGTCGACATCGACGTCGACACGCACAAGTAGGAAAGACGGTTTTATCATGGGACGTTTCCACCGGCATGACGGCGATGACGCACACCACCATCACCACCATCATCATGACCACGACCATGACCATGACCACCATCACGGCCATGACCACGTTCATCTCGCCGATCCCGATGACACTAGCCACGGCGACCACTCGGGTTATGAAACCGGCGTGGAACGCGTGACCATCCTCGAGGACATCTTCAGCGAAAACGACCATCGCGCGGAGCATAATCGCGAGCTGCTTGCTGAACATGGCGTGGAAGCCATCAACCTGATGAGCTCCCCGGGCTCAGGCAAGACTGCGCTGTTGGAGAAGACACTGGCGGCTGCGCAGGGAAAGCTGCGCGTCGGCATTATCGAGGGCGATATTGAGACGGCTCTCGATGCCGACCGCTTGGAGGGTTACGGGGCACAGATTTCGCTGCTGAACACGGGCAACGGATTCGGTGGTGAATGCCACTTGGACGCCCCGATGGTCTCCCGCGCGCTCGAGGGGCTGGATTTGGCCACGCTTGACCTGGTCATGATTGAAAATGTGGGAAACCTTGTCTGTCCGGCTGAGTTTGAGGTCGGCGAGACTCGCAAGGCAATGGTCTACTCCATCACCGAGGGGGAGGATAAGCCGGTCAAGTACCCGGTGATGTTCCGCTCTGTGCAGGTAGTGGTTATCAACAAGATGGACCTTGCCCCGTACCTTGACTTCGACATGGAGCTCTTCCGCGCCAACCTGGAAAAGGTCAATCCAGGCGTGAAGGTGATTGAGGTCTCCGCTAAGACCGGGGAGGGCATCGACGAATGGCTCCGTTGGGTCAACCCTGCGCTGGTTGATTAAGCGCGCGCCGGGGGCCGTCGTGAAGCAATGGGGGCGTCACGGCATGCTTGACGACGGCCCCGCTACCCCCTCGCTTCGCTCCACCTTAGTGGGGGATAGGTGATATCCCGCTGTAATCTGCGGCGGTTTTTCACGTTCATTACCTGTACCTGGAGCTATATTTACGCAACATTTATCTTGCATATTATTTTGTTATAACCGCAGCGCAGCGCCATTATTCAGGTTGTTCTTAGGTCGCTATACTTGGCCATGTATAGGCAATGGGCCTTGGTAGTTGTAAAACCTCGAAACCAATATTCCTAATAACTAAGCAGAAGGCGCAGCGAAAAAATGATTAGTGGCGCGAATTGGCAGGAAGGGACCCTCGGCGAAAACCTCGCTAGAGCTGGTGTCTCACGGCGCAGTTTCATGAAGTTTTGTGGCACTATGGCGGCAATTTTTGCCGCCGGAACTCCGAATGTCGGTGAGGCTGCGGCGCAGTCACTGACTCCCTCGGCGGAGGAAATCGCAGATAAGCTCTCGGCTGTAAAGAAGCCGAAGGTGGCTTGGCTGCAGTTGCAGGAATGTACCGGATGTATGGAATCCGTATTGCGTTCCGGAGGCACCACTGCTGAAGATGTGGTGCTGAACCTGGTTTCGATGGACTACAACGAGCTGCTCATGGCACCGTCCGGGCATGCGGCTGAAAAGGCTTTGGACGACATGAATGCCGAGGATCACATTCTGGTGGTCAATGGCTCGATTCCGACCGGCGAGAACGGTGCGTACTGCACCATTGGCGGTAAGTCGGCAGAACAGGTGCTGCTCGAGGCTGCTGAGAAGGCCACGGCAATCCTGGCCGTTGGTGCCTGCGCAGTCTGGGGTTCTGTCCAGGCTGCTAAGCCGAATCCGACCGGTGCCAAGGGTGTCGATGAGATTATCAAGGACAAGCCGGTGATTAACGTCTCTGGTTGTCCGCCGATTGGTGAGGTGATTACGGCCACCCTGACGTACGTACTCACTTATGGCAAGACACCGGAGGTCGACGCTGAGGGGCGGCCAAAGTTTGCCTATGACCAGCGTATTCACGACTCCTGCCCGCGTCGCGCGCATTACGATGCCGGTCAGTTCGTGAAAACCTTCGACGACGAAGGCGCACGAAACGGCTGGTGCCTTTACGAGGTCGGCTGTAAGGGGCCATCCACGTTTAGCCCATGCCCAATCGTGCAGTGGAACCTTAAGTCCGGTTGGCCAATTGGTGCTGGTCACCCATGTATTGGCTGTACTGAGAAGGACTTCTTCGACCAGTTCACTCCGTTCTACGACAAGCTGCCGGGAATCCCGGGTATTGGAGTGGAGTCCAGCGTGAACACGGTCGGCGTTGGACTGCTGGCTGCCACTGCCGCAGGTGCCGCGGTCCATGGCGGACTCACACTGGTGAAGGAACTGAAGATAAGGCGCTCCAACGGCGAAGAAAAGGTGTTGGCTGCGTTTGGTGGTGTGGAAGGCCGGAAGCCACCGATGGTCGACCTTCCTTCAAACGCACCAGGCACGCAGAGCGAGACAGCATCCGATTCGAAGGACAACTAAGGGGGCATAGGACATGGCTACGGAAAAAGTTGTAATCGACCCGATTACCCGAATCGAGGGACACCTTCGCATTGAGCTGGAACGCGAGGGAGACCAGATCAAAACCGCGTGGAGTGAGACTACTCAGTTCCGCGGTATCGAAACCATTGTGAAAAACCGCGATCCTCGCGATGTCTGGGCATTCGTTGGTCGTATCTGTGGTGTGTGCACGGGTACTCACTCGGTGGCGTCCATTGCCGCTGTCGAAGATGCCATTGGCTCGACACCGCCCCCGCAGGCACGTCGTATTCGCGACCTGGTGATTGGCTCGCAGGAGATTCACGACCACGTCGTGCACTTCTACCATCTTCACGGTCTGGACTGGATTGATGTCACGAAGGCTCTCGAGGCCGATCCGAAGAAGACCGTTGAGTTCGCGCAGTCGATCGGTTCGACGTGGAAGGGCAATAACGAAGAAACCTTCGCCCGGGTCAAGGAGACCGTGCAGGGCATTGTGGACTCCGGCCAGCTGTCCATCTTCACCGGCGGCTACTGGGGACATGAGGACTACCGCTTGCCACCTGAGGCCAACCTGATGGCAGTGTCGCACTACCTCGACGCCTTGGCTTTCCAGCGCTCTATCATCCGCATTAACACCGTCTTCGGCGGTAAGAATCCACACCCGAACTTCCTGGTCGGAGGCATGGCGTGCTCCATCGACCCGGAACGCTCTGAGACGGTCAACCAAGTCGGCATTGATCAGATCAAGTCCTGGATCGACGAGATCGTGGAGTTCGTCAATGACTGCTTCTACCCAGATGCAGTCGCCATCATGAGCGTTTACAAGGACTACTTCGACATCGGTCGCTCCTCCGACAGCTTCCTGGCGGTAGGCATGGCCGGCGCCACTTACTCCGGCGACCCGGCTAAGTCCCGTGTCCAGACCGTGCATCCAAACATCAAGCCCGGTGTCATTCTCGACGGTGACTACACCAAGCTCCACCCATTCCAGCCGGAAAAGATCGAGGAATTCATCAACTCCGCCTGGTATACGCAGGAAGCCGGCGATGATGTCGGCCTGAAGCCGTACGACGGCGAGACAACTGTGAACTACACCGGCCCGAAGCCGCCGTATGAGTGGCTGTCGGACAATGAAAAGTACACCTGGTCGAAGGCGCCGCGTTACGACGGTCGCGCTGTTCAAGTTGGCCCGGTTGCTCGTGTGCTGTTGGCGTACCTGCAGAAGGAGCCGGAGACAATGCGCCTGGTCGACGAGGTCATGGATAAGCTCGACCTGCGCATTGAGCAGATGAACTCCACTGCGGGACGCACCTACGCACGTGCTGTGGAGTCTGTGACCACCGCCAATTACTTGGCAGATCACATTTTCCCGGAGTTCGTTGAGGCTCTGAAGAACGGCGACATCGATGTCTTCGACAACAGCCGTTGGGAGCCGACCACGTGGCCGGAAAAGTGCCAGGGCGTGGGTTTCCTCGAGGTCGCTCGTGGCATGCTCAGCCACTGGGTCAAAATTGAAAATGGCAAGGTGACCAACTACCAAGCCGTGGTTCCGACCACGTGGCTGGCCGGTGGCCGTGACCCGAAGGGGCAGCTTGGCCCATACGAGCACGCGCTGGCTGGCGATGGCACGCATCCGCTGGTTGATCCCGAGCAGCCGCTTGAACCACTTCGCACGATTCATTCCTTCGATCCATGTATGGCCTGCGCAGTCCACATTTTGGATCCGGCTGGTCAGGAAATGTTTAAGGTGACGACGGCATGACACCCCCAGTGAGTGAAAATCCGGAACTGCGACTAAAAGATTCCAAGGGCAACCCCCTGGTTATTGCGGTTATTGACGCACACACCAGCCACTGGTTGTCGCCATCCGAGGTCATTCAGGCCGCAGCAATTGTCCCGGACGACTCCCGCGATCCTGTCGACCTTGCGCTAAAGGTCAGCTTGCGTCGTCGTCGTGACGATCTTTTCCACCTCGACGGCACGCCACTGATGAAACTGACCCCGGATTCCTACGACCCGGCGACGCCTGACCGCCGTTACTCCATTGCCAAGGTGCACGGCCTCAACATTGCGGATCAAACGGTCGATGTCGCCATCATGCGCGGTGAATTGAATGCGGTCGTTGAGGCATCCACGATGTCCCGTGAGGAAGGCGTTCTACTTCGTCGTAACGCGAACATGCATCATGGTCGCGGGCACCGCAGCATGGGCGTCGCGCTTGCGCCCATTGACAAAGACGGAAATATCATCGGAGAGTTCATCTTCGAAGGATTCGTGGCAATGGGGCTGCGGAAACTCGACGAGGCCATTGCGGAGAACAAGAAGGGCTCCGGTTCGTGGGTCGAGGTTCACCTGTGGGGATGGGCGCTGCGCGTTCAACATTGGTTGAACCTGGCGCTGATGTTGGTGATGACCTTTACTGGCTGGTACATCATGCAGCCCTATTTGACTGAGCGCACCTATGACGGCTCGGCCGCGGGATTCGCGATGGGATATGTCCGTTTCGCGCACTTCTTAGCCGGATTCCTATGGATCGCGGTGGGGCTATGGCGTGTCATTCTGCTGTTTGTTACCCACGACCGACAAACACGATGGCGTGCGCTATGGCCGATTTATAACAAGCAGGATGTTAAAGGCCTCTGGCACACGATGCAGTACTACCTCTTCCTGCGCAAGGAAGGGCCGTTCTACTTCGCACACAATCCGCTGCAGCAGCTGGCGTACACCGGCATTTACGCGATGTGTTTCATCCAGATGCTCACAGGTTTGTCGCTATACGCGATGATGGACCAGTCCAACTGGTTCTTCCAGCTGTTGGCTATGCCCACGCACTGGATTGGCATCGGCTACTTCCGCCTGATTCACACAATCATCATGTACCTGATTTGGCTCTTCGCCATCATTCACGTCTACCTGGTTATCCGCTCTGATGCGGTACACAACCACGGTGGTCTGTCCTCGATGATTGGTGGCTCTGTCTGGCTACCGCGCGGCACGCAACCGGTTGACTCTCCACGCATTGGATAGGAGATCATTGGGTAACGATAAGGTGTCCGACGCAGTCACCGGTGCTGATGCTGGCACTCCGTTGGTGACGGTTCTTGGCATCGGCAACCCCGTCATGGGCGACGACGGCATTGGTCTCGAGCTGCTGAGGCGCCTTGCCCCAGAACTGGAATCTGCAGGCATGGGGCAGACAACGCAGGCCGGGGATTCTGCGCATCTGGTCTGGTCGCCCTCCAACCTCGATGATCCTGCGAACCTCGCCGGGCGAGGGGACGAATGGACGGGTGCGGTTGCCTACATCGATGGTGGCACCTGCGGTATGGAGTTGCTGCCCATCGTGCAGGAGGCCAAGAACCTATTGTTGCTCGACGCTCTCGCTGGTCCGGGGGATCCCGGTACCGTCGTCAAGCTCGTCGGTGACCAGATCCCTAGACTATTGGCGGCAAAGCTGTCCGCGCATCAGGTCGGCTTGCTGGATTTGCTCACCGCGGCGCGACTGCTGGGGCAGGAGCCTGAGCGCGTCGGTGTGGTGGGAGTGGTCTACGAGTCTGCCGACATGGTGGTGGGGCTCAGCAACACGGCACTTGGCGGCATTGAGGAGGCGACTGAGGTTGCGCGCGAGCTCATCGACAGCTGGCTTGCCGACGAGCGCGACAGTGACGTCTAACCCTCGCCCTCAGCGCTGACCTCAATACTGGAGATTTCAAACTCGCGGCCGTGCCGCAAATCCGCAGTAGGTGTGCCACAGACAGGGCAGGTTAGAGCATAGAATTTATCAATTTCATGCTCGGCCTCGCAGGTGGGGCAGTAGACCGTCGAGACAATGAGCTCGGCGTCTAACTCGGCGCCCTCACACTGCGTCGCGGCACTGGCCACAGGCCACGCGGCGATGAGGGAATCGTAGACGACTCCGGAGCGGTCGCCCACACGCATTGACACCTTTGTCACGGTACGTCCCGGGCAGACCTCGGCGATCTTTTCCACCACGCTGGTCAACAATCCAAGCTCATGCACAGATACCATTATGGCGAAGCACTCAGCGCGAAGGAGGCGCAGGCGGACCATGTCATCCAAATCCGTTCCGGTTACCCAGCACATCCAGCTCGATGAGCTTGTTGACCCATTCGAGGCACGACTGGATGTCTATCGCGATGACAACGGCGCCATCACACAGGTGTCCTTCGACCTTTCAGGGCTGCCGCGTATCGACGGGATGCTCGTGGGCAAGCAGGCATTAGATGTGCCAGATATCACCAAGCGGCTGTGTGGCCTGTGCCCGGTTGTGCATCATCTTGCAGGTGTACGGGCGGTGGAGGACCTCTACAGGATTTCCGACATTCCCCGAACCGCACAGTTGATTCGAGAGCTGCTGGCGGCCGGGTCGACCTTGGATAATCTAGCGACCAAGTTTGTGGCCGTCGACCGCGAGGGGGCGCGGGCAATGAAGCGTGCCGGAAAAGCTCTGATGCGTGCAGCGGGGGCACCGTCGCACTTCCCGGATGTCGCCGTCCCCGGCGGTGTGCGCGCGGCAGTGGATAAGACGCTTGTTTCTGAGGCAGAAAGTGCCCTAGAGGCGCTGGCTGAGACGGCGGTAATCAAGGAAGTGGAGCTTCTTGCCGCCCCCTATGCTTCTGATGCTTGGACGGATACTTTTGATGGTCTCGACGTCGCAGTTGTCGATGCTGACGGTGAGCTGGCTCCGCTGGGAAATTATCTGGCAGTCGCGCGGCACGACACCGATACCGCGGCGCAGATTTTCCCGGCTGCTGATTGGCCTACACGTGTTCGGGAGTCCCGTCCGGGCGATGCCGCTCCCAGGCCGGTGTTTGATGCCTCGAAGGAGCTGGGCAAGGATGGCTGTGAAGGTCAGCGGGCAGATTTTTACCGGGTGGGGCCGGTCTCCAGGCAGGTTGTCGTCGATAAGCGTGGAATCAGCCCACGCGACGCCCAACGCCAGCTTCTCGCCGACACCGTGGCCTGGGCGAGACAGGTGCTTGCCGACGGGGAACTGCTCGGCGACCATGTGTGCGATCCGAATGCCGCGGCGGCGATTGAGAATGCTGACTTTGCAGGACCTCGCAGCGGTGTCGGGATGATCGACGGGCCGCGCGGGCTGTTAGTGCATCGTTATACGGCAGGAGCTGACGGCATCATCACGGATTGTCAGATTATGACGCCAACTGCGCAGAATGAACCCTGGCTGACGCGTATGCTCACCGAGCAGCTGCGCGGTGGCGGGGAGACTGCGGGGGTCGAGAAGTCCATCTGGGCCGCTGATCCGTGCCTACCGTGTAGCTCGGCACCTGCGGGAGTGATGACATTCACGATGCAGGAACATGCCGGTGCACCTGCGGACAATATGACAACGGATAGCCGTGGTTCGGCGGACGCCCCGACTGTAGTGGAGAGGACGAAGTAACTCGATGTGTCTTGGAATTCCTGCTCAGGTTCTGGCAATCGCCGATGGTCCATTGCCGATGGCGACGGTGGATATGGCGGGGCAGAAGCGGCAATGCTCGGCAATGTACGTGCCTGAGCTGGTGGCAGGTGATTGGGTGTTCGTCCAGAACGGATTCATCATGAACGTGCTGGACGAACAGGAGGCCAAGGAGTCCTTGGCCGCAATTGAGGAATATAACCTCATCGAACATGTCGCTGAGGTCTCCCCGAAGGGACGGACCTAGTTCACGCAGGTCACGCCGGCGGCGTCGATAGCGGGGCGATCTTCCTGCGGAATTGCCCCGCCTTCCTGGCCGATGACATCGCCATTGGAACCATCTTCGACTTCAGGCGCGGGTTCGGCACCGTCGCCCGAATCAGCGGCCATTCCCTCTGATGTCAATCCCGGGCCTTCGTAGTCACCGGCAATTGTCACTGAGATGTGGTGCGGATCGAGGTATGGATCGTGGACAATCGGTACGCCACCGAGTGCCTCAGAGATGGCCTGCGCTGCCGGATCCTCTGGGTCAGCCGCATTGATCTGGCTGGAGGCAACGCCGGCGAACTCAGCGTTGCCGACCTCTCCCTGGGTGTAGCCCTTTTCCGTTAAGAAGCCTGAGACGCCGCTGGCCAAACCTTCGATGCCTGTGGCGTTGTAAACGCTGACTGTAGTTTCAGCCGCGTTGGGGTCAGCCTTCTTTTCGTCTTCTTCCTTCGCCGGAGCTTTTTCTTCCTTGGTGCCCAGCAGGGTCTCGAAGTACTGGTGAACCTGGCCCTTATCGATTGTGACCACGGACTCGCCATAGTCACCGACACCGTCAATCGAGGTCACCGGGATAGTTTCAAACTTCACGTTGCCACCACTGAGGCCCTGCATCTGGGTGGCAAATCCGGTGACATCCCAGTTGTCGTCGAGCACCACCGAGCGCTGGACAGCATTGCCCAGTTCAGACAGCTTCGCGGGATTAGACAGTGTGCCAGCGCCGAGCAGCTTATTGGTGAACGAGGCCATGAAGACCTGCTGGCGAGTAATTCGGTCGAGGTCACCGCGGGGCAGGCCGTGGCGCTGGCGGACGAATGAGAGCGCGTCGGCGCCCTTCAACGTCTGTGAGCCCGCTGGGAAATCTGCACCCGAGAACTCGTCGTAGACAGCCTCATTCAGACATACATCGACACCACCAATGGCATCGGTGAGCAGGACAAAGCCGAGCAGACCAACTTCTGCGTAGTGGTCAACGGTGATACCGCTGAGGTCGCTAATGGTTTCAATCAGAGCTCTACGTCCGGCCTCGGTCGAGCGACGCTCAATGTCTTCCGGCGAGGCCCCGCTTCCTGCGAGTTCCTCTTCTACCATTTGCTTTGTGTTGCCGTAGACACCATTAATCTTTGTGTTGCCTAGACGATTGGTGTGGACATAGGTATCGCGCGGAATGGAAATTGCCGTCGCTGAAGAACCATCGGCAGGAACACGAATCACAATAATCGTGTCTGTATTCGTGGCTTCTTCGTCGCCGGCACGCAGAAGCTCAACTTCTTCCGGAGTCAGCGGGTTGCCCTGGGCATCGGTGCGGGAGTCGGAGCCGACGAGCAGAATATCGGTTGCACCGTCCTTCTCACTGCCTAGACCGAAGTCGCCACCCGAACCCAAGTTGTCGGTGGTCCTACCAAGTGTCCACCAGCCAACTGCGGAAATAACCAGGATAATGGCTGAGAGCAGCACAAGCGCATTGCGCAGCATCGGCGGCCAAGCTTGGGCTGTACTCTCTGCAGAGGACGGTGGCGCTTGAATATCGCGTGCGTGACGCGCGCGTGGCGTGTGGCTGCTCAAACCGGGGCTCCTCTTAAACCGTTTTTCGAAAATATAATTTGTGCTGCATGTCTGCGTGGGCATTCCACACATCGTGGAGGGCAGTAAGCGGCTGCGGAAACTACATAAACCTTAACCGTCCAACCGTGTGCGGTTGCACCTCAACACAGTGTCAATCCGTATCCGGTTACACCTCAACACAGTGTCAATCGTATCTACGATAGTGATAAAGAAGAATATGTCTGAAATTTCAGTCTCGCATTTCGCCACTCATGGACCAACCCACAGCAACTCGCGGCGTCCCATTGTCGCCATAACTGGTGCGGCGGGACAGCTGGGTACTGCGCTTCAGTGTGATTCTTTTGCCGCCGGTGTTGAGGTGCGCGCTCTCACTCGGGCACAGTTGGATATCACTGATTCGGCTGCTGTGGAGGCAACGCCTCTGCTTGACGACGTCGACATCATCATTAACGCGGCAGCGGCGACCGATGTCGATGGCGCAGAATCCGATCCCGGTTCGGCGCACCTTATCAATGCACTTGGACCGAAGTACTTGGCGGCTCGGGCGAAAAAAGAAGGCGCGTATCTCATTCACATCTCCACCGACTATGTCTTCGGTGATGTAGCAATCGATGAGATGACGGGGCAGCGCCGAGCGCTGCGAGTTGATGATTTCACCGCGCCTCAGACTATGTATGGACGTACCAAGTTAGTGGGGGAGAATCATGTGCGTGATTCGGGTGCGCGTTTCGCTATTTTGCGCACGGCGTGGGTCTGGTCGGGGCCCACACAGCCGGAGGCCAAGGACTTCGTTTCCACGATGATGCGTCTGGCAGAGACGGCGACTGACGACAAAGGCAATCCGGCAATTATTAAGGTCGTTGACGATCAGCACGGAAACCCCACATTTGTCGGTGATCTCGCCGGAGCTGTCTGGGAGTTGTCCGAACGTGTGTTGTCCGAACCGAGCAGCGCACCGACCGGCACCTTCCATGTCACGGGCAGCGGTGAGGCGACATGGTTCGAAGTGGCTCGCGAAGTGTTTCGGCTCACCGGTCACGATCCGCAGCGTGTGGCGGCTTGTACCAGCAGTGAGTTCCCACGTCCGGCCCCGCGGCCGGCCTGGTCCGTGTTGGATGGTTCGGCATGGAGTGAGGTAGGTCTACATGCGCTTCCGGAGTGGCAGGACACTTTGCGTGCTGTCCTGACCTAGGGTCTAGGTTTGTGAATGCAACCTCGAATTCCCCGCAACCCTCGCAGCTTCCGCTCGGTGTGGTCACCGTGACCTTTTCGCCCGGTGAGCACCTGAGCAAGCTGGTGGATTCGCTGGGCCCCGCCGCCAGTGCCTCCACGCGTCTGATTATGGCCGACAACGGCTCGACGGATGGTTCCGTGGAGAAGGAAGAAGCTCGGGCCAAGGAGACCGGAGCGGATGTTCAGCTTCTGCGTACCGGCGGCAACATTGGCTATGGCGCGGCCGCCAACCGTGGCATTGCGGAGCTGGGGCGGGCTCGCCGTGCTGGTGAAATCAATCCTGATTACGTCATGCTGGTCAACCCTGACGTGGTGTTTGCCCCTGGCGCAATCGATGTTCTGTTGGAATGCGCGCAGCGCAACCCCAAAGCTGGAGCGATTGGTCCGCTGATTCGCGAGGCGGATGGCAGCGTGTACCCGTCGGCACGCGCGGTTCCTAAACTTGTCAGCGGTATCGGACACGCGCTGCTTGCCGATATCTGGCCTACTAACCCTTTCTCACGTCACTACCGGGATGACACGGATATGGATCGTGAGCGATCGGCGGGATGGTTGTCGGGCGCATGCCTGCTGCTGCGGTGGGATGCGTTCGACCAGATTGATGGCTTTGATACCCGCTACTTCATGTACATGGAGGACGTGGATTTGGGTGACCGACTGGGCAAGGCCGGTTGGAGCAATGTTTTCTGTCCCCGTGCAGAGATACGTCACGCGCAGGGACATTCTGCCAGTAAGCACCCGGAAATTACCGTAAAGGCCCATCACGAGTCGGCATACCGTTTTATGTCAGATCGCCTGCCGGGGCCGGCGCTGGCACCTGTGCGACTGGCATTGCGTTTGGGGCTGTTCCTGCGTGGCAAAGTCATAATCGCGGTCAAAAAGCGTAGGAATTAATTAACTGTTGGAATGATCCATCGAAGAAAGTTACCGATTTCATGACTACCGAAGTTCGTCCGAGTGCTGGGCATGGCTCCGCCTTCCAGCCGGGAGCGGATGCTGCACAGCAGGCGGGAGCCACGTTGGCTGAACAGACTGACGCTGTCATTCTGGTCGGCGGGCAAGGTACGCGTTTGCGTCCCCTTACCGTGAATACGCCGAAGCCGATGCTGCCCACGGCAGGGCATCCATTCCTGGAGCATCTGCTTGGCCGCATTCGTGCAGCAGGTATGAAGCACGTGGTATTGGGCACCTCCTACCGAGCTGAAGTATTTGAAGAACACTTCGGCGACGGTTCGGATTTGGGTCTCGAAATTGAATACGTCTTTGAGGCTGAGCCGCTGGGAACCGGTGGCGGTATCCGAAACGTCCTAGACAAGCTGCGCTATGACACCGCAATGATTTTCAATGGCGATGTCCTCGGCGGTACCGACTTGCGCGCGGTGTTGGGCACCCACGCGGAGAAGGATGCGGACGTTACGATGCACCTCGTCCGTGTGCCGGATCCACGCGCGTTCGGCTGTGTTCCGACCGATGAGGATGGGCGCGTCCTGGAGTTCCTGGAGAAGACCCAGGATCCGCCAACCGATCAGATTAATGCCGGTATCTACGTGTTCCGCCGCGAGATTATCGAATCGATTCCGGCTGGTCGTCCTATTAGCGTTGAGCGTGAAATCTTCCCAGCGCTGCTCGACCGCGGTATGAACGTCTACGGTCACGTTGATTACGCCTACTGGCGTGACATGGGGACTCCGGGCGACTTCGTCCGCGGCTCCTCCGATTTGGTCCGCGGTATCGCGCCGTCACCGCTACTAGAGGGTAAGCACGGCGAAGCGCTTGTCGACGAATCAGCGTCGGTCGGTGGCGGCGCTCTTCTCTACGGTGGCTCTGTCGTCGGACGTGGGGCGGAGATTGGTGCGGGAGCTCGGATTGATCAATCGGTGATCTTCGACGGCGCACGCATCGGTGCCGGTGCTGTGATTGAGCGCTCTGTGATTGCCGATGGCGCCGATATTGGCCCGCGGACGGTCATCAGTGATGCCATTATCGGCGAGGGTGCCGTCGTTGGTGCGCGCTGTGAATTGATCAACGGTATCCGTGTGTGGCCGGGCGTCCAGATCCCCGATCACGGAGTACGTTTTTCGACGGATGTCTAGTCTGCAGCCTTCGGCGTGTCAGACTTTTGTCGGCAATATCTGATTAGAATTGCCGAAGTGTCGCCAAAGTTGCTGGTGAGAGGCATGTGGCGAATGTGGTTGAGTTCAGGTGACAGGTTTAGGGTTCAGGCGCCATCCTTCAACCTGAACTTAATCCCCAACGCGGGGGGAGGGGCTTCAGGGGCAATGAAAAGTATTGGGGCAAATTCTCTATTCGGCTTGACCGATGGTGGGTTACACGTGTGTAATCACAAATGTGTGTTTCACACACTAAGCCCAATTTAAAGACCCGCAGCAACAACCATCAGGAGGCCCTCGGCATGGAAAAGTCCAGCATGTTTGATGGCGGCTCTGCTGTGGATAGTGAGACGAATGCGGGTGACATCGCTGTGAACGATAGCTCCTCTGAAAACCAGCCTCGGCCGTTGACAGAGTGGGCAGATGACCTTTCGGGGTTGTTTGAAGCCGTCGATCAGGACTGGCAGGAGCAAGCTCTGTGTGCCCAGACCGATCCAGAAGCTTTCTTCCCTGAGAAGGGTGGATCCACTCGCGAAGCAAAGCGTATTTGTCGTGCTTGTGGTGTGCGAGATGAATGCCTGGAGTTTGCTCTCGAGCATGATGAGCGCTTCGGTATTTGGGGTGGCCTCTCTGAGCGTGAGCGCCGCCGTTTGAAGCGGCAGATTGGCTAGGATCGCGCGGCTAGTTTTTCGTGTGCACGCAATGCCACAGTTTCCCCTTGGGTAATACCCTGGGGGATTTTTCGGTGAACGAGTTTTTCCTGCTCTCTAGGGTTAATAGACGAAAATATGTCCGCTCAGGGTTAAGTGACAAAAAGTGTGTCCGCT
>NZ_KV787421.1:127676-172692 GCF_001807105.1 Corynebacterium sp. HMSC14H10 | reverse complement strand
CATGCGGACACACTTTTCTTTACTTAACCCCCTATTGCAGCGCCGAGGTCAAGCGGAAAACAGAGTCCAGGTAGCGCTGACGAAGGGGCCGGTCATTCCATTCCTCCTGGGTGAGCAGGAAAGATTTGTCGCGGTACTCGTCGGCAAGCATGATCAGTTTGTCCACGATGGAACCGGCGGCGGAAAGAAGCGTGATCTCGTAGTTGAGGCCGAACGAGCGCATATCCAGATTGGAGGAGCCGAACATGGCCATGCGGTCGTCGATAACCATGAACTTGGAGTGCAGGACCGCAGGCGCCGGATAGCGGTAGATCTTCACGCCAGCGGTTAGCAGTGCCTGGTAGTAGGACTGCTGCGCGTGGCCGACCATGAACTGATCGGACTCTTCGTTGACGTAGAGCTGGACGTCGATGCCTCCATATGCGGCAGAGGTCAGCGCCATGAGCATGGATTCGTCGGGGACGAAGTACGGGCTGACGGCGATAATCCGCTCGTGTGCCTGGTAGATCATGTTATTGAAGACGCGCAGGTTCGGCTCCGTGCTGAAGCCCGGACCCGACGGCAGCACCTGGACAACGTTGTAGTTGTCGTTGACTTCGGTGTTGTGGAGTGAATAGTCCCTGGTGGCGTCTGGGGTCTTGTATAGCTCGCTGGTCCAATCAACCGCGAAAATTGCGTCGAAGGCCAGCGCAATATCGCCCTCGAGCTCAATCCACGTGTCCACCCAGCGACGGCCGATCTTATGGTTCTTTTTCTTCTGATATTCGGGCTCAATCAAATTCTGCGAGCCCATGAATACAATGTCGCCGTCAACAACTACGAGCTTGCGGTGATTACGCAGATCCAGGCGGCGCCAGGTGAGCTTCAGCAAGCTCACGGGCAGCATCGGGTGCCAGGAGATTTTAGCCTGGTCCAGGCGCTTTTTCAGCTTGTAGTAGCCGGGGTACTTCCACGAACCAATTGGATCGACCAGTACCTTGACCTCTAGTCCCCTGTCGTGCGCGCGTTCAAGAGCCTGTATGAAAGGCTCCGTGCTGGAATCCAGTGCAAAGATGTAGGACTGCACGTGGATTGATTTCTGGGCCGCATCGATGGTCTCAATCATGCGGTCAATGGAGGCGTCGAATTCGGTGAAAAGTCCCTTTTCCGCGCTGGCAATTGCCGGCATTCCCGTGAGCTGGCGCGAGAGCTTGAATACGTTGACAACGTCATCTTCTATCTCGGCATCGTCCGGTACGTCGGGCAGATGCTCGGTACGTTCCGCAATGAGCTCCTGTGCCAGTGCCTGTACCTCATGCCGACGGCCCGTAATCTGCTGCGAGCCCAGGAAGAGGAACAGAGGTAGGCCGATAAATGGAATCAGCAGAATCAGCAGCAGCCACGCCGTCGAAGCCGATGGGCTTCGGTTTTCCGGCACCCATCCAATCGCGATGAACTTAATCGTGTAGTCGAGTGTGAAAAATAGTACTTGCCACCACGTTAAGTCCTCCACCAGCCACGGGAAGGTACCCATCAACCAATCCATGCAGATGATATTACTGAAGGAATTTTCAGTACCTTTGGTCGCGGCCCCTTAGGTGCACTCTCCCCTTTTCGTGACAGCCTATTGTGACATCTGAAATTGAATACTGGTATCAATACGTAGTAAGGTTCAACTCATTGAACATCGCAAGCGTTTGGCATGTCGACTTCGAAAGGACTACCCCTCCAAATGACTGAGAAGGCTCCTACGAGCACCGAGTTCGACGTTGCCACTAACGTACTGAAGTTGATGGCCGACAAGACGCGTCTCTCGATCCTGTCGCTCCTCCGTGACGGGGAGATGACCGTCACCGCCATCGCTAGCGCGCTCGATCGCCCCGTCCCCGCGATTTCTCAGCACCTGGCGAAGTTGCGCATGGCCAATATGGTGCAGACCCGCAAGGAGGGCACGTCTAGCTTCTACTCTCAGCCCGACGAGCACCTTACCAACCTCGTGGTCAACGCTCTCCACTTCGCCGAACACACGCTCTACAGCGATCCGCCCCATCACCGCGGTCAGTAGGCGCACACGGATACGCCCGCTTTACTCGCTTTACGACGAAAACCCCGCGCCTTTCTGAACCTAGTTGGCGAGCCCGGCGTTCGATGCCCTTCCCTGGTCAAATGCCTCCATGATGCGCTGGGCGGCGAGCGTCGGTGTGAGCAGCCCCGAGCGGAGTTGTTTTTCCACCAGGGTGCTCTCTGTCTGCACAGCCTCGTTGGTGTTGAGCCGCTGCAAGAGCGTCTCGTGAACCATGGACCACATCCACTTAATCTGCTGGTTAGCGCGGTTTTCATCAAAGAGATGATTCTCGTGCATAGCCTCGACATGGTCTTCGATGGCTTGCCAGAACTTGTCGATGCCGTCGTCCTCCAATGCCGACATAGTCAGTACCGGTGGCGTCCAGACTTGGTCTGAGGAACGAACCATCTTCATGGCCGTCATCAGATCACGCGCAGCGCGCTTTGCCGGGCGCAAGTTCTTACCATCCGCCTTGTTGATAGAAATCACGTCGGCCATCTCCAGCACACCCTTCTTGATGCCCTGGAGCTGGTCACCAGCGCCGGCGAGTGCCAGAAACGCAAACGTATCCACCATCTGGGCCACCGCGACCTCGGACTGACCGACGCCGACAGTTTCGACGATGACAATGTCGTAGCCTGCGGCCTCGAGCACCACCATGGCCTCACGCGTTGCCTTGGCGACACCACCGAGTGTGCCCGCAGAGGGCGACGGACGAATGAAGGCTTCATCCGCGGCCGAGAGTCGGGACATACGGGTCTTGTCGCCCAGAATCGAACCACCGGACTTCGTCGACGACGGGTCGATGGCCAGCACTGCAACGCGGTGGCCCTCCTCGATCAGCTTCAGTCCGAGGGTTTCAATCGTGGTTGATTTACCGACGCCGGGGACGCCGGTAAGGCCGACACGCATGGCCTTGCCGGAAAATGGCAGCAACTTCACCAGTAGTTCCTGAGCCAGCACCTTATGCGCCGGAGCAGTCGACTCCAGCAGCGTGATTGCCCGGGCCAACTTAGTGCGGTTTCCAGCCCGCACGCCCTCAAAGAGGTCGTCGACATCGATCCGTCGTCGCGCACGGCGGACGACTTCGGGGGCTACAGCGGTCTTTCCCTCAACGACCGTGCCAGCGGTAGTGACGAGGGTGCCCAGGTTTTCTTCAAGATACTCGTTCATCGCTACTTCTCAATTCCGACAACGCGCTGAGCTGAACAGTCAGCCCAGCGCGGATGCGGTAGTTATTTAGGACTCTTCGTCAACGGCAAGGTCGAGGCCCAGCTCGTTAGAGAGCTTGGTCATCATGTCGATTGCCGAATCAGCGATGACAGTGCCCGGCGGGTAAATAGCCGCGGCGCCGGCATCGTAGAGTTCCTGGAAGTCGCCCGGTGGGATAACACCACCGACAACAATCATGATGTCCTCACGACCCAGTTTTGCCAGCTCATCGCGCAGGGCAGGAACGAGCGTCAGGTGTCCGGCGGCCAGCGAAGAAACACCGACGACGTGGACATCCGAGTCGACTGCCGACTTGGCGGCCTCCTCCGGAGTTTGGAACAGCGGTCCCACGTCAACGTCCATGCCGAGGTCCGCGTAGGCGGACGCGATGACCTTCTGGCCACGGTCGTGACCATCCTGGCCCATCTTGGCCAGGAAGATACGGGGACGGCGACCTTCCTGCTCTTCGAACTTATCGGCCATGGCGATGGCCTTGGAGACGTTGGACACGGCTCCCTCCTTGCCAACTTCGTCCTTGTAGACGCCGGAGAGAGTACGGATCTCGGCCTGATGGCGGCCAAAGACCTCTTCCATGGCGTCGGAGATTTCACCGATGGAGGCCATGGCGCGAGCACAGTCGACAGCGAGCTTCAAAAGGTTCTTGTCCAGGTCCCCCGGTTCACCCGGGTTACGGCAAGCGTCGGTCAGAGCGGCCAGTGCCTTCTGAACCTCTTCCTCGTCGCGCTCGGCGCGCAGGCGAGCCAGCTTGTCAATCTGCTCCTGGCGCACGCGGGAGTTCTCAACCTTGAGAACCTCGATGGCCTCGTCCTCTTCGACCTGGTACTTATTCACGCCGATGAGAGCCTGACGACCCGAGTCAATACGGGCCTGCGTACGAGCTGCAGCCTCTTCAATACGCAGCTTCGGAATGCCCTCGATGGTGGCCTGTGCCATACCGCCGGCCTCTTCGACCTCGTCGATGTGCTGGCGTGCACGCTTGACCAGCTCATTAGTCAGCCACTCGATGTAGTAGGAACCAGCCCACGGATCAACCGGACGCGTGGTGTTGGACTCCTGCTGAAGCAGCAGCTGAGTGTTACGAGCAATACGGGCTGAGAAGTCAGTCGGCAGTGCCAGAGCCTCGTCCAGTGCGTTGGTGTGCAGCGACTGGGTGTGGCCCTGTGTTGCGGCCATAGCCTCAACAGCAGTACGCGCGACGTTGTTGTAGACATCCTGAGCGGTCAGCGACCAACCAGAGGTCTGCGAGTGAGTACGCAGGGACTGGGACTTCGGGTTCTTCGGGCCAAACTTGCCAACCAGCTCGGACCAGAGGATGCGGCCTGCACGCAGCTTGGCGATCTCGGTGAAGGTGTTCATCGAGATGCCCCAGAAGAAGGACAGACGCGGAGCGAACTTATCAACTTCCAGGCCAGCGTCAATACCGGCCCGCAGGTACTCGATGCCGTCGGCAAGCGTGTAAGCGAGCTCAAGGTCGGCCGTCGCGCCCGCTTCCTGAATGTGGTAGCCGGAAATCGAAATCGAGTTGAACTTCGGCATCTTTGCCGAGGTGTACTCGAAGATCGAGGAGATGATTCGCATCGAAGGCTTCGGCGGGTAGATGTACGTGTTACGAACCATGAACTCCTTGAGAATGTCGTTCTGGATCGTACCGCGCAGCTGCTCGGTCGAAACGCCCTGCTCTTCAGCGGTGACAATGTAGAAGGCCAGAATCGGCAGCACAGCGCCGTTCATGGTCATAGACACCGAGACGCCGCCCAGGTCAATGCCCTGGAAGAGCTCACGCATGTCGTAAATCGAGTCAATTGCCACGCCGGCCATACCGACGTCGCCGGACACACGCGGGTTGTCCGAGTCGTAGCCACGGTGGGTAGCCAGGTCGAAAGCGACCGAAAGGCCCTTCTGGCCGGCCGCGAGGTTGCGGCGGTAGAAGGCATTGGACTCAGCTGCGGTGGAGAAGCCAGCGTACTGGCGAATAGTCCACGGTTGGTTGGTGTACATGGTCGGGTACGGCCCGCGCATGAATGGGGCGATACCCGGGAAAGAATCTACCGGGTGGCCCTCGGCAGCAGCGGCGTCGCGGTCAGCGCGATCGTAGACGCGCTTGACATCGATGCCCTCTGGAATGGTCCACACTTCACCAGCTTCCGCGGCAGCTGCCTTGTTGGTGGCAGCGGCTGCGTCGTCGGTGTTGCGGGAGATGTCAGCGAAATTTGGGATGGTGGTCATTACTTCCTTCACGCTCCCAGTTCGTTCAGCAGTCGGGACAGCTCCGCGACAGCATCGATGGTCATGTTCAGGTATCCGTCGGGGCGAGCGTCCTCAGCGGCATTGGCGAAGCTCTTCTCGGAGCCGGCCACCAAGACCTCCTTAGCGCCGGCGGCGCGGGCGGCCTTGACAGCGTCCTGGCCCGAGGCCTCGTACTCGCTGTCGGCTGCGCACAGCACGACAATCGGAGAGGCCTTCACTGCCTCTTCGAAACCTGCCTCGCCCGGCACAACCTGGCCGGGGTTGGCGACGGCGATACCGCCGGAAGCCAGCAGGTTGGAGGTAAAACCAGTGCGGATGTTGTGCTTGGCCAGCGGACCCAGCGGCAGCATGGCAATCAGCGGACGGTTGCCCTTTTCAGCCAGGAAGTCATCGGAGCGGTTGCGCAGCGCCTCGAAGTCGCTGGCCCAACGGCGAATCGGGTCGCCCTCCGGGCGGGCCTCAGGAGCCAGTGGGGCCTCAGCCAGGTTCGGGAACTCGTTGATGGCGGTGACCTTGGTGCGGCGGTGTGCGATGTCGGCGCGGCGCTTTTCCCAGGTAGCGTCCAGGGCGGCGCGAATATCGGCCTCCGCGGAGGCGAAACCGCCGCCGGCCTCAGTGCCGGTAAAGATCTCCCATGCCTTGTCGGCCATTTCTTCGGTCAGGTCTTCGACGAAGTAGGAGCCACCTGCTGGGTCGGCGACGTAACCAAGGTGAGACTCTTCCAGCAGCAACAGATTGGTGTTGCGAGCGATGCGAGCCTTGAAAGTCTTGGAGACGTTCGGCATGCCGCCGACAACTGCGTAATCAAACGGCAGAACCTCAACTGAGGAGGCACCGCCGACACCTGCGGCGAAGGAGGCGACAGTCACACGCAGCATGTTGACCCACGGATCGCGCTGGCTGAACATGACCGGGGCTGTCACGGCGTGCATCGGAGCGCGGCCAGCTTCAGGGGCGCCGATAACCTCAGCAACGCGGGCCCAGAGAACGCGAGCGGCGCGGAACTTCGCAATGGTGTCGAACTGGTCGTCGGTAGCGGCAAAGCGGAAAGCGATCTGGCCGAGGGCTTCTTCAGCGCTCAAGCCCGCGTCGGTCAGCGCACGCAAGTAGGCGACACCAACGGCGAGACTGTAGCCAATCTCCTGGATGTTGTTTGCACCCAGGTTGGAGAAAACAACGCCGTCGACAAGCAGGGCACGGACGTCGCCCGGCTGCTTAGCCGCCTTGACGGCCAGCTGCGTGGCCTCGTCGAGAGAAATATCGTCAATACCGGCAAAAGCGGAGGTCAGCGGAGCCGCGGAAAGCTCGACTGCGACGGCGTCCGGATTAGTCGGGTTTGCCTGCTCGATGTAGGACGTCAGTGCTTCCGCAACCTGCGCAGTCTTCTTACCGGCATGCACGGCAATCGGAGCAAGGTCGACGTAGACGTTGTTGAGCAGAGCCGGCACATCAGCGGCTTCGAGGGAGCCGGTGAAGTCCAGGCGGATGTCCGTGGTGCCGTTTTCCAGTGCAGTCAGCAGAGTCTCGTTGACGGCCTTTGGGTCAAGTGCATCCTCACCTGGGTACTGGCGACCGAAGGTTTCCCGAACGCCCCAACCGTTGGTGTTGTCCGAAGTGACCTTTGCGCCACGGACGAATGGGAACTGGCCCGGAGCTGGGCTTTCCGCGAGCTCGTCCGCGCGGGTGTAGAGCGGGCGAACATCGACACCGTCATAGGTGGTCTGAATCAGTCGTTTCCAAATATCGAGCGGTACATCTGCAACGTCTTGCTTGTGCACCCGCGCGAATACCTTGGCCACGCCCTGATACCAGGAATTCTGCAATTCCTCGAAGTTTGGTGGCAGCGTGGAAGGTGATTCGGGGGTCGTTCGGTCAGTCACGACAGACCTTCTCCCTTACATGTTCTAAGCAACGCCTCTATCAATCCATAACCGAGGAAATTCGGCTGCGACAATTTCCGAATTCTCCGCGACGGAAAGGGATTTAAAGGCGTTGGCTTCCTCCAATAGTCAATAAGAGCCACTAGTCAGACGCTAAGACTCACCCGAGTGTCCATGCACTGAACTTTTCAGCTATTTGTGCAATACCCTTACGTTCGGTTTTGTGCTGACGGGCACGTCAAGTGCTCGAGCCAAGGCATAGTGACCTTGATTCCCATCCTAGTGAAATAATGGGCAAACGCCTTTAGCCGCTGACTAGCCCTCCTCGCAGAGCCTCCAACGCGCAGGTCACACGCTTCCCCGCAATCCCCGGTAACCTCAAATGGGTGAACGTATCCGATGTGCGAATTACCCCTACACTCAAAAAGGTTCTGCTGGTGCTAGCCGTAGGTGTGGGGGTCGTCGTCACGCTGTACGTCGATGTTCCCACCGTCGCTACCATCCGGCAGTGGTCCATCGATGCCGGTGACTGGTTCCCGCTCCTCTACTTTCTCGCATACGTTGCACTGACTCAGTTCCCAATCCCCCGCACCGTATTCACTTTGGCTTCCGGAATTCTCTTCGGGCCAGTGCTCGGTTTCCTGCTGGCAATTACTGCGACGACGGTTTCTGCCCTTCTCTCCCTCTGTATTGTGCGGTTTTTGGGACGCGATTGGTTTCGCACGCACCTGACCAACCGCCGTCTTCTCAGTCTCGACCATCGGTTGGAGCAACGCGGCTGGCTCACAGTGCTCAGCTTGCGCATGATTGCTGGCGTGCCATTTTCGTTTCTCAACTACGCCTGTGGACTGTCGTCGATACGCATCGTGCCGTATATCATCGCCACTGCCCTAGGTTCGGCGCCGAACACACTCGCCGTCGTTCTGCTTGGCGACGCGCTGTTGGTCGGCTTCGACGTGCGCTTTGCGGTGGCCACGGGAATTCTGCTCGTGCTTGGCTTGCTGGGACTTCTTGCGGACGCCAAGTTCCCTGTCGTAACCGGTTCTTCGAAACGTTAAAACACCGCTTGGCGCTTTTGAGCTAGACGTGAGTTTTCGGCGAGTTGGTGTGGGGCGCCCGTGAGTGTGCGGAGGGAAGGAAAGTGTCTTAGCCCAACTGTCAAGGGGTGGGGCTAGACTAGAGCGTATGTATTCAGTCTTTGCCAGGTATCGCGGTCGATCTACTCGCAGGGCAGATCACGTTCAGGCCTCTGCGCAGGCACTTTCCGGCCTGGAAGGCGTAGGAACTGTTGAGGTTGCAGGTATCGAAGAGCTTCGCGCAGCTCCTGAAAATGCTGTGGGAGTCACCACGCTTGTGCTGGCGCTATTGGCCGCAGGTGACTGGGCGATAGGTATCGGTGTTTGTCCTCAGGACGACATTGAGCAAGCGCATCTGGCATCGAGCTCAGTCATCGGTAAGGGAGGCAGGGCCGGCACGGTAAAAACCCGCATTCGGACTAACAATCCGCGTGGTAAGGATTACTCGGAGGATATTGGTGCAGCATTCACATTGCTGCACCACGTTATCTCTCGCAGGTCCCCCGAAGGCCGCGAGGCAACTGGTTTGGTTCGCGCTGGTTATTCACAGGTAGAGGCCGCGGAAGAATTGGGAGTTTCAAAGCAGGCCGTCAATCAGCGCCTCGCAGCAGCTGGCTGGCAGGCGGAGCTGGCCGGATGGAACCTGGCCGTCCACCTGCTTCAGCGAGCTGATGAGTTATAAAAGCTTACTGCCCATTTTCTGGGGCGTAAGGGTCACGTGACCATCCTGAAAAATCTGGACGCTCGGCGGAGTGTGTACCGCCGCCTGCATTGGTATTGCCGGTGCCAGGAGCCGAGGGCAGGTCACGTTTGCCGGAAGGAACCGACGGCGCAGCCGGTGTGGCCGGCGCAGCGGGCGCAGCCGGTGTCGCAGGTTCAACCGCTGCCGGACCGTTCTGGCCACCCAACTGTTCAGGCTGAGCGGGCTGAGCCGAATCAGCGCGGCGATTCTTCTTCCTCTCAGGGGTATTACCAGCTGCTGCAGCCACCGGATCATCAACCGGGCGGTTAGCGACCTCGTTCGCCGCGGCAACTGCACGAGCCAACTCCGGGTTAGTCGACATGTCGAACCAGTTCTCGTCGCGGCCCTGCTCAGCCTCTTCCTTGGTCTCTCGGCTCACGGCCGGAGGCTCGTAGCGGAAGACACCGTCGGCATCCTTCTTGCCGAAAGCCCTAGCGAAGCTCTCGAGACTGTCGCCGAACTGCGACGGAATCATCCAAACAGTATTGCCGTCCTTATTTGCCAGCTCAGGCAGCTTCTCCAGGTATTGCCAGGCAAGAATCTCAGGTGTCAACTGTGAAGCCTTAACAGCTGCGTTGACCTTCTGGATAGCGCGAGCATTACCCTGTGCCTCAAGGTAGGTAGCGGCGCGAGTACCCTCAGCGCGCAGAATGGTTGCCTGACGCTCAGCTTCAGCAGCCAGAATTGCTGCGTGCTTGTTACCTTCGGCGGCGAGAATCTGTGCCTGCTTACGGCCCTCAGCAGTTTTAATATCGGCTTCGCGGGTACCTTCCGCAGTCAGAATCATGGCGCGCTTCTCGCGATCGGCCTTCATCTGCTTTTCCATCGACTGCTGAATCGACGGTGGCGGCTCAATGGCCTTCAGCTCCACACGAGCGATACGAAGACCCCACTTGGCAGTGGCCTCGTCCAGCTCGCCGCGGAGACGGCGGTTGATGTAGTCACGGGAAGTCAGTGTCTCTTCCAGTGTCAGGCCACCCACGACGTCGCGAAGCGTTGCGGTGGTGATCTGTTCGACACCGAAGATGTAGTCATCGATACCGTAAATTGCCCGATCCGGTTCATTGACCTGGAAGGTCACGACGGTATCGATAGCCACAGTCAGGTTGTCTTCGGTGATCACTGCCTGTGGCGGGAAGGTAACCATACGCTCACGGGTATCGACCTTCTCGCGCACTCGGTCAATGATCGGGATGATGAAGTTCAGGCCGCTATTCAGTGTCTGCGTGTATCGTCCCAGTCGCTCTACGATTGCCGCTTCACCCTGAGGGACCAGGACAATCGCTTTGAGAACCAAGGTAACAACCACGAGAATGAAAACGACGAGGATGATAAAGCCTTCCATGGGATTCCCTCGTAGCTAGAAACTGTGTGGTCAGTTATTTAATGGTCAGTAACTAAGAGTGCTCCGAGCGCCCTTTAAGTGAGTTGACTGCTCAGAGCAGCTTGTCCACTACTGCGGTATTGCCCGAAATCTCTACAATCGTGACTCTTTCCTTTGCATCGAAAGTCTGCGCAGTCAGAAGACTGCGCGCGCTCCACAACTCGCCATTGACCTTAATCAGACCCGCTGACGAGGAAACTGGCTCGATGACCTCAGCATGACGGCCCGCTAGCAGTTCCGGACGCGACTCCAGTTCGGCGGACTTGTCCGGTTTTGCCATCTTTTTGCGCAACACAGGGCGAACTGTCAGCACAAGTGCGGCGGACACAACGGCGAAGATAACCACTGATAGCCAAAGCGGCGCTCCAAGCTGGCTCGCACCGGACGCTGCCAGTGCACCACCTCCGAGCATTAACAGTGCTAAATCTCCGACTGCGAGTTCACCGAGAACCAGTAGGAGGCTTGCTCCGAGCCAAAGGAGAGGAATCACGCCCTCACCCTACCTACTTTGCAGAACAAATGTGGGGCGAGTGGAGCCAGTATTCCGGGGTCAGTACTGCATATGTGGCTCAGTTACGAAGTCGACCAGGCGCTCAACTGCGCCAATCAAATCTGACTCCAGATCACGGTAGGTGTGTACACCTGCGTAGACACGTCGCCAGCCCTCCTTGGGGTCGTCTCCCCAGCCCAAGCGACGGCGGATTCCTGTCTTCCAGTCCTCCCCGTAGGGAACTTCCGGCCATGCCTCGATGCCTACCGACGAGGGTTTGACCGCTTGCCAGACATCGATAAACGGGTGGCCTGTGACCATCACGTGCGGGCCGAGCTGCTGAGTCATGCGGCTTTCCTTACTGCCCTCCACCAAGTGGTCTGCCAGGACTCCGACGCGGCGCTTCGGACCCGGACCAAATTCGGCCAAGCGTTCTGGAAGGTTGTCCAAGCCCTCCAGATACTCCACGACTACGCCCTCAACACGCAGATCGTGGCCCCACACCTTCTCGACGATTGCCGCGTCATGAATACCCTCGACCCAGATACGGCTGGGGAGAGCAACCTTGGCCTTGACGTTGTGGACCTTGCGCGAGCCCGATGCCGACAGATCCTGCGAGGGCTTTTTGGGTTGTGCTTTCGGACGCACCAGAGTCACAGGTTTGCCGTCGATGAGAAAACCGCGCTCGTGCATGGGAAACAGCCGAGACTTGCCGTGGCGGCCCTCCAGCCGGACGCACCAGCCGTCGAAAGTTTTCTCCAACCCGATAATTGCACCGACGAATCCGTCATAGGACGCCTCGACGACAACACCATTTTCTGCTGTCACCTCGCGTGCCGGCTGTGGGATACGACGGCGGTGGCCACGTGCGCCAGCGAACACGTCCTGATTGCGGTACGGGTCTTGAAAGCTCATGGGTACTGAGATTAACAGCATCGGTTACGGGACCAACGACACGCTGCACTAGGATGAGCTGCACTATGCAGCGCAGTGTTCTCGACCAGGTCTGGAGTCCAACTCAGCACATCGCCCTTTGGCTGGGCGCGTGGTTGTCGGGTTTGGAAAACTACGATCATCTCCTCGACGCGCTAGACTCGCTCGGCGGACCCACGTCAGTTCCGGGGACGTTCGTGCTTGCCGACGCCACGGTTCCGAATGTCATCGATTGCGACGCTGATCTCGATCGAAGCGACATGCTCCGCCTTCTTCGAGCGGTTACTGAAGCGGGAGATTGGCACAGTGACCACCGTCCCCTCGTCCGCCTCATTCTCTCCGGGCCCGGTGATGCACCTGCACTGCCTGCGGGAACCGACGCCGCTGAAGCTGCACGCGCAGCAGGCTCGGCCATTGTGATTGCGGATGCGGAGCCGGGCTGGAACCATGTGCTCATACCAGTGACAACGCCGGTGCCAGGCCTACCGCAGTGGCATTGGTACACACTGGAAGGCCACATTCCCGAGCCGGCCTATCTCTCCCCTGGCGAGGCGGATTTACAGCTGGCAGATGCGGCGCGGGTTGCGGCTGCCACGATTGCGGCGATGCCGCGTTCACCGCTGACGTCGTCAAGCAGTGGTGCCCCGAAAGTGGATCCCCGGCTGATGGTCGGCATGCTCGATGACCACCTGGACATGGCCTTTGTGCCGGATGATGTGCCACGCCGTGCACTGGGAGTGCTCGCCAGAGCTGATCGGGTGTCGTCGATTCTGGCGGTGGCACAGGGCAGCGAGTCGGGGCACGGCAGCGCCGCGTTTGATGCGCAGCTCATCCCGCTGTGGCGGAAGATTCGGCAGGCGCGGATGAGCGCGGTGGAATACGCGATTCAGGAGTGGACTCGCTAGGGATTTGCCTTGCCCCGCGGCCCAATTGGCGCCAAAGGAATCAGTGTGGGCGGCGCTTTGCCGGAGTACAACAGGATGCGGCGCAGGGGGCGCCGTTGCAGGCCGAGCCGAGTAGCGGTTCACTTCCCAGACGGCGGGGTTCGGCATCTGCGATGCGCTCTTCGATGAGCTCCACGAGCATGTCGGTGAAAGTAGCCGTCGGACCAGGCGTTGCGACCCGCTCGATGACGATGTCGTGATGAGCCATTTCATCCTGAAGCTCAGCATCCAAATCCCAGGCGACCTCAACATGATCCGAGATGAAGCCAATCGGGCACACTATTGCGGATCGGAGGCCGTTGGCGACCTTCGCTTCAACGTGGTCGACGATGTCAGGCTCCAACCACGGCACGTGCTCCGGGCCGGAGCGGGACTGCCAGACGACGTCAAAGTCGGTGATACCCACTGCATCGGCGACGAGCCGTGCTGCTTCGTTGACCTGGCGGGAGTAAAGATTTCCGCCGAGCTCTACCGGCCCGGATGCCTTGTCCGCAGAGACCGGAATAGAGTGAGCGGTGAAAATAAGCCGGGCGTCCTCACGGCGGTCATCCGGTAGCTTGGCAAACGCCTCACGCACTGCGTCTGCATAGGCTTCTATAAAGAGCGGATGATCGTAGAAGCTCCGGATTTTCTCCATGTCAAAAGCACGGTCGCCCAAAGATTCGCGCATCCGAGCAATGTCTTCGTGATACTGGCGGCAGCCGGAGTAGCCGCCCCAGGCGCTAGTGGCGAAAACGAGCGCTCGCTTAACACCGTCATCAGCCATCTTTGCCGCGGTGTCTTCAGCCATCGGATGCCAATTGCGATTGCCGAAATAAACAGGCAAGTCATAGCCACGGCGAGTGAGCTCAGCCTTAAGGTTGGAGACAATTTCGCGGTTTAAATCGTTAAGCGGGGACTTACCGCCAAAGTGCGCGTAGTGTGCACCGACTTCGTCCAACCTCTCCGGCGGAATTCCGCGGCCGCGGGTGACATTCTCCAGGAAGGGACGCACATCGGCCATCTTTTCGGGACCGCCGAAAGACAACAGCAAAATAGCGTCAAAATTATCAGAAGACATAGCTAATCATGTTAGTAGCGCAGTCTGAGGACTCCATAAGACGACTGCTCAATGCCCCCGGCGTCTCCTGCCAATCGGGTTCCATACAAATCGCTTGACGACGGCACCCTAACCCAGCCCTACTGCGGAATTCGACGATTGGTCACAAGCAGTGAGCCCACGGTCACTAGCAGCACCGTGAAGGCTGCAATCAGATAGGGCCTCGGATTCTCGGCCCGCTTGAGTTCGTAACCGATGTCATCTTCCAGTGAGCCATAGGCATCGCGGAGCTGCTCGAGGGAACCAGCGCTGAAGAACTCACCTTTTGTTCGACGGGCGATCTCTCGCAGCGAATCGTCGTCGTTAGGCACTGGAATCAATTCGCCCTGAACCGTGATTGCGCCTTGCGCGGTACCGAACGAAATCGTGTTGACAGGCACCCCGGTCTTGGCGGCTTCGGCGGCCGCGGTATACGCGCCGCGGGGATCGTCGAGCTCTTGTGGGACGGTCTGTTTGCCGTCGGAAAGCAGCACAATTGTCGCTGGCGGGGCGCCTTCTCCCCCGCCCTGAACCGAGTCGCTGAACTGATTGATGGCATCCAGCGCGGCAGCGATGGCATCACCGGTAGCAGTCGCCTGATCTAACTCAGCAGCCTGGAGCGCTCGATTCACGGTGTCATGGTTGGTAGTCGGGCTGACAGCAGTGCGAGCGCGACCAGAGAACGTCACCAGGCCGATATTGAGGTCGTCGGGAAGGTTCTCCACGAACTCTTGGCCGGCTTCTTTAGCGGCAGTGATGCGGTCGGGCGCAACATCTGTGGCCGACATGGACAGCGAAACGTCGACCACCAGCATGACCGTCGCTCGGTTGCGGGCGACTTTGGTCTCCGAAATCGGACCAGCTAATGAAATGATGACCAGAACAAGTGACAACAGCGCACTGATAGCTACGACATGGCGCAGGCGTGCCGACGACTTATTCCCCAGTGACCCAACGATGGTGAAGTTGCCAAAGGCAATGGCACGTTGCTTTCGCTGCTTAGTACTGATCCAATAGGCCACGGCTGCCACGAGAGGCAGAGCGAGCGCGAGCAGCCAACCTGGGTGCGCAAAAGTTGAGTTTAGGAACGTCATCGCGGTATCAGTTTCCTCACATCCAGTCGCCTAAACAGTCGCGTATAAACCAGTGGCTATAGCCGGTTAGTCGGTGGCCCAAAAGAGATAGCACTAACAAGCGGCTACTCAGACGCTAATGTTGGCCAATTTGTCGAGCAAAATCCAGTACCCAATCGGAATCCGTACGCAAGGTAATAACGCGAGCACGGCATTTGCGCAGTTCATTGATTACACGCTCGTGGTGGGCACGAGCCTGAGCTGCATACTCGGCGCGGGTCTTGTCGTTGATGTTGAGTTCAATGGTCTCGCCGGTTGCTGAATCCGCCATGACCACCGGGCCTTCGCCGGGTAAGGCTTCATCGGCTGGATCTACCAGGCGAATCGCCATAATCTCTGTCGAGGCCGAGGCAACGCGCAGCGGGCGCGCCCAATCGAGTGATCCAAGGAAATCCGAGATGACAACCAACAGCCCAGCGCGCGGAGCCTGAGTCATTACTGTGTCAATATCCGCTGCGAGGTTATGCTCAGCAGTCGCGTCAGCCAACTGCTTGAGCAGCATCAAGCTGTGGGCACGGCCCTGGCCCGCGGGCACTGGAGTGCCACCGGCGATTAATCCAGTTCGGGACCCCGGGGCGTCGTTAAGCATCGTTACTGCGCCGGCAGCGGCGGTGAGCAGATGTCGTTTGGTGGTATCGGCCAAGCCGGTGGACAGACGTGCGGCGGGTTCGGCTACAATCCAGCACTCCAGCTCGCGCTCGGCCTCGGAGGTGCGAACGTGCGGCACTCCAGTGCGGGCTGTCACTGCCCAGTTCATCTGGCGAACATCATCGCCGATAACATATTCGCGGGAGCCAACCGGCTCAGAGCCATCTCCAGTAGCGGTGGAGAGAAAGCTGCCGCGCAAAAGTCCGTTGAGCTTACGCGTAACAGTTAGCTCTAAGTACGCCAGGACGCGTGCAAGATCGTCTTCACGAGCTGACATTAGGAGGCAGTGCCCTCATCGGAGCCAGTGCTCGCGCCTTGGGGAAGGCGCACGTGAGACAACACGATGTCAATAATCCGTTCGGGAGTAACGCCATCGGCCAGGCCCTCATAGGAAAGGACCAAGCGATGACGCAGCACGTCGGGAAGCACGGAGACCACATCGTCCGGCACGACATAGTCGCGACCGGAAAACAGCGCGTGGGCGCGGGCAGCCGCGACAGCACCAAGAGTTGCACGCGGTGATGCGCCATAGGAAAGCCAGCGGTCGACATCCTTCAACTCCGCCCGCATCGGATTGCGGGTGAGTTCGATGACGGCCACGATGTAGTCAATCAGTGTGTGGTGGACAAAGACTTCGCGGGTAGCGCGCTGCAGTTCCCGAACACTCTCTGGGGTGAGAATCTGCTGCGCGACTGGAGGGGTGGCTCCCATGCGGTAGACAATCTCCCGCTCTTCCGCCGGAGTGGGGTAACCCACGAGGACCTTAAATAGGAAACGGTCCCGCTGGGCCTCCGGCAGTGGGTAGACACCCTGGTTTTCGATTGGGTTTTGCGTGGCCAGAACCAAAAACGGCTCCGGTACTGGCGTGGACTCCCCTGCGATGGACACCTGGTGCTCTGCCATGACTTCCAGCAGTGCCGACTGCACCTTCGCCGGTGCGCGGTTGATTTCATCAGCGAGCACGATATTTGACATGACCGGGCCGGGCTCGACAATGAACTCCGAGGTGTCCTGGCGGAAAATCCGGGTGCCGACAATATCTGATGGCACCAAATCCGGAGTGAACTGGATGCGGGAGTAGGACCCACCCATCACTGTGGCAAAAGTAGACACTGCCAGAGTTTTCGCAACACCCGGAACACCTTCGAGCAGGACATGACCTCCTGCGAGCATCGCGATGAAGAGCTGCTTAATCAGGTGCTCCTGGCCAACCACAACCTTCCCCAGCTCCGCGTATGCGCGCTCGAGGTCCGTGTGGTCAGTGGGCGTTGGGTAGGTCACAGAGAAACCCTTCTTTAGGTCGGTCGCCCGACCTGTAGAACACGTCGTTAGAAACTAGACGAGGCGGACAACGTTCGGTGTCATTCCGTTATAACGGACTGGCGAGATCTTAACCACAGAACCGGACTGCGGTGCCTCAATCATCTTGCCATCGCCCAGGTAGATAGCGACGTGGCCATGACCATTCGGGCCCCAGAACAGCAGGTCACCACGCTTCATCTGAGATGCCGGGTAGTGCTTTCCGCGCTGGTACTGGTAGCCGGTGTAGTGAGGCAGGTCAATGCCGACAGCGGCGTAGGCGTACAGAGTCAGGCCCGAGCAGTCGAAACCAATCTTGTTGTAGTCGCCGTGGGAGTCAGCTACTCCGCCGTCACGGATGCCCTTGGTCGGGCCGTTGGCGTTGCCGCCGCCCCATGCGTATGGGACACCGAGCTGCCCCATCGCGCGTGCGATGACAGTCTCGACCTTCTGGCTGGAAGAACCCGAGGTGCTCTGACCGGTCTCTGGATTCGTCGGCGCCACAGTCTGCGCCGGGGTGCCGCTTGACGACGAGCTGTCGGTGCTAGAAGATTCCGAGGTCTCGGTGGACTCAGAGGAGTCCGAAGATTCGGTCGTCTCAGAGGAACTGGTGGAGCCAGTGGAGCTGTTAGAACCAGTCGAGCGAGTCGAGCCGGTAGTATCCGTGGAGCTGCTCGAACCAGTCGACTCGGTGGAGCTAGTGGAACCAGTCGAGCTCGTAGAACCAGTGGTGCTAGAGCTTTCATTTGTGGACTCAGAAGAGGAATCCTCATCAGTCTGGTTCGACTGCGCCTCGGCGCGAGTCTTAGCTGCGGCTTCCTCAGCGGCCTTCTTGGCAGCGGCGTCTTCCGCTTCCTTGCGGGCCTGCTCGTTCTCATAATTCTGGCGCTGGGAGTTCAGCTCGTTGACCGCGTTTCGGGCTGCATCCAAAGATGCCTTTGCGGCATCGCGATCGACCTGAGCCTGCTGGTAATCAGCTTGCTCCTTTTGAAGCTCCTCGTTTGCCTCGGAGTACGCGTTCTGAGCATCGGTGTTTCGCTGGTTTGCGGTGGCTTCCGCCTGCTGAGCTTCGTCACTCTTCTTGCGAAGCGTGGACTCCTGGTTAGCAGCCTCGGTTCGATTCTTATCCAGAGAGTCAACGGTCTGCTCTTGACGATCCGCTTCGCGACGCAAAGCGGACAGACGGTTAATAGCCTCGGATGCATCTCGCGCACCCTCGAGAATCGAGCCACTGGAACGTCCCTGGCGCATGATGGTGCGTGCTAGCTCGTCGAACTGCTTCTGGGCACTAGCGAGCTCAGCGCGGGAACGGTCGAGTTGGGTTCGCGCCTCGTCGACCGCCTCGCGCGCACGGTTAGCGGCATCTCGAGCGTTCTCAAGGTCCACCATGGCCTTGTTGACATCCTCGCGGAGAGTGCCCATGCGTAGCTCGAGGTCAGATACCCGGCGCTCGCTGGAAGTTACCTCGGCGACCAGGGACTGCAAGTACGACTCGGCGTTAGAGGCCGCCTCACGCGCTTGACGGATCTGGGCGTCGCTCGGATTCAGTGGTTGTGCAGCTGCGACCTGAGTGTTCGTCGCCAGAAGACCCGCCGTGATAATACCGGCAATTGGACGAGTCCAATATGATGCACGGACTTTGCGATTACTCGGCACCGCGTTACTCCTACATTTCTCCTATGGGTGCGTTCACGCCTCAGAATCGACACCAGCGACTTCCCCATCGTTGGATATCTTCCCGTTGTTGCCTCCAGGTCTTGAGTGGAACTTCGAAAAATGTCGAACCGAAACCAGAACCAAAAGCAACAGCGGCGCTCCCGCGAGTTTTCATTGGTCAATACTGGACCCTTGAGTCCACTATTGGCATCACGAAGCACTTTACGGGTCAAAAAGCTCTAAAAAAACACAAGTAACAAAATTACCAACTGTCCCCCACTTTGTAACCGTTTCGTTATATGCCGTGGCCTGCGGTTATGATGAACCCCAGTTTTCTGTGTGAATTATGTCACTATGTGATGACTTATCGGCGTGCCGGACTGCCGCGGACCTTTACCTGGGGTACCGGGCATAAGAAAAGGTCAAGCGCTCATGCTTGACCTTGGCGAAAATCGTAGACACGGTTACGGCGACTGCAACAGTGTTATCCAATTGAGATAGTGACTGAGTTCTCCACTGCTACCAGTTTTTGGGGCATTTACCCTGTCCCTTGCCGTGAGGTGGAAAACCGGGGACGGTGAATGTATTCAGTGGGGCCGTTAACTCCAGCGTCCGTCGTAAAGCGAACTCTTAGGCGGTTGGGCGTGTGCGTAGCCAGTAGAACGTCAGCCCGACGAAGAGTGCGACGATAACGACGCCTGCGATGAGGCTGTAAAGAGTCCACGGGACGACGTAGTTAGTGAGCTCGTGCAAATAGGCATCGAGACCCGCCGGATAGTCTCGTGGAGTCTCCATCATTGCGTGGTCGGCGCGTTCAATGGCTGCGCGGGGGAAATCGGCAGATGCGGTGGCCACATTGCCCGGTGTGCGCACGACAGTGGTGCCGCCGACTTGGTCCGCTACTTGGCGGGCAAAGGAAAAGATGTCGGTGTTCTTTTGTTCGGCGACGGGGTAAATCTTCTCGCTATCTAGGTAGATGATATTGAAATTGGGCACCCCCCGATTTGCTGCATCGTCGACAATTGGCTGGACCGCTTCTCGGAGCTGTGGGTTATTTGTCACGATGTTGTCGGTGCGTAGCTGAGCGACCACCTTCTCGACGGTTTCTTTCGCTGCCTGTGAATCTGCTGGCGTATGCATTAATTGCCTTCCGTATCGTGCTCCTGTTTTGCGTGAGAATGGTTTCCACGCGCCCCAATTTGGCGGAGATGCTGCTTCGTTTGTCCTATCTATAATGGCCTGCTCTGGATGTGAACGGGGGTAGCGTGACTCGGCGCGCCGCGAGCAATCTACATACAGAACGTTCGTACTGTTATTGTTGATGCAAGGACGGTAACGCTTCCTTAAAAACGTGTGTGTGGGCTCGTGTGCCCCGCGTCGTGATTATTGCTTTAATTGGTTGATAAGGGGCGGCGTGATCGCACCTATGCCTTGTGGAGAGCCGAAATTCGAGTGCCGGACTCTTCAGTTAAGGCGACAATTCACCCGAATAGAAATGGAGCTGACTGTGGCTGAAAGCAAGAACTCTTTCAACGCCCTGCGCAAGCTTGAGGTCGGAGACAAGTCTTATGACTACTTCGCTCTTGACGCCGTGCCGGGTATGGAGAAGCTGCCTTACTCGTTGAAGGTTCTCGGTGAGAACCTGCTGCGCAACGAAGATGGCGCCAACATCACTGAGGAGCACATCAAGGCTGTCGCCAACTGGGTTCCTTCGGCTGATCCGTCGATCGAGATTCAGTTCACCCCTGCTCGCGTTATTATGCAGGACTTCACCGGCGTCGCCTGTGTTGTTGACCTGGCTACCATGCGTGAGGCTGTTAAGACTCTCGGCGGCGACCCGGATCAGGTTAACCCGCTGAACCCGGCAGAGATGGTCATCGACCACTCGGTCATCATCGAGGCCTTCGGTAGCGAAGACGCTCTGGCTAAGAACGTCGAAATTGAGTACCAGCGCAATGATGAGCGCTACAAGTTCCTCCGTTGGGGTACTGGCGCATTCTCCAACTTCCGCGTTGTTCCTCCGGGAACCGGTATTGTCCACCAGGTCAACATCGAGTACCTGGCTCGCGTTGTCTTCGAGAACAACGGCCTGGCATACCCGGACACCTGTGTTGGTACTGACTCTCACACGACCATGCAGAACGGCCTGGGCATCCTGGGCTGGGGTGTCGGTGGTATTGAGGCTGAGGCCGCAATGCTTGGCCAGCCAATCTCCATGCTCATTCCGCGCGTCGTTGGCTTCAAGCTGACTGGCGACATTCAGCCGGGTGTTACCGCAACCGACGTTGTGCTCACCGTCACCGATATGCTGCGCCAGCACGGCGTCGTCGGCAAGTTCGTAGAGTTCTACGGCGCTGGCGTCTCCAAGCTGCCGCTGGCCAACCGTGCGACCATCGGTAACATGTCGCCAGAGTTCGGTTCCACCGCCGCAATCTTCCCGATCGACGATGAGACCGTCAAGTACCTGGCCCTGACTGGCCGTGACAAGGAGACCCTGGAGCGCGTCGAGGCTTACGCCAAGGCTCAGGGCATGTGGTTGGACGAGAACACTCCGGAGGCTGAGTACTCCGAGTACCTCGAGCTGGACCTGTCCACCGTCGTTCCGTCCATCGCTGGCCCGAAGCGCCCGCAGGACCGCATCGAGTTGGCTTCCGCCAAGGAGCAGTTCCGCAAGGACCTGCACAACTACTCCGACGGCGAGATTAAGGGCGCTGTCAAGGCTTCCGCACCGACCTCCGAGCTGGCCGCAGACTACAACGAGTCCCGCGAGGGCCACGGCGAGTCCGCCGCTAACGGCGCTGAAGGTCGCCCGAGCTCCCCGATTACCGTCACTTCCCCGAAGGGCGGCGAGTACACGCTCGACCACGGTATGGTCGCTATCGCTTCCATCACCTCTTGTACCAACACCTCCAACCCGTCGGTCATGATTGGCGCTGGTCTGTTGGCACGCAAGGCTGTCGAGAAGGGCCTGCAGGCAAAGCCGTGGGTCAAGACCATTTGTGCTCCGGGCTCCCAGGTTGTTAACGGCTACTTCAAGCGCGCTGACCTGTGGAAGGACCTCGAGGCTCTGGGCTTCTACCTGTCCGGCTTCGGTTGTGCAACCTGTATCGGTAACTCCGGTCCGCTGCCGGCTGAGATTTCCTCCGCCATCAACGAGGCCGACCTGGCTGCTACCGCGGTTCTGTCCGGTAACCGTAACTTCGAAGGCCGCATCTCCCCTGACGTGAAGATGAACTACCTGGCTTCCCCGATCCTGGTTATCGCCTACTCGATCGCCGGTACCATGGACTTCGACTTCGAAACCGACGCCCTGGGTCAGGACGCAGAGGGCAACGATGTCTTCCTGCGCGACATTTGGCCGTCCACCGAAGAGATCGAAGCAACCATCGAGGCCTCCATCTCCTCCGAGCTGTACGACGAGGACTACAAGGATGTCTTCGCTGGTGACGAGCGCTGGCAGAACCTGCCGACCCCGGAGGGCAAGACCTTCGCTTGGGATGACAAGTCCTCCTACATCCGCAAGGCACCGTACTTCGACGAGACGGAAATGGAGCCGGCACCGGTTTCCGACATCAAGGGCGCTCGCGTCCTTGCTGCCCTGGGTGACTCGGTGACCACCGACCACATCTCCCCGGCTTCCTCCATTAAGCCGGGCACCCCGGCTGCTCAGTACCTCGACTCCATGGGCGTTGAGCGCAAGGACTACAACTCCCTGGGTTCCCGTCGTGGTAACCACGAGGTCATGGTGCGCGGCACTTTCGCTAACATCCGCCTGCAGAACCAGCTGCTTGACGGTGTTACCGGTGGCTACACCCGCGACTTCACCCAGGAGGGTGGCCCGCAGGCCTTCATCTACGACGCTGCCATGAACTACAAGGAGGCTGGCACTCCGCTGGTCGTCGTTGGTGGTAAGGAATACGGCACCGGTTCCTCCCGTGACTGGGCAGCTAAGGGCACCCTGCTGCTGGGCGTCAAGGCTGTTATCGCTGAGTCCTTCGAGCGTATCCACCGCTCGAACCTCATCGGCATGGGCGTTGTTCCGCTGCAGTTCCCGGAGGGTGAGTCCTGGAAGTCCCTGGGCATCGATGGCACTGAGACCTTCGACATCGCTGGTCTGGAGGAGCTGAACAACGGCTCCATCCCGAAGACCGTCAAGGTTACGGTTACCAAGGAAAACGGCGAGTCCTTCGACTTCGACGCTGTGGTCCGCATCGATACCCCTGGTGAGGCTGACTACTACCGCCACGGCGGTATTCTGCAGTACGTCCTGCGCAACATGATCAAGGGCAACTAGTTTCCCTTTGACTCGTGCGCGCTAGGGCTTGTTACAAGCAGCGCTTCTAGAGGCCGGTAGGTAGCGCTAGCCCGCGGATTCATACCCCACGGGCTAGCGCCCTGCCGGCCTCGGGTTTCTCTACCCCAACCAAAATGAGGCTTGGGAAGTATAGGAATGGCGCTGCCACGTCATGCAGTGAAACATGTCCCTGGGCGTCGCCGGCAAGAAAAGAGTTTCCTTATGCCAAAAGTGAGTAACCAGGATTTAGCTCAACGGCGGCACGAAATTCTCGACGGCGCTCGGCAGTGCTTTGCAGAATTCGGCTACGACGGCGCAACGGTCTCTCGTCTGGAGTCCGCTACCGGTAAGTCTCGCGGTGCTATTTTCCATCACTTCGGATCCAAAGAAGGTCTGTTCTTAGCATTGGCCGAAGAAGATGCCGCAAATATGGCGGAAGTCGCGGAGGCTTCCGGCTTAGTGGAAGTAATGCGTGACATCGTGGCGAACCCAGACAAGCATGGCTGGCTGGGAACTCGCCTTGAGATTGCCCGTCGCCTTCGCAGCGATCCGGAGTTTAAGGGCCAATGGTTGGGTCATCAGGATCAATTGGATGACGCTGTTGCCCACCGATTGACCCAGACATCCTCATCCGGCTCCCTACGGTCGGATTATTCGGTTCGCACGATGCAGCTTTTTCTCGAGCTGATGCTCGATGGCATCATCGTTCGTCTGGCATCTGGTCGCACTGTCGACGAATTGGATTCCGTGCTTGATTTAGTTGAAGACAGCTTACGGCGCAAGGACTAGCCACTCAGGCTAGGCCTGATAGCGTGCCGTGCAACCCGCTCCCCTAATACGGGAGCGGGTTCTGGCTTTCTTCCGTACATTTATCCCGTTTGACCGGTGACAATGCATAGATTTCACCCAATATGGACTAAGCTGTCTATTTATGAGTGTGGGTAAGTTTTTGTTGGTGGCGCTCCGCCCCGCAGATGGTGCGGGGCAAGCCGAGTACCAGGACTTTCTGGATTCCACCGGGCTTGAGCCCAGCCAGTTGGATCTGTTTACCATCGACGCTGTCGGCGCTAAGTTGCCCGACCTGACCTCCTATGACGGCGTATTCGTCGGAGGCAGCCCATTTAACATCACCGACCTTGAGCATTCGGGGCTGCAGAAGTATTCGCACGATGTGCTTTACGACGTACTTAGGAGTCCTGTCCCCGCACTGCTTATCTGCTACGGCGCTAGCTACACGGCCTTTACTTCGGGCGGTTTGGTTAACCTGCGTCACGGCGAAGTAGCGGGTTCTACCCGGGTAGAGCTCACCGAAGCCGCCACTCAGGATCCAATAGCTTCGGTGTTGCCTCCGGTTTTTTATGCGTTGACTGGCCACAAGGAATCCGTTGCGGAACTTCCAAATCACGCGACTTTGCTTGCCACAGGCCCAACCTGTCCGGTGCAGATGTACTCGATCGGATCGAATAACTGGGTTACCCAATTTCATCCGGAGATGAATGCCAACGGACTGCTCCGCAGAATGTCTTTCTACACCGACGTCGGTTACTTTGACCCGGAGGAAGTCGATGCGATTCGACTAAAGGTATCTGATGTGGACCTCCAGGCCGTCTCGTCAATCATCCCCCGATTTATGCACGTATGTACGCATGCAGCCAATCCGAGCCTGCTAGTGGTGCAGTAGTCTCCGTCCCCCTCTAGCTCCCTTTTTCACGAAATTTGTTCCCGCAAATGTCTACCTCCGCCAAGCCCTTCCTCTTGCTTTCCACACGCGGCGAAGATGCCGCAGCTCACGCTGAACATCTCTCATTTGCCAGGAGGTGTGCATTGGCGCCGGCAAAGTTGCATCAAATTCGCCTGGAACAGTCTCGTCCGGGGAATCTGAATCTAGATAACTACTCGGGCGTAATCGTTGGCGGAGGTCCCTTTAACGCCTCTGATGACGATAAGAGCTATCTACAGAAGGAAGTCGAAACCTGGTTCGAGGATTTGTTGGCAGAAGTGCTCGAACGAGACTTCCCCTTCTTCGGAGCTTGTTATGGCGTCGGCCTGCTCGGTACTGCTGGCCATGGCCGTGTCTCCCGCAAGCACGGGGAGCAGGCAGCTGTAATCGAAGTAGCTGCAACTCCAGATGGCGAATCAGATCCAATTCTTGATGGTTTACCGGCCCACTTTCACGCCATCGTCGGCCACAAGGAGGCCATCGAAGAACTGCCTGGCGACGCTACGTTGTTGGCAACTGGAAAGGACTGCCCCGTACAGATGTTTCGGTTGGGCCGCAATGCATATGCGACGCAGTTTCACCCGGAATTAGATGCCAACACGTTTGCCCAGCGTCTCCAGATTTACGCAAATGAGGGCTACTATTTACCAGGAACAGATCTTGAAGCGGTGTCGGCCGCGCGACAGTTGGATGTTGCTCGAAGTGGGCGTATTCTTCAGAATTTCGCTCGGCTTCATACCGCATGTAGAGACTAATTAGTTTTATCTAGTGGCAATAAGCAAAAGGAATGTGATTGTCGCATGGAGAGGTGGAATCCCGATTCGGCACTTGCCGGACAGTCACCATCAATTGAAATGTCTGTGCTGCGATCCGGCGCGATTATTATTGCCGTCACCGGCTTTTTGTGGCAGGTTGAATCGGCTGTTCGTTCTGTCCCCTTTGAAAACTTTCTGAGCCACTGGTTCCCTTTTGCATCACTGCTCATATTCATTCTCAGCGATATGTTGCTGATTTGGGCTGTGATTAATAATACGCGGCGAGGCCTTATTACCGCACTGCGTGTGCCGATGTACATCATGTTGGTTTTCCTGATGTTGGTTTCAACCTATTGGGATCTCCCTCATAACGTCGTTGGAAATGCGCTCTGGTATAGCCCATTTTCAGGTTTAGCCCTCGCTGCATTTGCTCTGACAGTGCCACTCCACATCAGTTTGTCCGTGATGGTATTTGTTCCCGGACTTATTGCGGTCATTAATTCGTGGTTGCTGGGACACACTTTTTGGCTCGACATGTTGTCGGATGTCGGATTCAATCTCATCAACACTTTTCCATTTGTGATTATTGCGGGCTCTGCACAACCCGTCGCAAGACTTATTGACTTCACCTACGAGAACTCTCGAAAGGTGAATGAGAGAGCGGAGCGCATGCGTGTCCGCGGCGAGGCGATGAGCAGCTTCAACGCCTATGTCCATGACTATGTATTGGCCGCATTGTCTGCAATTGGTAAGGGCTCTAAGATTGACTTCTCGCTAGACGAGCAGACCGGGCTGTTTTTCTCGCCTCGGCAAACAGTAAGCGGTAGAACTTTTGCGGAGTCCGTACGAGCGCAATTGATGTCGGTGAGCCCCGACATTGGGGTAACGCTAGATACCAGCGAAGAAGGCGGTCCAGTTCGGCTGCCAGGAGAAGTTGCTAACACGTTCCTATTAGCCGCAACCGAGGTGGCAAATAATGCCAAGCGTCACGCAGGTGCCGCAGCGGAAAAGAAATGCCACATTCGTGTTGCCTCGGGAGAGGTGTCTATTGATTTTCGTGACGATGGCACCGGGTTCGACCCCGAGGGAATTGACCCGCATCGTGCAGGTATCCGGTTGAGCGTTAAAGGGCGAATGGAGGCCCTTCGCGGTGGAGATGCTCTCGTTAATTCAAAGCCTGGGAAAGGTACTCAGGTTATTCTCAAATGGCACGGTAATACCTCTCCTGTGGAAGAGGAAGATGTAGTCGATTCCTCCGCTCACACGACATCGCTGTATGACCTCATGGGAATGTCAATTGTTTTTTCCTGGCAGTTCTACGGCGCGATCGTCGGCGTGTTGTTCATGGTTCTAGTCAGTAATGGACAATTATTTACCGCGGCCGGGCAAATCAGTCTGGCATTAGCGATCGGCCTTCTCGGGCTGATTATGTATGGCCGCCATTCACAATTGCCGTTAGCCCGTGCAATTGTAACTGGTGTCGCGATCGTTGTATTAGCTGTCGTGGGGCTCTACCAGCCCATTCCAAATAATTTGGAATGGTCGTATTTCTGGCACTTTAGCTTAATTTCTTTTGCATCTGCATTGCTCGCCATCCGCGGCCGCCCCTGGGTTGCGCTGAATTCAGTGCTCGGTGGCGCGATCATGGTGGAACTTCTCAAGTTCTTCCCCTTTGCCCCCTCGGATACGACCCACATCAGTATCTCTGGAGTTGACCTGTTAGTTCGCTCCGTGATGTTGGTCGCGGGAATTTTGACGTCCATCATGGTCCGCTTTTTTATGCGCACCGTTCCGCAGTCTATTCAGGATTATAATCGTGCGCTGTACGCTGCCGGGGCCGCCAAAGAGTACGAAATTAGCAGCCAGAGTAACTACGAATGGCTGCAGCGCCGGGTCGGCCCCATTTTTAGCGCCGCTGCAGTTTTGGAAGAACCGACCCCGCGACTGCAGTTGCGTGCGCGGCTTACAGAGCAGCTTCTCCGAGACGTCCTACGTTCGCCGCATCTAAATGTTGGGTCCCTTCACCAAGCTGTTTGGGACGCCCGCGCAAGAGGTGTTCATGTCCGGCTCCTCGATGACCGCAATCACACGCAGGCCGTTTCCGATAGCACCGATGTGCGCCGTATTCCGCTTGTCGACGACGATTCCGCGGTGGCCAAGTTGATGCCGAACTTCCTCGAAGCAATCGATAACGCCGAAGAAGGATCGGTAACAATTCGCCTATTGCCCCCGGGCAGACGTGCATTTGCATCTATTTCTGATGACAATGGAGTGCAAAGGTTTGATGAAGCCGGTGAGAGGATAGTGATGTCACGTGACTAGGGAGAATATTGCGGGAATGAGCAATGCTTCCATCGACGTCTCGGCTGCAATTGACTCCGACAACATCGGAGATTACAGCGTGCAGTCGGATCGTTTGCTTCGCGTTGCTGCGATTGATGATCATGCCTTGACTCTGCAGGGGCTCGAAACCCTGCTTTCTGCAGAGCCAGACTTTGAGCTCGTCGGCTGTTATCAAACTGTGCCGGAGCTACTGGCCGATGTGGGCACCGATGACCGCCTGGATGTGGTCGTGCTGGATCTACGGCTGGCGGATAATTCAGATCCAGCGCAGAACGTTCTGTCGCTGGAATTGGTTACCGATCACGTGCTCATCCTCTCGTCAGCTGAAAGCCCATACCTTGTCCGAAAGGCAGTGCGTACCGGAGTAATGGGGGTTGTGCAGAAATCGGAAACCCCGGAGACAATCGTGTCTGCAGTACGGCTGGCGGCACTTGGCAAGGGCGCGCTGACTACAGAATGGGCATCGGTAGTTGACTCTGATCCCCTGCTCGACTCTGTCGATTTGTCAGAACGCCAGCGTGAGGTACTGGAGCTTTACGCCTCCGGTGAGTCGACGAAGCGAGTCGCGTCGATGACAGGGCTGACACCGAACACCGTGTTGGACTACTTGGGTCGTATTCGAGCCAAGTATGCGGCAGCTGGCCGGGCCGAGAACAGCCTTAACAAGTCGGAGATGTATAGGCTCGCTCAGCAGGACGGTTACCTGCCAGGGCCAATGGATCCGTCTTAAGCCAGCTCGACGATTTCCATGTAGTCGTCGCTCCAGAGGTCTTCGGTGCCGTCGGGAAGCACGATGACGCGCTCGGGCTCTAGCGCCTTGACCGCACCTGGATCGTGGGTAACCAGAACGACGGCCCCGGTGTAAGTGCGAAGTGCATCGAGAACCTGTTCGCGGGACTGCGGGTCGAGGTTGTTAGTGGGCTCGTCGAGAAGCAGGACGTTTGCGCGGGAGCTAACCAGCGTCGCCAGCGCCAGACGTGTCTTCTCACCACCGGAGAGGGTTCCCGCTGGCTGCTGCAGCTTGTCGCCGGAGAACATAAAGGCACCGAGCAGGCTCCGCAGTTCCGGCTCGTTGACGTCAGGGCAGGCGTAGACCGTGTTTTCCCAGACAGTCTTGTCCGGGTCAATCGTGTCATGCTCCTGGGCGAAATAGCCGATGCGCAGGCCGTGGCCGGAGACAATGCCGCCTTCGCCATCGGTGCGCTCCACACCGGCGAGTAGCTTCAGCAGCGTCGTCTTACCAGCGCCATTGAAGCCGAGGACAACCACGCGGGACCCCTTGTCAATCGCAAGATCCACACCGGCGAAGACTTCCAACGAACCATACATCTTGGTCAGTCCCGTGGCGTTGAGCGGAGTCTTGCCACAGGGCGCCGGTTCTGGGAAGGAAATATGAGCGACCTTATCCTCGACACGGACCTCGTCGAGACTGTCCATCATGCGCTCAGCACGAGCCACCATCTGCTTGGCCGCACGGGCCTTCGTCGCCTTCGCGCCTAGCTTCTCGGCCTGCTTGCGCAGTGCGCTGGCCTTCTTCTCCGCGTTGGCGAACTCACGGCGACGTCGAGCCTCATCGGTCGCGCGTGCCGACAGGTAGTTCTTCCAGCCCATGTTGTACACATCAGCTTCGGCGCGCACCGCATCGAGGAACCAGACTTTGTTACACACGGCCTCGAGCAGCTCGACATCGTGCGAAATCATAATCAAGCCGCCCTCATGCTTACTGAGGAATTCGCGCAGCCAGGTAATCGAATCCGCATCGAGGTGGTTCGTCGGCTCGTCGAGAAGCAGCGTCGTGGCGGACTTGCCCGAGCCTTCGGTAGCGGCGAAGAGAATCTGAGCAAGCTCGACGCGGCGGCGCTGACCACCCGAAAGCGTCTTCAGCGGCTGGTCGAGTACGCGCTCCGGCAACCCCAGCGCGTCGCAAATGCGGGCTGCCTCGGCGTTCGCCTCGTAGCCGCCGAGGTCGTGGTAGCGCTCCTCGAGACGCGAAAACTTCCGAATCGCCGCATCGCGTTTCGTGTCAGTGGTCGCGGTCTCCATGATCTCCTGTTGGCGATCCATGCTGCGGCGGATTTGGTCAAGACCTCGCGCCGACAGCACACGGTCGCGGGCGGAGATGTCGATGTTGCCCTCGCGCGAGTCCTGTGGCAGGTAACCAATCGAGCCAGAGCGCACTACTGAACCGCCATAGGGTTCAGTTTCACCGGAGAGAATACGCATAGTCGTCGTTTTGCCAGCACCATTTCGCCCGACGAGTCCAATCCGGTCTCCCGGCTGGACGCGCAGCTGCTCACCCGGAGCAGTGAGCAGGGTACGGGCGCCGACTCGGACTTCAAGGTCATGGGTCACAATCACGAACGAGTAGCCTACCAGTTATGACTTCATTTCCCGTGACCGCCTCCGTCGTCGGCCTCGGGCCCGCCGGAAGAATCGCCGCCCACCGTGCATCCGCTCGCGGCTGGGATGTCACCGCTTATGACCCAGCCGGTGGCACACTGCCCTCGACGATTGGTCTCTGGTGCGACCAACTCCCCGACTGGTTGCCCAGCGACTTCCTCGCCGCCACTTTTCAACCCAGCGTCATTCTTGCCGACGGCACCGAACGTCAGCTTGCCCGCAACTACGGCGTTGTTAACAAGGACTGCCTGCAAGAACTTGGCGGTTTCCACATCGAACGCCGCGCACTCACCGATTCCGAAACCACGGGTACTGACATCACAATTGTCACCACCGGGCGCACGCACGCCGCAGTCGGGCGAGGTGGGCAGGTACGGCAGCTCGCCATCGGGCACATCTTTTCGCTTGACGACGTCCCCAGCGCCCACCGCCGCGCAGTCCTCATGGACTTCACTCCGGCCGAACCGGTTGCCCCAGCGACAGAGCCGGCTAGTTTCTCCTATCGCATTTTCTTGGATGACAGGACCTTCCTCATTGAAGAGACTATCCTCGCTACTCCGACTCCTATGGTTGACGGGTATCGTGGCGAAGCCGGTGCGCCAGTCGGCAGCGGCGGTGAGGCCGATGACTCCGTACTTCTAGCGCTGTTGCGTAGACGCCAAAGTGTACGGTTGAAGTCCCTGGGGCTTTCGGAAGATCTGGCCATCGACGAAGAAGTGGTGTCCTTTCCCCTACTGGCAAACCTTCCCTCTCGCCGCGGTGACTTCTGGCACAGTGGACCATCCATGGGCACCCTCTTCGGCTTTGCTGGTGGTTGGATGCATCCTGCCACTGGTTACTCGGTGGGTTCGGTTATCGAAGATGTCGACCGCTTCTTGGCCGATATGGAAAAGAAGGGAAGCCGGACGCTGGGGACGTCGTTAAGCATGCGATTGCAGCGATGGCTACGCGAACGTGGGCTCGCGGCGTTGCTGGGGTTCGATGCACGACAGACGGGTGCGTTTTTTCGGGCGTTCTTTTCGTTGCCGGAAAAGGACGTGTTTGCCTATTTGATAGGGACATCCCCACTGACGACGCTTCGCGCTATGGCGAAAGTGGCCGTGCCTTTGCTGAAAATGAGTCCGCGTACGTGCGGAAAGCTCATCGCAGGGTTTGTGTGGGGACCTGGGAGATGGAGATCTCGTTGACCGGGAGCATATACATCAGCCGATTTGTGGGGTGATACCAACAATTAAAGCGGTGTGGTTTTTGCATTCACCGGAGTACAAACGCTTATGATAAATGAATGACTTCGACGCAATCTGAGGAGACTTCCTCACAAAACCATAAGCTTCAGCGCAGGCTGAGAGCTCGCCACCTGAACATGATTGCCATTGGTGGTGCCATTGGTACGGGCCTGTTTGTTGCCTCCGGTGCGACCATTTCGCAGGCCGGTCCAGGCGGTGCGCTTATCGCTTACGCTCTTATCGGCATCATGGTGTGGCTGGTTATGCAGTCTCTCGGCGAGATGGCCGCTTACCTGCCGGTGCCCGGTTCCTTCCAGGAGTACGGTCGCCGATACGTCTCAGAATCCTTCGGCTTTGCCATGGGCTGGAACTACTGGTTTAACTGGGCGATTACTGTGGCCGCAGAGCTCGTCGCTGCTGCGCTGGTGATGCGCTATTGGTTCCCGGATGTGCCTTCAATCATCTGGTCCGCGCTCTTCCTCGCGATTCTATTCGGGCTGAACGCCCTGTCCGCACGTGCATTCGGCGAGGGTGAGTTCTGGTTTGCGACCATCAAGGTCATTACCGTCATCGTCTTCCTCGTTCTTGGTGTCGGCATGATTTTCGGCATCTTGGGCGGCTCCTCCCCCGGCTTCGAAAACTGGACCACGGGCGACGCCCCATTCGTCAATGGCGGAATGGGACTGTTGGCTGTCTTCGTTGTAGCCGGATACTCCTTCCAGGGCACCGAGATGGTTGGCGTAGCAGCAGGTGAGGCTGAAGATCCTGAGCGTACGATTCCCCGCGCGATTCGCACTATCTTCTGGCGTATCCTGCTGTTCTACATCGGTGCCATCGCTGTTATTGGTTTCCTTATTGCGTACACGGACCCGAATCTTCTGAACGCCGCCGAGGACAACATTTCCATTTCACCGTTCACCCTGGTCTTTGAACGCGCAGGTATTGCGATTGCCGCTGGCCTGATGAACGCCGTTATTCTGACTTCGGTGTTGTCTGCGGGTAACTCCGGTATGTATGTGTCCACTCGTATGCTGTTTTCCCTGGCCCGCCAGGGACACGCTCCGCGTTACTTCGGCAAGCTTTCCGGGCACGGCGTTCCGCTGCGCGCTCTGATTGCCACCGCTGTGATCGGTATGGCTGGCTTCATTACTTCATTGGTAGGCGATGGCGTGGCGTACACCTTCTTGTTGACACTTTCTGCGCTCGCGGGCTTTATCACCTGGTTTGGTATCTCTTTCAGCCACTACCGCTTCCGCAAGTGTCTGAAGGCCCAGAATATCCCGTTGGATTCGCTTCCCTACAAGGCGAACTTTTTCCCTGCCGGTGCTGTGCTGGCACTGATTATGTGCTTCTTTGTGGTGGCCGGACAGGCACTTGATCCGATCCGCACTGGCGAAAATATCTTCGCTATCCTCACTCCGTACCTGGGTATCCCGGTCTTCGTCCTGCTGTGGTTTATCCATAAGAAGGTCACGGGCTCCAAGCTCGTTGACCCGGCCACCGCAGACATGACTCGCGAATAGCTGCGAAGAGCTGTGAATAGATGCGAGTAGCTATGCATCTCGCATCTAACTCTCACAACTTGGATTAGCAGTCGAAGACAATAGCGACCCCGCTTGGCACTTTTCAGTGCCAGGTGGGGTCGTTTTTAACTCCGAGTCGGACAGCTTGAAAAAATTGCGGGGATGCTCGTGTGAATACGGGCTGCAGATGTGAAACTGTGCAAGTTTATGACGCTTTCAGGCCATTTTTTGAGCCATTTTTGACATAAATGCAGTCAGTAACTCGCATCGCCCTACCGATCCCGGCCATAAACGCAGTCAGCAACTCAAAAAACAAACGAAAAAGTGCCTAGCTGAACGAGCCAGGAGCTCGTCGCCAAGCACTTTTAACGTAGCGGTTCTCTAATCACCGCTGTCACTGATCATCTAGACCGAGAAACCGAGAGCGCGCATCTGCTCGCGGCCGTCCTCAGTGATCATGTGTGGGCCCCATGCCGGGGACCAGACCCAGTTGAGGCGGAAGTCGCGGATACCCTCGACCTTCATAACCTCGGAGGCAGTCTGGTCGGTGAGCATATCGGTCAGCGGGCAGGCCGGGGACGTGAGTGTCATGAAGATAGCGGCAATGTCGCCTTCTTCAATCCAGATGTCATATACCAGGCCCAGGTCCACGACGTTGACTCCGAGTTCCGGGTCAACAACCTCGTACATTGCCTCTTCAACCTGGATAGCCAGCTTGTTATCGGCTTCGGTCTGCTCCGGTGCCGGCGGGACGGTGATGGACTCGTACTCATCCCCCTCATCAATGGGAGCACCAGTAGTCATGGTGTCCTCGTCGACAGCATCAGGCTGTGCGGGCGAGGTGGCGTCATTAGCGATTGGTTCAGTCATGGCGATGGCCTTCCTCGTCATTGGTAACGGTTACAGTCGCGGTACCAACGCCGTTGCCTTCAGCAGCGTTGGCCAGGGCCTCAGCGGTTGCGGCCTGGAAAGCTTTCCATCCGAGAAGTGCGCACTTCACGCGGGCGGGGTACTTAGAAACTCCAGCGAAGGCAATCCCATCGCCGATAATGTCCTCATCGCCCTCAATCTTGCCTCGGGACGTGACCATCTTCTCGAACTCGGCAAGCTTGGCCATGGCCTCGTCGACAGTCTTGCCGACAATCTCCTCAGCCATAACTGAGGTGGAGGCTTGCGAGATAGAACAGCCCACGGCGTCATAGGAGACGTCATTGACGACGGTGAGGTCGTCGTTCAGAGTGACGCGAAGCGTGAGTTCATCGCCACACGACGGGTTGACGTGATGCACTTCCGTATTGAAAGGCTCCCGCAAACCCGCATGCTGCGGATGCTTGTAGTGATCCAGGATAACTTCCTGGTACATCTGCTCGAGCTTCATGTCCTTCTCCTTTCTTAAAGTTACGGGGTGACACCGAAGAACTTCTGTGCATGGCGCACTGCGTCGGCAAGCGCCTGAACGTCCTCTTCCGTGTTGTAGATGTAGAAGGATGCCCGGGCGGTCGACTGGGCGTTGAGGATTTGGTGAATTGGCCACGCGCAATGGTGACCGACGCGGATGCACACGCCCTGGTCGTCTAAAACCTGGCCAAGATCGTGCGGGTGAATGCCCTCAACCTTGAAGGAGACTGCAGAGCCACGCTGTTCTGGAGTAGTCGGACCGATGATGGTCACGCCATCAATTTCCTGCAGCTTCTCCAGTGCGAGCGCGGTCAGGTGGTGCTCATGAGCAGCTACCTTATCCATACCGATGGCATCCAGGTACTTCACCGCAGCACCCAGGCCGACGACCTGGGAGGTCATCATGGTACCCGCCTCGAAGCGCTGCGGAGGCGCCGCGAAGGTGGTCTTCTCCATGGTGACGACCTCAATCATCGAGCCACCAGTGAGGAACGGCGGCAGTGCCTCGAGCAGTTCCCGGCGACCGTAGAGCGCGCCGACCCCGTTGGGGCCGAGCATCTTGTGGCCGGAGAACGCCAGGAAGTCCACATCGAGCTCCTTGACGTCGACAGGCATATGCGGCACCGACTGGCAGGCATCGAGGACTACCAGCGCTCCGACCTCGCGAGCACGGCGCACCATTTCCTTCACATCGGTTACTGCACCGGTGACGTTTGACTGATGGGTAAAGGCCACAACTTTGGTCTTCTCGCTGAGCTCCAGCGAGTCCATATCAATGCGGCCGTCTTCAGTCACGCCATACCAACGCAGTGTCGCACCAGTGCGGCGAGCCAGCTCCTGCCACGGCACCAAGTTCGCGTGATGCTCCAGCTCAGTGACGACAATCTCGTCACCCTCGCCGACCTGGTACTGACCTGCGCGGTCGTCGCCAAGCACGAATGCCACTGTGTTCAACGCTTCGGTGGCGTTCTTGGTGAAGACCAGCTCGTCATAGTCGGCGCCGATGAAGCCTGCAATGGCTTCGCGGGCATCTTCGTAGGCGTCCGTGGCCTCCTCAGCAATCTCGTAGGCACCGCGGTGCACCGGTGCATTGTGGTGGGTTAGGAACTCCACCTCAGCATCGATGACTTGCTTGGGGCGCTGCGAGGTCGCTCCGGAATCCAGGTAGACCAGCCGCTTTCCGTCACGGACAGTGCGCGACAGAATCGGAAAGTCCTCGCGGAGTGATGGGCTGAGTAGTTCGGCGTTAGGCATTGATGTACTTCTCGTAGCCGTGCTCTTCCAGCTCGTCTGCAAGCTCCGGGCCACCGGAGGTGATGAAGCGACCATCGTGGAAGACGTGGACGAAGTCCGGCTTCACGTAGTTCAGGATGCGCTGGTAGTGAGTAATGATCAGAATGCCGCCGTCGTTTTCGTCCTGGTAGCGGTTAATGCCGTCAGAGACAACGCGCAGAGCGTCGACGTCCAGGCCGGAGTCGGTCTCGTCCAGGATGGCGAACTTCGGCTTCAGCAGGTCGAGCTGCAGAATCTCGTGACGCTTCTTCTCGCCACCGGAGAAGCCCTCGTTGACGGAGCGCTCGGAGAACGACGAATCGATCTCCAGGTCAGCCATTGCCTCACGGACCTCCTTGACCCAGTGGCGCAGCTTCGGAGCCTCGCCGCGGACAGCGGTTGCTGCAGAGCGCAGGAAGTTGGACATGGACACGCCGGTGACCTCGACCGGGTACTGCATTGCCAGGAAGAGCCCAGCGCGAGCGCGCTCGTCGACGCTCATCTCCAGCACGTTTTCGCCGTCGAGGAGAATCTCGCCCTCGGTGACTTCGTAACGCGGGTGACCTGCGATGGTGTAGCTCAGGGTGGATTTACCAGAGCCGTTCGGCCCCATCACAGCGTGGGTTTCGCCGGAGTTGATCGTCAGGTTGACGCCCTTCAAAATCTCCTTGGGCTCGGCGGACTCGTCGGTCGGCAGCACCTGCGCGTGGAGGTTACGGATTTCCAAAGTGCTCATAGTGAAATCTTTTCCTTTAATCGGTGTAAGTGGCCTGTCCCCCGGCACTTCCGGGGTGACAGGACGGAAAGGGTGAGAAAGAAGATAAGCGGTTAGAAGCCAGCGGTGTTGAGCTCTTCGTCAACGAGCTTTTCAAGCTTCTCGCGAACGGACTCGACCGGAATCAGGTTGATGACCTCGCTGAAGAAGCCGCGAACCACCAGACGGCGAGCGGCCAGCTCCGGAATACCACGCGAGAGCAGGTAGAAGAGCTGTTCCTCGTCGAAGCGGCCAACGGTGGCAGCGTGACCAGCACCGGCAATCTCACCGGTTTCAATTTCCAGGTTCGGAACTGCGTCGGCACGCGCGCCCTCGGTGAGCAGCAGGTTGCGGTTGAGCTCGTAGGTGTCGGTGCCCGTAGCTTCTGCACGAATGAGCACGTCTCCCACCCACGCGGTGCGGGCCTCACGATGAGCGACATTCGGCTCGCCCTGCAGCGCGCCCTTGTACATTACGTTGGAGCGGCAGTTCGGCACAGCGTGGTCGACCAGCATGCGGTTTTCAAAGTACTGACCGGCATCGGCGAAGTACACGCCCAGCAGATCGACGTCGCCGCCGGGTGCCGTGAAAGCAACGCGCGGAACGATACGGACAACCTCGCCGCCAAACGTTGCGACAGTGTGGCGCAGCGTAGCATCCCGGCCGACACGAACGTGGTGCGCAGAGCCATGAACGGCATCTTCGTTCCAGTTCACCATGGTCACGACACCCAGCTTGGCGCCGTCGCCGATTACGAACTCGATGTTGTCCGCGAACGTGCCACTGCCTCGGTAGTTAATGACGCAGACGGCCTCGGCGTGAGACTGCACGTCAATGACGATGTGGCCGTAGGACACGTTGTCCTCGCCCGGACCATCGATGTCGATGACGACAGGCTCCTTGGACACCGAGTTCTTCGCGAAGGTAACGATGTGCGCATCGTCGAAGTTGGAGTACGCCTGTGCTGCCACGCGGTCCGTTGGGGCGCCGGCGCGACCAAGGCGCTCGTCGTCACGCTTAACGACGTCCACAGCGACGCCATCCTGACCAGCAGTCTCGACCGAAATGGAGGCTGCAACCGGCTCTGCTGCGGTGCCGTTGTGGAGACCGCGGAGCTTACGCAGCGGCGTGAACTTCCACTCTTCATCCTTGCCATGTGGCACGGCGAAGTCCTCCACGTTGAAGGATGAGAAAACGTCGCCCTTGTTCGCCAGCACGCGGCGGCTATGAGCAGCCTGGTTTTCGTTGTTAATCGTCGTAGTCATTGGTATTAACCGACCGAACCTTCCATCTGCAGTTCAATGAGGCGGTTGAGCTCGAGGGCGTATTCCATCGGGAGCTCCTTGGCGATGGGCTCGACAAAGCCGCGCACGACCATGGCCATTGCATCTTCTTCCTCGATGCCGCGGCTCATCAGGTAGAAAAGCTGATCGTCAGAGACCTTGGAAACCGTTGCCTCGTGGCCGAGGGTGACGTCGTCCTCGCGGACATCCACGTATGGGTACGTGTCCGAACGTGAAATCGTGTCCACCAGGAGTGCGTCACACTCGACGTTGGAGTGCGAGTGCTTGGCACCCTTGTTGACCTGCACCAGCCCGCGGTAGGCAGCGCGGCCACCGTTGCGGGCCACGGACTTGGACACGATGTTGGAGCTCGTGTGCGGAGCCATGTGCACCATCTTGGCGCCGGTGTCCTGGAACTGGCCCTCGCCAGCCATAGCCACGGACAGCACCTCGCCCTTGGCATGCGGACCGGTCATCCACACTGCCGGGTACTTCATGGTGACCTTGGAACCGATGTTGCCGTCAATCCACTCCATGGTTGCGCCCTCTTCGCACTTGGTGCGCTTGGTAACCAGGTTGTAGACGTTGTTCGACCAGTTCTGGATCGTGGTGTAGCGGCAGCGGCCACCCTTCTTCACGATGATCTCCACAACAGCCGAGTGCAGCGAGTCGGACTTGTAAATCGGAGCGGTACAGCCCTCGACGTAGTGCACGTAGGCATCTTCGTCGACAATAATGAGCGTGCGCTCGAACTGTCCCATGTTTTCCGTGTTGATACGGAAGTATGCCTGCAGTGGGATGTCCACGTGGACGCCCTTCGGCACGTAAATGAAGGAGCCGCCGGACCAGACTGCGGTGTTAAGAGCGGAGAACTTGTTGTCACCGGACGGAATGACGGTGCCGAAGTACTCCTTAAACAGCTCCGGGTGCTCCTTGAGAGCGGTGTCGGTGTCCAGGAAGATAACGCCCTGGGCCTCCAGATCCTCGCGAATCTGGTGGTAGACAACCTCAGACTCGTACTGAGCGGCGACACCTGCGACCAGGCGCTGCTTCTCAGCCTCCGGAATGCCGAGCTTGTCGTAGGTGTTCTTAATATCCTCCGGCAGGTCTTCCCAGGTCTGGGCCTGCTTCTCGGTGGAGCGAACGAAGTACTTAATGTTGTCGAAGTCGATGCCCGACAAATCCGCGCCCCAGGTGGGCAGCGGCTTGCGGTCGAAGATTTCCAAAGCCTTCAAGCGACGTTCAAGCATCCACTCCGGCTCGTTCTTCTTAGCCGAAATATCGCGAACGACCGCTTCAGACAGGCCACGCTTCGCGGAAGCGCCAGCGGTATCCGGGTCGTGCCAACCGAACTGGTAGGCACCAATGGACTCGATAATCTCTTCGTCAGTCTGCGGAGTGGCAGCCTTCGTGGATTCAGCCACGTCGGTGGAGTTCTCATGGGCGAGGGTCATTCTCCGCTCCTTTCTTGTGGCGATTCAGTAAGTGTCTTTGTTACGGGAGTGAGTGGGATATTCGTAGTGCAGATACCGTTTCCATCAGCGATAGTCGCCAACGGTTGGGTGTGCTGACCTAATAATTTACTAACGGCTTCATGCTCCGCCGCGCAGAGCTCCGGAAACTCGGAGGCTACGTGGCTAATTGGGCAATGGTGCTGGCAAATTTGCACGCCGCCAGTGTTCTGGTTGATAGTTGCCGCGTACCCGGCCCGTCGGAAAGCATCGACGACGGCCTCTACGACCTCTTCCTTCTCTGCGTCCTGCCCCACTGGGGTGACGCCGAGCAGAATGTCATCAATGCGCTGACGGGCAAACTGGGCAACTGCCTGCTCACCACCGGCCTTGCGCAGTGCGGTCAGAGCTGCACTGGCAAGATCGTCGTAAGCGTGCCCGAATCTAGCGCGGCCCCGATCTGTCAGGCGATAGGACTTTGCTGGCCTGCCTCGGCCCCGGGGGCCGGTGCTGGGTGCCGGAGCGGTTTCGGCAAGACCTTCGTCCACCAGAATGTCAATATGACGGCGGACGCCTGCAGCGGATAGTCCCAGGGTGTCTGCGATAAAAGTCGCGGACGCCGGGTTGTGTTCCAGAAGCAATTGGAGAATGCGCTTGCGCGTATCACCATCATTGACTGTCGGCTTCCGATCTGCCATGACTGGTGAGTCACCTCCTGCGATTGGACTGCTGGATAATAATGGGTGTCTAGGTGGCTCAGCGAGGCAAGTATCCCACTTGCGCCGCTGGTGTATTAGACAACATAATTGTGTCGTAATTGGGCCACAATGTCCAACGCATTTAAATATCAATGCAACGTCGCTGATTAGAACGCCCTTTCGGCGTGTCGAATCGTCTACTATGTGACTTTGTGAAAACTAACCGACCTACCCCGCGCCGCTCGTCCGCCTTCGACGACGCTCTCGGGGTGCGTGACGCCATTCCGAAAATTGGTCTGGCCGGTTCTAGGTCGGCAACCCTCCACCAGGGCTCAGAACAGCCGCTCCAACACCGCATCAATTACCGCGAACTCAGACGCTTCACCTGGCTGCGTTGGCTGGGTGCTCTCGGTGCGATCTTTATTATGGTCGCTGGGATTGGCGCAGGCGCGACACCGGTGGTTGGAAATGAGTTTTGGGGTACACCACTTGGGCTAATCCTCGGTCGAATGTTGGTGGCAACGACAATCGTCACCTTCGTGGGCATTGGCATGTTAGTCACAGCCTGGTTGGGTGTCGGCGCTTTCGTTCTGGCCGGTGCGCGGACTCGCGTCACCGCAGTGACTACTCCGATGCTCATACGCACCTACGCGGCATGGGTATTGCCCTTGATGTTTACCGCTCCCCTGTTTACGCAGGATATCTATTCCTATTTGGCGCAGGCTGCAATTGTGGAGCGGGGTATGGATCCCTACCTCGCAGGACCTGTTGACCTATTGGGAGCCAACGACCCACTTGCCCGATCGGTGCCATTGATTTGGTCGCACTCGCCGAGCCCATACGGTCCCACGGCCCTCGCAGTGGCATGGGGTATCGCCAAGATAACCAGCGACGGGGTCATCGCTTCCGTCTTTCTGCATCGACTTGTCGCCATTGTTTCGCTTCTCGTGGTGTCCTGGGCGCTGGTGCAGCTTGGTCGCCGCTGCGGCGTTAGCTCTCAGTTCACCCTCTGGCTGGGCACGCTCAATCCGTTGGTATTGCTGCACCTGGTGGGCGGTATCCACAATGAGGCCCTGCTGCTGGCTCTCCTGCTCGTTGGTCTCGAACTGTGTCTGCGAGCTATCCACGGCCCTGCGCAATCGATGGTGCCCGATGAGCTGCCAGAACCCGGACCGATCGGACACGAGAACCAAAGCCGAGGTAGATCGTGGGCGCTGTATGCAGGCGGTATCGTGCTCATCAGCCTTGCCGGAATGGTCAAAGTCACCGGTTTCGTGGCGCTCGGCTTTGCCGGCATGTGGCTGGCCCGAAAGTTTGGCAGCACTTGGAAGGCCGTTGCTCTTTCCGCGGTAGTGACGGGCGCAATAACCGTCGTCACGGCAGTCGTTGTTTCCTTAGGAACTGGTCTGGGCTTTGGTTGGATCACCGCGCAGGGTGGCGCCGCAACGGTGCGCAGTTGGATGTCGTTGACTACCCTGCTCGGGATCATCGCTGGTTTCTTCGGCAGGCTTCTGGGGCTCGGCGATATCAGCGACAGTGCTTTGCTGTTTACCCGCGGCATTGGCGTAGTGCTGGTGGCTGCCTGGCTCCTGCGCATGCTGTTAGCGACGTTCCGTGGGCGCATTCACCCGCTCGGCGGCTACGGCCTCGCGATGTTCGCTCTAGTAATCCTCTTCCCCGTCGTGCACCCCTGGTACCTGCTATGGGCCATCGTGCCCCTGTCCGCTTGGGCCAACCGGGTACAATTTCGCATTGCCGTGGTTCTGTACTCGGCAATTTTCAGTTTTGTAGTACTACCACGCGGCCTGGGGTTGCCTCCGGGCACCGTCGCTCAGATTTACCTACTGGCGTTGGTATTCTTCGTCGCAGTCATGTTCGTCATCTTGGCGTACTCGACGCGATCTAAGGTATTTCGCCTTCATTAAAACTGTGAGATTAGACTGACTAACCGTGAATAACGCTGCCAATTCTCCTGCTCTGCGCCTTGAGAACGTAACGAAGAAATTCGATGACGTTGAGGCTGTATCAGACCTTTCGCTTTCCCTGGATCGAGGTAGGGTTCTTGCGCTCCTCGGCCCCAACGGCGCTGGTAAGACCACAACCGTTGAAATGTGTGAGGGCTTCATCAAGCCGGATGAAGGGCGAATTCGCATTCTCGATCTCGACCCGGTCACTCAAACCACAGCACTGCGCAGCCGCATTGGCATCATGCTCCAGGGCGGAGGTGCCTACCCCGGTGTTCGCGTTGGCGAAATGCTGAACCTCGTTGCCAGTTACTCCGCAAACCCGCTGGACACTGATTGGCTCCTTGAAATCGTTGGCCTAGAACGCCATCGTAAGACGAACTACCGCAGGCTCTCTGGCGGTCAGCAGCAGCGACTGTCGCTCGCATGTGCCCTGGTCGGACGTCCGGAGCTTGTGTTCCTCGACGAGCCGACAGCAGGCCTCGATGCTCAGTCCCGTCTAGCCGTCTGGGATCTCATCTCGTCGCTGCGCCGTGATGGGGTCACTGTGGTCCTGACAACGCACCTCATGGACGAGGCCGAATCGCTTGCCGACGACGTTGCGATTATCGACCGGGGCCATTTAGTTGTGGCCGGTACCACCGAGGAGATCACTAGCGCAGGCGCATCGGCTCTCCAGGGAACGTCGTCAAGCACTGCTATGAAGATCAGCGTTCGAGGCAGCCTTGACTTCGAAGAGGTCAACCGCAACTTCAGCGAGTCCGGTCTTCCACAGCGTCTGCAGCGTTCTGGCGGTGGAGAGTTTTCCCTGATTGGTGAGGCTTCACCGCGCGCCTTGACTGTCTTGGCGCAGAGTTGCGAGCAGCAAGAGGTGCTGATCACCTCGATGAATAGGGCGACGCAATCGCTTGAAGATGTCTTCTTGCAGATCACTGGAACGGAGATGAGGAGCTAATGACTACCGCACCGAGGTCTGATGCCTCCCGCTTTGCGAAGGGCATTTTCGCCCCAGCGCCACAGCGTTCGGACATGGCGAAGTTGGTCATGTCGCAGGCGTGGTTGGAGACGAAGCTCTTCTGGCGACATGGTGAGCAAATGCTCCTCACCATCATTATCCCGTTGGCGATGCTCATCGGCCTGGTGATGGTGCCGGTGTTGGAGCTCGATGATCCGCTCGAGCGTATCTTCCCCATGGTGCTGGCGATTTCCGTCATGTCTGCAGGGTTTACCGGGCAGGCAATTGCCGTGGGCTTTGACCGCCGTTACGGAGCCCTGAAGCGCATCGGCGCCTCAGGCGTGCCACCCTGGGGCATTATCGCAGGCAAGATTGTGTCGGTCTGCACCACCGTCACGTTGCAGTACGTACTGTTTAGTCTCGTGGGGCTCGCCCTTGGCGCAGAGCTGTCGATTGGCGGCTGGCTGCTGGCTTATGTGGGGATGCTTCTGGGAACGTTCGTCTTTACCTCATTGGGCTTGCTCATGGGAGGTACGTTGGGAGCCGAGCTAATCCTAGGTCTGGCCAACTTGATCTGGTTCATCCTCATTGGTGCTACTACGTATGTGGCCGTTGCGCCATCGTTAGATGACATCAGCTCTGTACTGCTACACCTCTTGCCGTCCGTCGCGCTTACCGACGTGATCTCCGCGGCATTGGCCATGTCCGTCCATTGGTCAGCTGTCGGGGTGCTACTCGTGTGGGGCGTCCTTGGCGCTGCATTCGCGGCCCGCTGGTTCCGTTTTGATATGCCGAATGACTAGGAATCTGTCGGGGAATCTGCATAGAAAAGCGCAGCCCAACGCAGGGGTTTCGCTTATTACCATTTTCCGCCAGCATGGGTAGAATTTCTTAATGTGAATACTGCAGATCGAAGTTTGCCCCTATCGTTTTTGCCGCTGACACCAATCGGGCGCCAGAAGCTCTATGCCCTGCTGGTTTTGATTGCACAGGCGGCAATTGCGGTAACCGGTTCTATCGTCCGTGTTACTGGTTCAGGTCTCGGTTGTGCTTCGTGGCCTGAATGTCACCCAGGCAGCTTCGTTCCTGTCGCGGGGGAAGCAGAAATGCTCCATCAGATTATTGAGTTTGGCAACCGGCTGCTCACCTTTGTGCTGGTTGCTCTGACACTTCTGCTCTTCCTTTCGGTTATGCGTGTCGGTCGCCGTCAGGAAATCAAGTTGCTGGCCTTCCTCAACGGTCTCGGCGTTATCGTCCAGGCTGTTATCGGCGGTATCTCCGTTTGGGTTGACCTGAAGTGGTACGCCGTAGCGCTGCACTTCCTGCCTTCGATGATTCTGGTCTGGCTCGCTGGCATGCTTTTCGTCAAGATTTCTGAGCCTGATGACGGCACTGCTACCCGCATGTACCCGCGCTATCTGCGCTATCTGGCTGCCGCCTCCGGCCTGGCCCTGACGATGACGCTGATTACCGGAACTATGGTCACCGGTGCGGGACCACACGCTGGAGATGCTTCGGTGCTCCCGGAGGATCGCCTCCAGCTACCGATTGTTGACCTGGCACATATCCACGCTGGTTTTATGTACCTCTACCTTGGCCTGGTTATCGGCCTCATTTTCGGTCTGCTGGCCTCGGAAGCCTTTGCACCTGTGCGTAAGGTTGCCATCGCACTCGTTGTGTTCATTTTGGCTCAGGGCGTAGTTGGAATGATTCAGTACTGGTCCGGTGTACCGGAGGCATTGGTGCCGGTTCACGTTGCCGGATCTGGTATCTGCACCGCTTTGACTGCAGTACTTTTCCAGCACGGTTACCGCACTGTCGGTGGGAGCGCAGAAGTCACTGGCTCGCTTGAAGGCGATGCGGCTGCCGCCACTGTTGCTTCGGAGAAGAACGTCGAGGTTACCGCGTAGCTAGCTGCCGGTCAGCGGCTGTGTTAACGACTGTGGTTACCGGCCGTTGATTCCTGCTCGAACCGCCTAAACACGCGCTTTGGTTGTGCGTGTTTAGGCGGTTCTGCTGTCTGCTCGGCTCCGTGTGCTCGGATGTGCGTTTCCCAGTGGCTAGCGGGCTGCGCGGGCGGTGCGGGCTGCGCGGGCGGTGCAAGGGGGCGGTCTGCCCACTTATCGATCCGAGTTACTGACTATGTTTATGACAGAAATCGCGCGAAAAATGGCCTGAAAGTGTCATAAACTC
>NZ_KV787421.1:0-127656 GCF_001807105.1 Corynebacterium sp. HMSC14H10 | reverse complement strand
TAAACTCGCACAGTTTCACATTTGCAGCCCCGTGCCCATCTCCACACACAAAAAGAGACCCTTCCCGCAACCGGAAAGGGCCTCTTCAAAGGAGCTCAGCAACTGCCCTAGAACATGCTCGAAATTGTCTGCAATCCGAGTACGGCATCGAGAGAAAGCGCCACACAGACGATAGACAAGTAGTTGTTCGACATGAAGAACAGCTTCATCGGCTTGATCTTGCCACCGGTCTTAACGTGGCGGTGCAGGTCAATGGCGCCCCACAGGAACCAGGCACCAGCGCCAACGGCGCCAATCAGATAAATCCAACCCGCGTACGGAACCAACAGCAGAGTGGTAATCACGGTCGCGGCGGTGTAGTAAATAATGCGCTTGGAAACGACGATTGCCGGCTTGACCACTGGCATCATCGGCACGCCAGCGGCCTTGTAGTCCTCCTTGTAGCGCAGGCCCAATGCCCAGGTGTGCGGCGGAGTCCAGAAGAAGATAAGCAGGAACAGGATGAATGCCTGCCACCAGTGAGCCAGCCCCGTAATCTCCGGGTTGTTGTCAGTGATCACGGCCCAGCCGACCATCACCGGCATACACCCCGCAGCGCCACCCCAAATTACGTTCTGATCAGTACGTCGCTTCAGCCACAACGTGTAGACGAAGATGTAGAAGGCAATCGTAATCAGAATGAAAACGGCGGCCAGCAGCGAGTTACACAGCAACCACAGCCATAGGAACGACGCAATCATCAAGACAGTGCCGAAAATCGCTGCCGCTCGACGGCTAACCTGGTTGCGCGCGAGCGGGCGACGGCGAGTACGGCGCATCTTCTGGTCAATGTCGTAATCCATGACCATGTTGAAGGTGTGCGCAGCTGCGGCACCCAACCAACCACCGAACAAGGTGAGAAGAATCAGTCCAACGTGAACATGACCGCGATCAGCCTGAAGCATTGCGGGAATGGCCGCGACGAGCAGGAGCTCGATAATTCTTGGCTTAGTCAGTGCAATATACGCCTTGACTGTTTCCAACAAAGCAATGTCCCTTTCACGCGCCATAAACAAACCCCCCGTTTACAGATAGTCGGATGTAACGGTCGGAAAGTTCCCGACGAGTTTTTCCGCAAAATTAAATGAGGGGCAGGCAATCAGTTTACCGGTAATCATAACGGTTCCAATAATGACCGTCGTAAAGCATGTGCGGCGCGCCCTCTGAGACTTATCTCTCAGCTATTCGGCCCGGTTTGAACCCGGAGCGCGCAATCCTAGTTAGTATGGAAGAGAATTTTACTAATCCATTTGGATACTAGGAGTCATTCACGTGACACTGTCGACTGAGCATGAAGCACGGGTTGTGCGCAACTACCCCTCGGACTGGTCTGACTTGGATACGAAGGCCGTAGATACGGCCCGTGTGCTGGCTGCAGACGCCGTTGAAAAGGCAGGTTCGGGGCACCCCGGCACTGCGATGAGCCTCGCACCGCTGGCTTACTCTCTTTACCAGCGCGTTATGCGCCATGACCCGAAGGATACGAAGTGGATCGGCCGTGACCGTTTCATTCTCTCCTGTGGTCACACCTCTCTGACGCAGTACGTCCAGCTCTACCTCGGCGGTTTTGGCCTGGAGCTCGATGACCTGAAGGCGCTGCGTACGTGGGATGCACTCACCCCGGGTCACCCGGAGTACGGCCACACTGACGGCGTGGAAATCACCACTGGCCCGCTGGGTCAGGGGCTGGCGTCGGCTGTCGGTTTTGCCATGGCTTCGCGACGGGAACGTGGGCTGTTCGACCCGGAAGCTGCTCCGGGTGAGTCTCCGTTCGACCACTACGTGTACGTCATCGCTTCTGATGGTGACGTTCAGGAGGGTGTCACTGCCGAGGCCGGCTCGCTGGCCGGCACTCAGCAGCTGGGCAACCTGATTGTCTTCTGGGATGACAACGGCATCTCCATCGAGGACGACACCACCATTGCTTTCACCGAGAATGTCGCGGATCGCTACCGTGCTTACGGCTGGCAGGTCATTGAGGTCGACGGCGGCGAGGACGTCGCAGCACTCGAGGCTGCTGTCGAGGAGGCCAAGAAGGATACGGAGCGTCCGACCTTCATTCGCGTTCGCACTGTGATCGCTTACCCGGCTCCGACGAAGATGAACACCGGCGCTTCGCACGGTGCTGCTCTTGGTGGCGAGGAGATTGTCGGCATCAAGGAAGCTCTCGGCTTCGATACCGACAAGAGCTTTAACGTCGCTGACGAGGTCATTGAGCACACCCGCAAGCTGGTTGAGCGTGGTGCTGAGGCTCACGCACAGTGGCAGGTCAAGTTCGACGAGTGGGCTGCGGCTAACCCGGAGCGCAAGGCTCTGCTGGACCGTCTGACCGCTGGCGAGCTGCCGGAGGGCTTCGACGCTGAGCTGCCGACCTGGGAGCCGGACGAGAAGGGCGTTGCTACCCGCAAGGCCTCTGAGGCCGCGCTGCAGGCACTGGGCAAGACCCTGCCGGAGCTGTGGGGTGGCTCGGCTGACCTGGCTGGCTCCAACAACACCGTCCTGAAGGGTGAGCCGTCCTTCGGCCCGAAGTCCATCACCACCGGTACCTGGACCACCGACCCGTACGGCCGCAATCTGCACTTCGGTATCCGTGAGCACGCCATGGGCTCGATCCTCAACGGCATTCTGCTCCACGGTGGCACCCGTCCGTACGGCGGCACCTTCCTTATCTTCTCGGACTACATGCGTCCGGCTGTCCGCCTAGCATCGCTGATGGGCATCTCCCCTATTTACGTCTGGACTCACGACTCCATTGGTCTGGGCGAAGACGGTCCGACGCACCAGCCTGTTGAACAGCTGGCTTCGCTGCGCGCTATCCCGGGTGTGTCCACTGTCCGCCCGGCTGACGCTAACGAGACCGCTCAGGCTTGGGCCGCTGTTCTTCAGGGCGAGGCAGGCCCGAAGGCTCTGGCCCTGACCCGCCAGAACGTTCCGGTCTTGGAAGGTACCAAGGAGAAGGCCGCTGAGGGCGTCCGTCGTGGTGCGTACGTGCTTGTCGACGGTGCCAAGGAGACCCCGGACGTCATCCTGATGGCTACCGGTTCGGAAGTTCACCTCGCTGTCGAAGCTGCTGACAAGCTGGCTGAGGAAGGCGTCAGCGCCCGCGTTGTCTCCGTTCCGTGTCTTGACTGGTTCGAGCAGCAGGACGATGCCTACCGCGAGCAGGTTCTGCCGAAGTCCGTCCGCGCTCGTGTCTCGGTTGAGGCCGGTATTGCAATGCCGTGGTACCGCCACCTGGGTGATGCTGGTCGCGCTGTCTCCCTGGAGCACTTCGGTGCATCGGCTCCGTACAAGGAGCTGTTCGAGAAGTTCGGCATCACAGCAGAGGCTGTTGTCGATGCCGCCAAGGAGTCCATCGAGGCTGCTAAGTAAGTTTGTTAAAACCTGGCGCTATCGGCCGTTGTCGGGACGGGATTTGTGAAAACCGTACCGCGCTCCGGTAGCGCCAGTATTGTTTGTGACGCACAGTAGTTTAAGGACATACAACTTTTAGCGAAGTCTTTAGGCAACGAAGCGGTATTGACAGAAAGGCGTTAAACACTATGGGAAACACCACGATGGAAGCGCTCGCCAAGGTAGGGACTTCGGCGTGGCTCGACGATCTTTCGCGCCAGCGCCTCACCTCGGGCGATTTGAAAAATCTTATTGAAGAGCTTCGGGTTGTCGGTGTCACTACTAACCCGGCAATCTTCTCTTCGGCGATGACCGCCGGTGAGGATTACGACTCTCAGCTGGCGCAGCTCACTGCAGAGGGTGCGAACCCGGCAGATGCTGTGTTCGCGATGGCAATCGACGACGTCCGCGATGCCTGTGACCTTTTCGCTGGTGTATCCGAAGAAACCGACGGTGTCGATGGCCGTGTTTCCATCGAGGTCGATCCTCGCTACGCCGACAACTACGAGGCCACGATTGCGCAGGCCCGTAAGCTCTGGGAGCGCGTCGGCAAGCAGAACGCGATGATTAAGATTCCGGCGACCGATGCTTCCCTGCCGGCTGTCACCCAGGCTCTGTCCGAGGGAATCTCGGTAAACGTCACCCTGATTTTCTCGGTGGAGCGTTACCTGCAGGTCATTGATGCGTTCATCGAGGGCATTGAGCGTGCGAAGGACAACGGCGTGGACCTGGCTTCGGTTCACTCTGTTGCGTCGCTGTTTGTTTCCCGCGTTGACACCGAAATCGATGCTCGCCTGGACAAGATCGGCTCCGTGGAGGCCCTGGCTCTGCGCGGCAAGGCTGGTCTGGCCAATGCCCGTGCAGCTTACGCCAAGTTCGAGGAGACTTTCTCGGCGCAGAATATTCGCTGGGCACAGCTGGAAAACGCCGGTGCTAAGCCGCAGCGCCTGCTGTGGGCTTCGACCGGTGTGAAGAACCCGGCTTACCCGGACACCCTCTACGTCACTGAGCTGGCTGCACCGCAGACTGTGAATACCATGCCGGAGAAGACGCTGCGTGCTACTGCGGGCTTCGAGGGCGAGGTTCGCGACGCCGTCAGCGGCCAGGGGGAAGCAGCCAATGCCGTTATGACTCAGCTCAGCGAGATTGGCATCGACCTCGATGATGTCTTCGCTGTCCTGGAGCGCGAGGGCGTGGAGAAGTTCGTGGACTCCTGGCAATCCCTGCTTGAGTCGATTGCACAGCGCATGGAGCAGCTGAAGTAAGCCTGCTGATTATCTATGTGCCTGTTGGTAGTGGCTGCGTTTCTGGCTGGCGCCAGCAGGTCGCCTGCCGATCCGAGTTACTGACTGCGTTTATGTCAAAAACGGCCCGAAAAATAGCCTGAAGGTGTCATAAACTTGCACAGTTTCACATTTGCAGCCCGTAACTTTTGGGGTTGTCAGTTTCGGTTCGCCTGTTGTGTTACTTAACCCGCATTTTCAACGTTGGACATGAAAAAGCTCCCCGCGCAGGGGAGCTTTTTTGATGGAGCTAGGACGCGGCGAAGGCGGGGCGCACAGTGGGCAGCGGGCGTTTCTCTTCCTTTAATGCCCAGGCCATCACGAACGCAGAGATTACGGTGATGATTGAGGCAAAGATCGGCACAGCCGGCCAGGGGGCGCCCGGTACGGAGTCGGTCACGTCCAGCAGATAGCTAAAGAGGAAGAGCGTGACCAGGGCCAGGCCAATGGTGATCGATCCTGCACGAGTGCCCTTCGCGCCGGCGACGGTGCCGACTGCGGTGCTCGCCACGGTAGCCATGAGGAAGCTCAAGAAGACGCACAGCGCGGTGAGCAGAACTGTGGTGTAGTTTTGCCCGGAATCCTCAATCATGTACAGCTCCCCGTTAGTGTCCGGAAACAGGGCCGGTCCGGAGGTGACAATGAAGCTATCGAATCCGCGGTAGTAACCGGACTTGTTCTGTTCGATGACCATCGCCGTGACGATGAAGGCGGTAGCCACCAACGATGTGCCCAAGATTGCGATGATTGCGGAGCGTACCCAGCGGGCGGTGCTCACGCCGTAGTCACGCAGGGTGACCGAACGCCGGGCTGTGATGAGGAAGAGGATGCCCAGCGCGATAATGCCAAGCAAGGTGTTGCCGGTTCCGCTGCCTACGAGCATGCGCCCGAAGGCCGAGTACAGGATGGCCACGGCGGCAACACCGAGGAAGGTTTTCTTGTTGGTCGCGATGAAAGCTCCGGTGCTCATTTCTTGCTCCGTTCGATGTAGGAGGAGGTGCTTGCGAGGTCGATGAGGGCCGCGGGGTCGAGGTAGCTCACCTCAACGCCGAGGGCGCGGGCATGCGCAGCGGCAGACGAACTGAGCTCTGTAGCCAGGATTGCCTCGCAGCGCTCGCCGAGGGTTTTCTTAGCGAGCACTGGGCCGGCCACCTGCGCCACGAGATCCGTAGGGCCTCGCAGCACCGGATGGCTAGCGCGCAGCTTATCGACGTCATAGGGCCCGTACGCATCCTGCTTGTGGATGACAATCAAGGTGTCGACTAGGCCGGCTAGATCCTGGGAGTGCTGCGAGGTGACCACAATGTTGGCCGATTCGGCCGAGTCGATAAGCATGCCGCGCAATGTGGCGCGGTGCTCGACATCGAGGCCGTTGAAGGGCTCGTCGAAAAGCAATGCTTCCTTGCCCGATGCCAGGGTGGCAGCGGCGATGAGCAGCTGGCGCTGGCCCAGGCTGAGCTTTTTGATAGGGGTGTCAGCGGGGAAATCGAGGAGGGACTCCGCGTGGGGCACATCGAGCTGATCCCAGCCGGTGCGCAGGATCTGGAAATATTCGCGCGGGGTGGCACCGAAGACCTGGGTGTCGGGTGCAGCCTTCGCCAGGGCCGCCGTAGGCATCTGCGCGAGGGTACGCAGGTAGTAAGTCTTGCCGGCGCCGTTGGGGCCAATCACGCCGTAGATGCTCATTTCTCCTCCTCCAGCATGGCGATGATGTCGTGGAGCGTGAGGCCGAGAATGCCGGCCTCCGCTTTTAACGGCTCGATGTAGGTGCGCTGGAACGCTTCACGACGCTCAGCGCGAATGCGCTCACGGGCATCTGGAGTGACAAACATTCCGAGTCCTCTTTTCTTCTCCACAAGCCCCACCATCGACAGTTCCGTCATGGCCTTGGCGGCCGTGGTTGGGTTGACCTGATAGAACTCCGAGAGCTCCTTGGTTGAAGGGGCACGATCCTCAGCCGAGAGCTCCCCGGACAAAATCATTGATTTCAGATCCTCGGCGATCTGGACGTAGATGGGCCGAGGGTCCGCCTCCTTCGCCTGCATATACACCTCCGTGGTTTATGGGTATACCACCTAGGTCATAAACCTAAGGCAGAAGAAAGGGACCCGTCAAGGCCCCATCGGAGGAATCGGAAACGATTCCACCGGACTTTTCTCGATATGACATTATGTAAACCGTGAGTGATTCTCTGCAACGCAACGATTCGAACTCCCCTACTGCCAGTTCTCGGCACAACGGAGATGGCAGCACCAACCACGACGGATACATCAACCCGCTGCGCGACCCACAGGATAAACGCTTGCCGCGTATTGCGGGCCCGGGCGGCATGGTGATTTTCGGAGTGACGGGCGATCTGGCCCGAAAGAAGCTTCTGCCTGCCATTTACGATCTGGCCAACCGCGGTCTGCTGCCTGCCTCCTTCGCGTTAGTTGGCTACGGTCGTCGCGAATGGTCGAAACAGGACTTTGAGGATTATGTGCGCACCGCAGTGGAACAGGGCGCCCGCACAGACTTCCGTGAGAGTGTCTGGCAGCGCCTGGCTGAGGGCATTCACTTTGTCACCGGTACCTTCACCGATGACGAGGCCTTCGATCGCCTGGCCGCACAACTTGAGGAGCTCGATCGCTCCCGCGGCACCGCTGGCAACTGGGCCTACTACCTGTCCATTCCGCCAGCTAACTTCCCCGATGTCTGTCATCAGCTCGATCGTTCGGGGCTGGCGCAGTCGGGCGAGGATTATTGGCGTCGCGTGATTATTGAGAAGCCATTCGGACACGACCTAGCCTCCGCTCAGGAACTCAACCGGATTGTGAACTCGGTCTTCCCAGAAGACGCTGTGTTCCGCATCGACCACTACCTGGGCAAGGAAACCGTCCAGAACATTCTGGCCATGCGTTTTGCCAACCAGTTGTTCGATCCGATGTGGAATTCTCACTACATTGACCACGTCCAGATCACCATGGCCGAGGACATTGGTTTGGGCGGTCGCGCTGGCTACTACGACGGTATTGGTGCAGCTCGTGACGTGATTCAGAACCACCTACTCCAGCTCCTGGCGCTGGTGGCAATGGAAGAGCCCATCGCCTTTACCCCGGAAGAGCTGCAGGCGGAAAAGATTAAGGTTCTGCGTGCCGTCGAGCCAGTGCGTCCGTTTTCGAAATACACCGCTCGTGGCCAGTACACGGCGGATTGGCAGGGCAGCAACTTCGTGCCGGGGCTGCGCGATGAGGAAGGCTTCGACCCCGAATCCACGACCGAGACCTACGCCGCCTGTACGCTGCAGATCAACTCCCGTCGCTGGGCCGGTGTCCCCTTCTACCTGCGCACCGGCAAGCGCCTCGGCCGCCGCGTCACTGAAATTGCGCTGGTCTTTAAGTCCGCACCTCACCTGCCCTTCGCAGAGACAATGACTGCCGCTCTCGGCCAGAACGCAATGGTCATCCGTGTTCAGCCAGACGAAGGCGTGCTCATGCGCTTCGGCTCGAAGGTCCCGGGCTCGGCCATGGAGGTGCGCGATGTCAACATGGACTTCTCCTACTCCGAGGTGTTTACCGAGCAGTCGCCAGAGGCCTACGAGCGCCTGATTCTGGATGCGCTTCTCGACGAGGCCAGCCTCTTCCCCACCAACGAGGAAGTCGAGCTGTCCTGGAAGATTCTTGACCCCATCATCGAGTACTGGGCCAAGCGCGGTCGTCCCGAGGGCTACCCCGCAGGTTCGTGGGGGCCTTCCTCCGCTGACCACATGCTCGAGCGCGACGGTCGCGCTTGGCGACGGCCATAGGTTGCCGACCTCTCAGTTCTTAAGAATTTTCTGACAGAAAGAACACTTTCATGATTGTCAATTTGCCAGACACTGACACTGCGAGCATTGCTCGTCAGTTGGTGCAGCTTCGAGAGCAGGGCGGCATCGTCACCACGGGCCGTGTCCTCACCCTGATTGTTTTGGCCAAAAGCGAAGACGACCTGGAAAACATTATTTCCACGGTCAACTCCGTTTCCCGCGAGCACCCATCCCGTGTGCTGGTATTGGTCTCCGATGATCCACGCCTGGACAATCGCCTTGACGCGGAGCTCCGCGTCGGTGGTGATGCCGGTGCCGCTGAGATCGTCGTTATGCATATGTCCGGTGAGATTGGTCAGCACCACAGCTCTGTGGTGACTCCCCTGCTGCTGCCGGATACGCCGGTCGTGGCGTGGTGGCCGTCTGAGGCGCCGCAGGTCCCAGCGGCGACACCAATCGGCCGAATTGCCCAGCGCCGTATCACCGATTCACTCTGTGACCCGAATAGCAACGCTATCTACACGCGCCGTACGGGCTACACGCCCGGCGATTCCGACCTGAGCTGGTCGCGGCTGACGAACTGGCGCGGTGTGTTGGCATCCGCTTTCGACTTGCCGCCGCATTCGCCGGTGACCTCCGTGTCCATCTACGGCCCACAGGACTCGCCATCGGTCGAGGTCGCCGCCGGATGGTTGGCAGATCGCCTGGGGCTGCCGGTCAACCGTTACTCCACCGGTGAGAAGAAGATTCCGGTGGACGAAAAGGGCCGCGCCAAGCCACCGGTGACCTCCGTCGCCTTTGAGCGTGAAAATGGCCAGACTTTGCGCATCGATATTGAAAGCGCCACCACTGCATCGGTCACCAACGGAGAAAAACCCCCGTTCAAGGTCGCAGTATCGCGTCCAACACGCTCCGAATGTTTGGCAGAGGAGCTGCGTCACCTCGACCACGATACTGCCTACGGACGTGCCCTGCGTGGCCTCAGCCAGATTCACACGGTGGGAATGCAACCTCCGACGTCCACAACAACTAGCTTCGCTAACGAACCAGGAGTCTCTGACAAGTGACCACCGATAACGCGTCGAATACCGTCCCTGCCCCTCAGTTCCACCGCGCCGCTGACCAGGCGGGCATCGTCGAGGCTGCACGTCAGCGCTTCATCGATGCGGTTGTCGCCGTCCAACATGGCAACGCCTCTCCGGTCACCGATGACGGTTTCGTACGCGTCGTTCTCACCGGTGGCGGCGCGGGTACCGCTTTGCTCAGTGCGCTTGCCGACGATTCCGGAGACATCGACTGGAACCGAGTCCTGGTGTTCTTCGGAGATGAACGCTTTGTCGCTGCCGACTCGGCAGATCGCAATGCGTTGGCTGCTCGTAAGCGTCTCTTGTCCCCTGTCGGCGTGCCGGAGGAAAACATCTTCGAGTTTGCCGCTGCCGACAGCGGCGTGACCACCACGGAGGCCGCCGAAAGCTACGAAGCTATCGTTCGGGAGAAGGCTCCAAATGGCTTTGACCTTCACCTTCTTGGTATGGGCGGAGAGGGACACATCAACTCGATTTTCCCACATACCGCAGCGCTGGCTGAGCAGGAACGCTTGGTCGTGGACGTGCATAACTGCCCGAAGCCACCGCCGACCCGCATCACGTTGACGATGCCGGCCATCGCCAGCTCTCAGCGTGTGTGGCTACTTGTAGCGGGCGGCGAAAAGGCTGAGGCAATTGCAGCTATCGCTCAGCAGGACGACCCAGCGCAGTGGCCGGCGGCCGGGGTTCGCGGTGTTCAGGAAACCGTTGTCTTTGTTGACGATGCTGCGGCTGCACAGCTCTAGGCTTCCGCTTCACCGCTAACAGCCCAGAAACAGCAAATTCCCGTCGATAAGCGAAATGCTATCGACGGGAATTTTTATTGCTTAAAGGCCTGCGGTGGGGCGTGCTGCGTGCGGAACCTACCAGCCGAAAGTATTGAACAGCAGCAACAGGACAATGCAGAGCAACCAGATAATCACGGTCACGATAGTGACGCGGTCAAGGTTCTTCTCCACCACAGTCGAACCGGACAGATTCGACTGCATGCCGCCACCAAAGAGGCTGGACAGTCCGCCACCCTTACCCTTGTGGAGCAGGATGAACAGCGTCATCAGGATTGATGTGATGACCAGGACAATCTGAATGGCGAGGTACACGCGCACTTCCTTTTGAAACGTCGCTTCTTTAAGAACTCCAACTATACTAGCGCAATTGCTCCGCTGGCTAGGTATCCCTAGCCGTATCCCTAGCCGGAGTTGCGCAGTGCAGTTGCCAGACCATTCATGGTCAGCTGAATGCCCCGACGCACCTTGTCGCGATTATCGCCGGCACGGTAGCGACGCAGCATCTCAAGCTGGATGATGTTCAGCGGCATAAGGTACGGGAAGCGCATGTCCACCGAGCGCCTGAGCAGCGGGTTGTCCTCCAGCAGGTGCTTGTACCCGGTTACCTTCAGGAACATCTCCAAAGTCAGGTCGAACTCAGCCTTGATGATGCCGTAGATGCGCTCACCGTCGGCCTTATCTTGGCACAGGCTAGCGTAGGCGCGCGCCAGGTTCAGGTCAGCCTTGGACATGACCTGCGCCATGTTCGACAGCACCGAATTGAAGAACGGCCAAATCTCGTTGAGCTGACGGAGCTCAGCCAGGCGGGAACCGTCTTCGTCCTCGCCGATCCACTCCTGCAGTGCAGAGCCGACACCAAACCAGCCCGGCACCATAGAACGCTGCTGCGACCAGGACAGTACCCACGGAATTGCGCGCAGGTCAGAAATGGTCTGGGTCTGCTTGCGTGAGGTCGGACGCGAACCGATGTTCAGGCTGCCGATCTCATCGACCGGGGTCGACGACGTGAAGAAGTCAATAAAGCCCGGGTCCTCGTGCATGAGCTTCGAGTAGGCCTCGCGAGACAGGTCGGAAATCTCCGACATAATCTCGTGGGCGCGAGCTGGGTTCTTCAGGTCATCGACGTCGAGCAGAGTCGACTCAATCGTTGCCGAAACCAGCGCGGCGAGGTTCCTGCGTGCCGCTGCAGGGTGACCGTACTTTGCAGAGATAATCTCGCCCTGCTCAGTGATACGCACGGACCCCTGGACTGCACCCGACGGCTGCGCCAGGATTGCTTCGTAGGACGGACCGCCACCACGGCCGACAGTACCTCCGCGGCCATGGAAGAGACGCAGGCGAATGTCGTTGTCCTTCGCAGCTGCCACGATGGCGACCTCCGCGTCGTAAAGCGCCCAGTTTGCAGCGAAGTACCCGCCGTCCTTGTTGGAGTCGGAGTAGCCAAGCATGACTTCCTGCAGATCTCCGCGTGCGGACACGTATGCGCGGTAGACCGGAATGTCCCACGCAGCACGCAGCACGTCGGCACCAGCCTGCAGGTCTTCGATGGTTTCGAACAGCGGAATGACGTCAACAGAACCGGTCGGCTGGGAGCCATTCGGGCGAATCAGACCGACTTCCTTGAGCAGAATCATCGGCTCCAGCAGGTCGGAGACCGATGTACACATCGAAATGATGCAGTGCGGTACCGCGTCGTGTCCGTACTTGCGCACCGCACGGGATGCCGCACGCATAATGCCTAGCTCGCGAGCCGTAGCTTCGGAAAGATCTGCGGAAGTCGAAACCAGCGGACGGGAGGACTGCAGTTCCTTGGTCAGCAGCTCGACCTTGTCAGCTTCCTTCAATCCCGCGTAGTTGTCCACCACACCGGCAGCGGAGAACAGCTCGGTGAGGATTTCCTCATGAGAGTCCGAATTCTGGCGGATATCAATCGAGTACAGGTGGAAACCAAATACTTCGACTGAATCAATCAGATCGCGCAGGCGGTGATCGGCGATGAGGTCATCGTGGCTGGACCGCAGTGAGTCGTCGATAATCGAGAGCTCTTCAAGTAGCTCCTCGGCGTTGTCATACGGAGTGAATTCTGACCAGTCGCCCTCGATGATGGACTCGTCGAAGAAGTTCACCGCTGTTGCCGCCACGCGACCGCGGATACCGTGAACCGCACGACGGTACGGCTCATCTTCGCGGTTAGGTACGTCATTGTGGCCGCGGCTGGCCAGAGCGACCAGATCCACGGTGACCTTGGTCAGGCGGTCGCTGAGACTGAGCTCGCGCTCCAGCAGGTGCAGCTGCGAGAAGTAGTGACGCAGGATCGTACCCGCCGCCCTATCGGAGGCATAGCGCAGCGTCTCCTCTGTCACGTATGGGTTGCCGTCGTGGTCACCGCCAATCCACGAGCCCATGCGAATCGTTGGGTTAGCAGGCAACTTGTTGCCGCCGAGCTGACGCAAGTGCTTGACGACGTCTCGGTTAATCTGTGGCACAGCTTCCAGCAGAGAAAGCTGGTAGTAGCGAAGACCAACCTCGACCTCATCGCGAATGTCCGGGCGGTTCATGCGAATGAGAGCCGTTTGCCACAGCGTCAGGATACGGCGGCGGATATCGGCATCAATCTCAGCGAGTCGGTCCGCGGTGCGCGCATTCATCGGGGCCGCCTGAATCTCGTGGCGGCGCCGCATTGCGGCCGTGATGTGCTTCTGCACATCGAACACTGTGCGACGACGAGTTTCCGTTGGGTGTGCGGTCAGAACCGGGACGACCTCAATGTGGTCCATCATGTCCGCAATCGCGCCGCCGGAAACCTTGGCGTCGCGAAGCTTCTGCCATGTTGCCTCCAGCGTGGAGTCCTGCGGTGGATCGCCAGCATCGAGAGATGCCTCGATGCCCAGCTCCTCGTGCAAATCCTCAGCGAGGTTGGCCAAAAGTGCGAAGTGCGTGAAAGCACGGATGACAGGGCTTGCCTCGGCTGGGTCAATATCGCGGAAGAGGCCGGTGAGCTTCTCGATGTCGCCATCGCCACGATGGAGTTCGAAGGCTGCACGGCGAGCATTTTCGACCAGGTTAAAGACCTCGTCACCCTCTTGCTCGCGGATTACCTGCCCAAGAATTCGACCCAGGTGGCGAATATCCTCCCAGAGCAAGTCCTGCTGCTTCGCGGTAGCGGTCGATGAGGATTGCTCATTGCTTGCAGTGTGTCGGTCAGTGTCACCATGTACTTGTTCGTTCATTGAGCACGTCCTTTGAAAACTGCCGGGCATTCCAAGTGGAAAGCCTCGGGAAATGTATCGCGCTAAAACATTGCCAGTCGGTGTGCCTGGATTGAGTCCGCCTAAAGGCAATAACCCCGAATCGGTTTTATGAGAATCAATAAAACCAATCCGGGGTCGCGCATGGCGCCTATCTTATCAGTTGTTCTGAATTTATATGCACTTAGGCGTTCTGAGCGGCATCTGCAGCAAGTGCGCAGAGCTTCGCGAATGCTTCACCGTCGAGCGAAGCGCCACCGACGAGGCCGCCGTCGACGTCGGGCTTGCCGACGATCTCAGCGACGTTCTCGGCCTTGACGGAACCACCGTAGAGGATGCGCATCTCCTTTGCGATGTTCGCGTCCCCAATTTCTGCGACGGTCTCGCGGATAGCTGCACAGACTTCCTGCGCGTCTGCAGCCGATGCGACCTTACCGGTGCCGATAGCCCAGACAGGCTCGTAAGCGATGACGGTCTTGGCCAGCTCAGCGTTGGTCAGATTAGCCAGGGAGCCCTTGACCTGAGAGACAACGTACTCGACGTGCTCTTCGGCCTCTCGGACCTCCAGCGGCTCGCCGACACAGACGATTGGGTTCATGCCCTCGCGCAGTGCTGCCTTGGCCTTCTTTGCGACCAGCTCATCGTCCTCTGCGTGCATATCGCGACGCTCGGAGTGACCGACGACGACCCAGGTGCAGCCGAGCTTTGCCAGCATCGATGCGGAAATCTCGCCGGTGTAAGCGCCGGACTCGTGGACTGAGACATCCTGCGCGCCGTAAGTGACGCCGAGCTTATCGCCCTCAACCAGAGTCTGGACCGAACGCAGGTCGGTAAACGGCGGGATGACAGCGACGTCAACCTTGTCGTAGTACTCCTTCGGCAGAGCGAACGCGAGTTTCTGCACCACACCGATAGCCTCGAGATGGTTCAGGTTCATCTTCCAGTTACCAGCAATAAATGGTGTACGTGCCATAGTGGTGGAATTCACTTCCCTATCAATTAGCGGATTTTTAAGCGATGAAAATCCGGTGGTGGAAAAATCTTAGTCTTCCAGGACGGAGACGCCCGGCAGAGTCTTACCCTCGAGGAACTCCAGCGAAGCGCCACCACCAGTGGAGATGTGGCTGAAGCCGTCCTCGTTCAACCCCAGAGTACGTACTGCTGCTGCGGAGTCGCCGCCACCGACGACGGAGAAGCAACCGTTGTTAGTGGTGGCATCGATGATGGCCTGTGCAACCTCGCGGGTGCCAGCTGCGAAAGCCTCCATCTCGAACACGCCCATCGGGCCGTTCCAGAACACAGTCTTGGACTCAGCGAGCACCTTGCCGAATGCCTCGGCGGAAGCCGGTCCGATGTCCAGGCCCATCCAGCCTTCCGGAATCTCGGTGGCGTCTACCACCTTGTTTTCAGCGTCTGCAGCGAACTTGTCAGCCACGACTACGTCGGTTGGCAGAACGATCTTATCGCCGTAGCGGTCCAGCAGATCCTTACAGGTGTCAATCATCTCTTCCTGCAGCAGGGATGCGCCAACGGCGTAGCCCTTGGCAGCCAGGAAGGTGAAGCACATGCCGCCGCCGATGACCAGGGAGTCAACCTTCGGCGCGAGAGCCTCAATAACGCCCAGCTTGTCGGAAACCTTGGAACCGCCGAGCACGACGGTGTACGGCTTCTCCGGGGTCTCTGCAACCTTGCGCAGAACCTCAAGCTCAGCCTGAACCAGATTGCCGGCGTAGTGCGGCAGCTTCTTAGCGACGTCGAAGACGGAAGCCTGGGCGCGGTGAACAACACCGAAACCGTCGGAAACAAACGCTCCGTCCGGAACTAGTGCAGCCAGCTCGGCTGCGAACTCGGCGCGCTCTGCCTCGTCCTTGGAGGTCTCGCGCGGATCGAAGCGGACGTTCTCCAACAAGAGTACATCGCCCTCGGTCAGGCCATTAGCGCGCTCGTGCGCGTCCTCACCGGAGACATCACCGGCGAGCGCGACGTACTGCTCCAGGCGCTCAGATAGCGCCTCAGCGACCGGGGCCAGGGAGAACTCGGACTTAACCTCGCCCTTCGGGCGACCCAGGTGAGCCATAACAACGACCTTGGCGCCGGCCTCGACAAGCGCGGACAGGGTGGGCAGCGAAGCATCGATTCGACCCGGATCGGTGATAACGCCGTCTTTCAGTGGGACGTTAAAGTCGGAGCGGACGAGGACGTAACGGCCTTCAATACCTTCGTTGATCAGGTCTTTGACAGTCTTAACAGTCATCTCAATGAAATCCTTGTGAAAGTGTGTAAAAAACGGGCCGCGGGTGGCGTGCCCTACTCAGGCGCAACCACCCCGGCCCGTTCGGGGTCTGGGATTAACCAGGTGAGTTATTAGAGGCGCTCACCGACGTAGACAGCCAGGTCGACGAGGCGGTTGGAGTAGCCCCACTCGTTGTCGTACCAGGAGACAACCTTGACCTGATCGCCGATGACCTTGGTCAGCGGTGCGTCGAAGATCGAGGAACGCGGGTCGCCCTCGATGTCCTTGGAAACGATTGGGTCCTCGTTGTAGCCCAGAACACCCTTGAGCTCGCCCTCAGCAGCTTCCTTGATGGCAGCATTGACGGACTCGACGGTGACCTCGCTCTTCGCAGTGAAGGTCAGGTCGGTGACAGAGCCGGTCGGGGTCGGAACACGCAGTGCGTAGCCGTCCAGCAGACCCTTGAGCTGCGGCAGAACCAGAGCGACTGCCTTTGCAGCACCGGTGGAGGTCGGAACAATGTTCAGTGCAGCAGCGCGGGCGCGACGCAGGTCCTTGTGCGGAGCGTCGTGCAGACGCTGGTCACCGGTGTATGCGTGGATGGTGGTCATGAGACCGCGCTCGATGCCGAACTTGTCGTCCAGGACCTTAGCCATCGGAGCCAGGCAGTTGGTGGTGCAAGAAGCGTTCGAAATGATGTTGTGCTTCTCCGGGTCGTAGTCAGTGTGGTTAACACCGACAACGAAGGTTGCGTCTTCGTTCTTAGCCGGAGCGGAGATGATGACCTTCTTGGCGCCAGCCTCGATGTGAGCCTTGGCAGCGTTGGCATCGGTGAAGAAACCGGTGGACTCAATGACGATGTCGACCTCGTGCTTGCCCCACGGCAGGTCCTTCGGGTCGCGCTCAGCGTATGCCGCGATGCGCTTGCCGTTGACGGTGAGGGACTCATCGTCGTAGGTGACCTCTGCGTCAAGCTTGCCCATGATGGAGTCGTACTTGAGCAGGTGAGCCAGGGTCTTGTTATCAGTGAGGTCGTTTACAGCAACGACTTCCAGGTCAGCGCCCGCAGCGAGCAGGGAGCGGAAGAAGTTGCGGCCGATGCGACCAAAACCGTTAATACCTACACGAACCGTCACAATAATCTCCTTAATGGATTGGCGAATCGATGCCACTTGTCAGGGCGCTGATTGCGCTCCAACAGGTTCACTACAGAAGTGTACGTTGGGTTTTTCATTCGCGCAGCGGTGGTTTGGTGCGAAAATCCCAAATAAACGGAGATTTATCAAAAATTACGCACCTGACTAGGCATAACAGGTGCTTTACTCGTCAACTTCTTTGTCAAAAAGTTCGTCTGTAACGACTGCAGTTGTGGGGGGAATTCCGAGTTCGTTTGCTCTTTTGTCCGCCATGGAGAGCAAACGGCGGATGCGTCCTGCGACGGCGTCCTTGGTCATTGGCGGATTTGCCAGCTGCCCAAGTTCTTCCAGTGAAGCCTGCTTGTGCTCGATGCGCAGCTGTCCTGCAGACACCAAATGGTCTGGTACATCGTCACCGAGAATCTCTAAAGCACGCTCTACTCGCGCTGCTGCAATAACGGCCGCACGAGCCGAGCGCCGCAGGTTGGCATCGTCGAAGTTTGCCAAACGAGTGGCCGTCGCTCGCACTTCACGACGCATTCGCTGTTCTTCCCACTGCAGGCGAGTAGTCTGGGCTCCCATTCGCGTCAGCAGCGCACCGATTGCATCGCCCTCCCGGATGATTACACGATCGCCACCGCGGGATTTATTCTCCTTGCTCTTAGCCGTAATTCCGAGTCTACGAGCACATCCCACCAATGCAAGTGCCGCTTCTGCAGAGGGAGCAGTGACTTCCAAAGCTGAGGAACGCCCCGGCTCAGTCAGTGAACCATGTGCCAAAAAGGCACCCCTCCATGCAGCTTCTTGATCGATCTTCTGTCCCATGATCAGCTTGCGTGGTAGCCCACGTACGGGACGTCCTGCAGAGTCGATCAGGCCAGTTTGCCTAACGACGAGTTCCGCGCCATCAGTTACCCGCACGATGTACTTCGAGGTCTTTCGCAAGCCGCCGGGAGACAAGACATTGAGGCTGGCTTTGACATCGTAGAGTTCGGCCAGCATGGAGCGCAGGCGGCGTGCGACAGCGCCGGAATCCAACTCAGCCTCCAGCACAATCGAACCTGCCACCAGGTGGAGTCCTCCTGCGAAGCGGAACAGGGTCGAAATCTCCGCTGCCTGAGCGCTTTCCTGCGAAACTGACACGCGGGCTAGTTCGTCTTTGACCTTCGCCGTCAATGCCACGATGCTGTCCATCCTCATTTCATGTGTACGAGCTGGGTTTGGGCCTGGTTAATTTAGGTAAAATTAACCCCATTTGAGCTTTAGCAATAAACCTCAAGGATAGTATCCGGTACCAATCGAGTGGCAATTAGTTGATTGTCTATTGCATCCTCGCAGGAGAATGCATAAAAACCCTCGACTGACCGGACGCTTTAGAGGAACTGACGAAGTGCGACAGCTAGTTTCTCCGGCGAATGCCGACCCGTCAGAGCTCCGTGGTCATCAACTTCTTGCACATCGGCGAAGACAACCTGCGCGTCTAGGCTATCCGCCGCTCGCTGCAGGTATTCTCGTTCGGTATCCGCGAGCGGCGTGTTGTCGTCGACAAGCACGTAATTGAGCTTCAAGTTAGGTGCATGCTGCGTGAGCATATGGATGTGCCGTTCGGAAGAAAAACCGGCGGTCTCCCCCGGCTCGGCGACAAGATTCAGCACCACGACGGTTGTGGCATTGGTTTCTTGCAGAGCATCCCGCAGCCCGGGCACCTGAAGATGTGGCAGAACCGAAGTAAACCACGAACCCGGACCCAGCGTCACCAAATCGGCATTGAGGATAGCTTCAATGGCCTCCTCGGATGCCGGCGGAGTCTCAGGAATCAGCCGGATTCGGCGCACCTGGCCAGGTGTCGTGGCCACTGCGACCTGGCCACGGACCTGGCGCACAACGCGAGCATCCTGCTCCAAGCCAACGACTTCGGCCTCAATCTCTAGCGGGATCGGCGACATGGGCACGACGCGACCCCGGATTTGCAGCAACCGGCCAATTTCGTCAAGCGCGTCGACTTCATTTCCCATCACACTGGTGAGGCCAGCGATAATCAGATTGCCAATCGCATGCCCTGCCAGTGCGCCAGTTCCGCCAAAGCGGTGCTGCAGTGTCTTTTCCCACAGATCGCCTTTTTCCGTATCTGCGGAAAGCGCGGCGAGTGCCATGCGAAGGTCTCCAGGGGGAATCTGCCCCAGCTCACGACGAAGGCGACCCGAGGATCCGCCGTCGTCGGCAACTGTGACCACCGCTGTGACATGGTCCGCAACCTGACGGTCAGCTCTCAGCGTGGCAAATAGACCATGACCGCCACCCAGACTGGTAATTGATGTCAATTTCTACACCTCCACGAAAACCGCTAGTTGCGGTCAATATCGCGGTGGACGACGTTGACGTTGATCCCGGAAACTCCCTCGAGCTTCTTAGCCAGCGCCTCCGACATGGCCACACTTCGGTGATGGCCTCCGGTGCATCCCACAGCGATAGTCATAAAACCCTTGCCCTCACGGCGGTACCCGGGCAAAACCAATTCAATCAAGTTTGTGACGTTGTCCAAAAACCCCTGAGACTCAGGTTGGGACAGCACGTAGTCGGCCACGGCTTTGTTGGTACCGCGGCCCGCACGCAGCTCAGGTACCCAATAGGGATTGGGGAGAAAACGGACGTCGAAAAGCATGTCGGCATCGCGCGGCGCACCGTGCTTAAACCCAAAGGATTCGATGGTGATCTGCTGAATCTTGCTAGCGGTATCCGACAACTGATGCTCTAACTCACGGCGCAAATCGTGCACGCTCATGTCAGAGGTATCCACTACTAAATCCGACATGCCCTTTATTGGCAGCAACATCTGACGTTCAGCGGCAATACCCTGTGAAAGCGTGCCATTTTCCTGCAGCGGATGGGTGCGGCGGACAGAGTCGTAGCGGGCGATGAGGGTGTCGTCGTTGGCATCAAAGAAGATGACATAGGGCTGGCGCCCCTCATTGCGGAGTCCGTCGAGCACCTCCCCCAAACTGCCGGCGAACGCGCGCGAGCGCACGTCGGTGACGATAGCGAGGCGCTCTACTGGAGAGTCCGCTTCAAACGACAACTCGACCATGCGCATAATCAACTCCGGGGGCAGGTTGTCTGCGACATACCAGCCCATCTCCTCCAAGACGCTGGCGGCCGTATTGCGTCCGGAACCGGACATGCCGGTAATCAACACAAGTGACTTTTCAGCCTGAGGGGAATAACCCGAAGTAATCATGCCATCACTCTAATACAATTCCGCCCAACCGCTCTCGGTTTTACTAGCGGAAGTAAACCCCCTAGCACTGTTTCAAGTGCGGTTTTAGCCACTTGTTTACCTACTTCTACGCCTACTCTCCCGGACCGACATCCGAGTTTGGCTCTGACGACTTCTCGTCTGGATGGAGGTAATCGTAAACAGTTTTCGCGAGCATCGGCCCGAAACCAGCCACTTCTTCGATCTGCTCGACGCTGGCCTTCTTCAGCGCCGCAACGGAACCAAAGTGCTTGACCAACTCACTGCGGCGTGCTGGCCCCAGCCCCTTAATGCCATCGAGTACCGAAGAGCGCATGCGTTTAGATCGCTGCTGACGGTGATAATTAATGGCAAAGCGGTGCGCCTCATCACGAATTCGCTGGATTAGGTACATCGCTTCCGAATTACGCGGCAGAATGAGCGGCTCATCATCGTCGGGAATCCACAGCTCTTCTAAGCGCTTGGCAATTCCCACCAACGTCACATCGGTGACCTCGAGTTCATCGAGGACCGCCTGTGCGGCTGCGACCTGCGGTGCACCACCGTCGACGATGAACAACTGTGGCGGGTAGGCAAACTTGCGGTTACTCCGCGACTGCTCATCGACGGCATCAGTCGTCTCTTCGACGAACATCTCGCTTGCATCATCGGGCATGGCGAGCTTGTCCTCGTTATGGCGCAGAAAACGACGGCGCACCACCTCAGCGATAGAACCGACGTCGTCCGAGCGACCGTCACCCGCTGCATCTTTGATTCGGTAGCGGCGGTAGTCGGACTTCTTGGGCAATCCATCCTCGAAGACCACCAACGAGGCCACCACATCGGTGCCCTGAATATGCGAGATGTCAGTGCATTCGATACGCAGCGGCGCTTCATCCATAAATAGCGCGTCCTGAAGTTCGGAGAGAGCCTGCGATCGAGTAGTTAAATCTCCACTTCGCTTTAGCTTGTGCTGGCGCAGCGCTTCAGCTGCATTTTTCTGCACGGTCTCCATGAGCGTCCGCTTGTCACCGCGCTGTGGGACGCGAATATCCACATTAGTGCCACGAATATCGGCCAAAAATGCAGTAACCTCGTCAAGATCGTCGGGCGTGGCCTGGACGAGAATTTCGCGTGGCACAACCTGGGCGGCAGTGGTTGATTCATCGCCGTCGACATCCGCGTGCTTGGCGGCGTCGCCATAGAACTGTGTCAGGAACTGCGTTAGCAGCCCACCCAAGCTGGGGTCAGTTTCTCCCTCTCGAAACTCCGTAGTCGCGTATTCGCCGGACTTCTCCACTACCCAGCCGCGCTGACCGTAAATGCGTCCCGCCCGAACATGGAAAACCTGCACGGCCGCTTCCAGTTCGTCGGTTGCTAGCGCAATAAAGTCGGCATCGGCGGCGTCGGAAAGCACGACTGACTGCCGCTCCATGACCTTGTCGATGGCAGCGAGGTTGTCGCGCAGACTAGCGGCGCGCTCGAAGTCTAACTCGCCGGCAGCTTCCTCCATTTCCTTCTTTAAGCGCCTCGTGACCGGGCCCGTATTTCCCGACATGAAGCTGGTAAAACCACGGACAATTTCGCGGTGTTCCTCGGCACTGACACGGCCGACACAAGGTGCCGAGCATTTGTCGATATAGCCGAGCAAACAGGGCCGCCCCAGGGCTTGCTGCCGGTTGAAGACTCCCTTTGAACAGGTGCGGGCTGGGAAAACTCGTGTAAGCAAGTCGAGCGTTTCTCGGATAGCCCACGCGTGTGAATAAGGCCCGAAATAACGCACGCCCTTCCGGCGCGGTCCTCGGTAGAGAAAGAGCCGCGGGTACAGCTCTCCAACGCTGACGGCCAACATCGGATACGACTTGTCATCGCGGTACATCACGTTGAACCGCGGATTAAAGCGCTTGATCCAGGTGTACTCCAACTGCAGCGCTTCGACTTCATTGTGGACGACAGTCCACGTCACCTTCGAAGCGGACTGCACCATCTGGCGGGTGCGGGGATGAAGCCGAGTTAAGTCCTGGAAATAGTTAGACAAACGCGCACGGAGATTCTTCGCCTTGCCGACGTAGAGAACGCGCCCGGTTGAATCGAGAAAACGGTACACCCCCGGCTCCGTGGGAATGGTGCCGGGGGCGGGACGGTACTGAGAAGGGTCAGTCACTTACGGTGTCCTTAAAACGTGTCCTTGGGTTAGTCCTCCGGCATGAACTTGTCTTCAAGTTCACGGAACCGGCGGATGTCTTCCACGACGCGGCTGCCGTCGGCCGACTGGATCGCGAGCATCGGCACAAACTCAAAGTCAGGCAGCTCCAAGCGAGCCCAGCGGGACTTCTTTGGAAAACTCAGGCCGTAGATATCGACCCACGGGTAGAACTTCGCATTGAGCAGATTGCGGACTTCCACGCCCCTGGCATTGACGCGAACGCGAGCCCGAGTCAGTAGCAGAATCACCCCGGCGATGATCAAACCAATCATCGGGAAAGCCAGCTGGTCAATAATGGTCACCGAAGCTCCGGTGTTACCAAAGTCCACCACGATACCCATGAAGATATGGATAGCGAAAACCACAACTGCAGCGATAATCGCCCACAGACGCAGCTTTTGCGAGGTGATTTCCAACAGCCATTTGTCTTCGCTACCGGTGTCGACGGCAGTCGAATTGCTGTGGCGTTCGGAGTTACCCATTCTTACTCAGCTCCACCTTCACGAAGGGACTTCAACACTGCGACGGTATGCAGCGCTGCGGCCATGGCCTCGCGACCTTTATTCTCCGCGGCGCCCTCACCGCCGGCACGATCAATTGCCTGCTGTTCAGTGTTGCAGGTCAACACACCATTGCCAACTGGCGTTTCACAGTCCAGTGCGATCCGCGTCAGGCCCTCAGTCACCGAGTCGCAGACATAGTCGAAGTGCGGCGTACCACCGCGGATAACGCACCCCAGCGCCACCACGGCGTCGTGAGTTCGCGCGAGCTGTTGCACCACAACCGGAATCTCCAGAGCACCGACGACAGTCACATCCGTGACTACAGCGCCGACCTCCTCGGCCTGGGACAGCGCTTCACGACGAAGCTGCCCAGTAATCTCCTCGTTCCAGTGAGAGGTGACCAGACCGACGGTCACACCAGTGGAATCGGGAACGGAAATTTCAGGAAGACCTGCGCCACTCATCTACTGTGCTCCTTCTGTCGAAATGCCGTGGGTCTCCATGTACTCATCCAACCAAGGAAGTTCATGGCCCATGCGTTCGCGCTTTGTCAACAAGTATTTCAAGTTATCCTCGTTGACCTCAACTGGCACCGGGACTCGGCGGCTCATCTCCAACCCATATCCGCCTAGGCCGGCACGCTTGGTCGGATTGTTCGTCAGCAGCGCCATAGTGGTGACTCCAAGATCCTGCAGAATCTGTGCACCAGTGCCGTACTCACGGGCATCCGACGGCAAACCGAGCGCAAGATTGGCATCAACGGTGTCAGCGCCTTCATCTTGCAGATGGTAGGCCTGCAGCTTCGGCATCAGACCAATGCCTCGGCCTTCGTGACCGCGCATGTAGAGGATGACGCCACGCCCCGCTTCGTGAACCATGCGCATGGAGTTGTGCAGCTGCTGACCGCAGTCGCAGCGGCGAGATCCCAGTGCGTCGCCAGTGAGGCATTCGGAGTGCACACGCACGAGGACGTCCTGACCATCGTTGGAAGACACATCCCCCACAACGAGAGCGACATGCTCAACACCGTCGATAAGGCTCCGGTACCCAATGGCACGGAACTCGCCGTAGTCGGTCGGCAGCTTGGTTTCGACAACGCGTTCAATCAAGTGCTCGTTGTGGCGACGGTATTCGATCAGCTGCTCAATGGAGATCAGCGCTAAATCGTGCTTGTCGCAGAAGCGACGCAGTTCCTCCGCGCGCGCCATACCGGTCGGGTCTTCCTCGGAGACAACCTCACACAGCACGCCAGCAGGACGAAGCCCTGCCAGGCGGGCGAGATCGACCGCAGCCTCGGTGTGGCCGGCACGGACGAGGACGCCACCATCGCGAGCTCGCAACGGAACCACGTGTCCTGGTCGGGTGAAATCGTGCGGGCTCGACGTGGGATCAGCCAGAGTACGAATGGTGTTCGCACGATCTGTGGCGGAAATACCGGTCGTACCGGTGTTGGCATCCACGGTCACTGTGTATGCGGTACCGCGGGCATCCTCATTCTCTGACACCATCGGTGGCAAATTCAGACGCTCGCAGTCCTCGGCGGTCAGCGGCGCGCAGATGTAACCAGAGGAATAGCGAACCATAAAGGCAACAAGTTCAGGCGTTGCCTTCTCGGCGGCGAAGATGATGTCGCCCTCGTTCTCACGATCTTCATCGTCGACGACGACCACGGCCTTACCGGCTGCGATGTCCGCAATGGCCCGCTCTACAGAATCGAACTTAATCACAGTCTTGTAGCTTATCTTTCCAACATTTTCTCGACGTACTTGGCTAGCACATCGACTTCCAAATTGACCTTGGCGCCTACCGCGGTCGAACCAATAACGGAGTCCGTCAGCGTCGTCGGTATCAGGCTGACCTCAAAGAACCCCTCGCCTACTGCAGAGACGGTCAACGAAGTACCATCCACGGCAATTGAGCCCTTTTCCACGACATACTTGGAGAGATGCTCCGGCAGCGAAATCCGCACTACTTCCCAGCGCTCCCCTGGCGTGCGCGAAATAACCTCGCCGGTGCCATCGACATGTCCCTGCACGATATGGCCGCCGAGGCGTTGACCCACTGCGGTTGCACGTTCGAGGTTGACCTTGGAGCCGACCTCAACCTGGCCGAGGCTCGACCTATCCAGAGTCTCTTGCATGAGATCAGCGGTAAAGAAATCATCGCCAAACTCCACGACGGTCAAACAAACGCCATTGACAGCAATGGAATCACCGTGGTGCACGTCGTCAAGCACGGTGGTCGCGCGAATGGTCAGAGTAATGGAATCGGCTTCGCGGTGGATTTCGCGAATTTCGCCGAGTTCCTCAACAATTCCCGTAAACATAGTGGTCAGGAAAATCCTTTACCGTTTGTTATAAATTGAAAGATTTTTACAAAATTAACTCTAGCCGGTCTACCCGCGATCTTTGCCACTGCGGAGAGCCGTAATCAAAATGTCATCTCCCAGAGTCTCGACCGCGACGGTACGAAAGCGCGAGATGTCAGTGATGGTGGTCTCATGGTTGGCCGATGTCACCGGCAAACCAGCTCCGAGAAACGCCGGGGCAATGTAAGACTCAATCGCGTCGACAGCATCGGCTTCTAAGAAAGCGCTGGCGAGCCGTGGGCCGCCTTCTACCAGCACGTCAATAAGTCCCATATCCGCCATTGTCTCCAGCGCCACTTCCACATCGTGAGTGCGAATGTGGCGGAAGTTATCGCCGCGGATATTCGCATCGGCGGCGACCTCCGAGGTGCCGATCGCGATGCGCAGGGGTTGCGTTGACAGCTCCTCGCCGTCTGGTGTGCGCGCGGTCAATCGCGGATTGTCAGCGAGCACTGTTCCCGTTCCGACGACAATCGCTTGCCGACGTGCACGATCGATATGTACCCGTGCCCGCGCCTGCTCCCCCGTAATCCACTGCGAGGTGCGGTCGGTAGCGGCGGCGAAACCATCCAGCGTGCCCGCCGTCTTCAGCGTGATGTGTGGGCGCCGAGTGCGCTGCCAGTGTAACCATGGACGCAGATAGCCATCCGCCACACGATTGCGTTGGAACTCCTCGACCACGTCGATTCCCTTGTATCGCAACCACTCGCTGCCGCCAGCGGCCACGGGATTAGGATCGGCGACCGCAAATATGACGCGGGAAACTCCGGCTGCCGCAAGTGCCTCGGTGCACGGTGGTGTACGGCCGATATGATTGCACGGCTCTAGTGTGACCACTGCAGTACCGCCCTGAGCTCGTGCCCCCGCCATTTCTAATGCTTGTGGCTCTGCGTGTCGGCCACCTACCGGCTCAGTTCCGGCCACTCCTACCGCAATCCCTGCGGTATCGAGGATGACGCAACCAATCGGTGGATTGGGATAGGTGGTGCCCCGAACTCGCTGGCCGGCTTCTATGGCCAATGCCATAGCTTGAGCGTCAGTCAGCGGCTGTGCGGAGACGAGATCCGGAAACTGTGCCACCGTGCTTCACCGCCGTCTACTTAGTTGCAGCAGTAGTGGCCAATGCGCGCAGCTCATCGACAGCCGCCGCACGATCATCAGCGCCGAAAACGGCCGACCCTGCAACGAAGGCGTCGCAACCGGCGGCGGCAGCGGATTCGATGGTCTTGGCGGAGATACCACCGTCAATCTCGATCAGAGTATCCAGACCTTCGGCATCAATGCGCTGACGCAGCTTCTCGACCTTGGTTAGCTGATCCGGCATAAAGGACTGGCCCCCGAAACCGGGTTCGACACTCATGACCAGCACCTCGTCGAATTCGGCGAGGTGATCCAGCCACGGCTCAATTGGGGTACCCGGGCGCAGCGAGAACCCGGCCTTCACGCCCTGGGAACGAATGTGGCGTGCCAGTGCGATGGCATCGTCGACGGCTTCCACATGGAAAATAACGGAGCTCGCCCCCGCCTTAATGTAGGTGTCGACCCACTTCTCCGGGTTCTCAATCATGAGATGGACATCCAAGTACTTGTCCGTCACCGCAGCTACGGCCTCCAGCACCGGAGCGCCGAAGGACAGGTTGGGAACGAAGTGGCCATCCATGACGTCGATATGCAGCCAATCTGCATTGGCTACAGCCTCAACCTCGCGGTCGAGGCGAGCGAAGTCAGCAGCGAGAATGGACGGGGCAATAATTGGTGCGCTCATAACCTCTGAGCCTAGTCGTTCTTGCGCAAAACTGAGAAGAACATCGCATCGGTACCGTGGCGGTGTGGCCACATCTGCACAGATGGATACGGTCCGACATCAGTCATCGGCGCTACCAACTCGTGTGCATTCAGCTCCGTCACCGGCAATTCCGTCACTGCCCTATCGACAATGCCCCTGGTTTCCCGCAGATGCGGAGAACACGTGGAATAGACGATGATGCCACCCGGCCGTGCCAGACGCACAGCTTCACTGAGCAGTTCAAACTGCAGCGCAGTCAAGGAGTTCAGATCGGACGGCGACTTCCGCCAGCGCGCTTCCGGGCGACGGCGAAGCGAGCCCAAACCAGAGCACGGCCCGTCTACCAAAATGCGGTCAAAGCCTGCCTCCAGCCCGGTATCGCGACCATCCGCAACGGTTACAGTCACTGGCAGCCCGGCCGTGGCCTTCTTCACCAGTTCTGCGCGAGTCGCAGATACCTCAACAGCGTCGAGCTTCGCGCCCTCAATAGCTGCGATGCCGCCGATGAAAGCTGACTTACCACCGGGGCCGGAACACAAATCTAACCAGCGGCCGCTGTCTTCACCGGCAACGGGTGCCATGGTGACGGCACGCGCAATGAGCTGAGAACCCTCGTCCTGCACCGCAGCCAAGCCCTGTCGGACCGGCTCCAATTCTCCTGGGGCACCGGAATCCAAGCGCACGCAGTACGGCGACCACGGTCCCTCTTCACCGCCGGTGATCAGTGCCAATTCCTCAGCAGTAATCTCGCCCGGACGAGCGACCAAGTGCACCAACGGGCGCGCATCGTCGGCAGCGAGTGCCTGCTGCAGCTCACCGGCTTGTGCACCGAGTGCGCGGGCAAACTCCATCGCAATCCAGCGCGGGTGGGCATGCTTCATCGCTACGTAGCTAATCGGATCGGTCGCAGGATCCGGCGCGACCTCAGCCACCCATTCGCCTTCGGTCTTCGAGGAAACCTTCCTCAAAATGGCATTGACAAAGCCGCGCGCACCAGGTCCCGCCACCTTCGCCACTGCCCGCACCGAGGTATCGACCGCAGCGTAGGCGTCGACGCGCGTACGCAGCAGCTGGTACGCGCCCAGGCGCAACACATCCATCACCGGTCCAGCAATATCGCTTAACGGGCGTGACGACGATGCCTCAATCACGGCATCCAACAGGCCTTCCGCCCGCAGTGTGCCGTACGTCAGCTCCGTTGCAAAAGCAGCATCCCGACCCTTGAGTTTGTGTGCCTTCAGCAACTTGGGCAGCAGCAGGTTCGCGTAAGCATCATTCTCGCGAACGTCGGCTAGTACCTTCAGTGCGACCTTGCGCGGCTGGTCAATGCCACCGCGATTGTCCCCACCTCGGTTGTCACGGTTACGGTTGCGGTCATTGCGGTTCTGTCCGCTGCGGTTGCCGCGCTGCCGTCCGCCACCGTTGTGGCGGGGTTTGTCGTTGCCCATTTACTCGCAGACCTTTCCGCCGGGTTGGCTACCTCGCGCCCAGTCGGACGCATCCATCATCTTCTTACCCTGTGGCTGCACCTTCACCAGCTGCACATAGCCATCGGCACAACGCACAGATACTCGGTGCTTCTCCACTACCAACTCACCCGGTGTGGCGGCTGCCGCCTCCGGAGCAGCTGCCTTTCGCACCTCGTCGACCGCGGCGCTGTCCTCGTCGGAAAGCAGGGTGAGCTCTCCGACCTTCAAACGTGCACCGTCGAGAGTCGTCCACGCACCTGGGGCAGGCGTGAATGCACGAGCGCGGCGGTCAAGAAGATGTCGCGGCTGAGTCCAAACGATTCGGGCATCCTCCGGCCCGAACTTAGCGGCGTAGCTGACATCCTGTTCCGGCTGAGCGGTCGGACGCAACGCACCGGCTTCGATGCCGTCCATGGTGGCGGCTAGAAGATCCGCGCCGGAGTATGCCAGGCGGGTCAAAAGGTCGTCGGCATTATCGGTCGGGCGAATCGCTTCGGTGACGGTACCGAAAACTGGTCCGGTATCCAGACCCTTTTCAATCCGGAAAGTACTGGCACCCGTGACTTCATCGCCGGCGGCGATAGCTGCCTGCACCGGCGCGGCACCTCGCCAAGCAGGAAGCAGTGAGAAATGCAGATTGACCCAGCCGTGCGTCGGTACATCGAGCAATTCCTCCGGCACGAGATTGCCGTAGGCGACCACCGGGATGCAGTCGGCGTTTAATTCGCGGATCTGCTGCTGGATCTCTTCATCGCGCAGGGTCGTCGGGGTGAGCACGGGAATGTCGTGTTCCAAGGCCAGCGCCTTCACCGGCGAGGGCGAAAGCGACTTACCGCGGCCACGGCGGGCATCGGGGCGAGTGAGAACAGCGACGATTTCATGACGGGAGTCTTCGAGCAACTTCTTCAGTGCAACGACAGCAGGTTCCGGGGTTCCGGCAAAAATCAGGCGCACAGTAAGTGGATTCCTTCCTGGTGGACCTAGTTGTTCTAGTTAATCTAGTGATGAAACTCGGGGCGCCACACCCAGGGGTCTAGGCGCAGGTGAGTTAACCGCGGTTGAGGAACCAGTCCTGCTCACGCAGAGAACGCATCGCGGTCTTGCGCTCGTCGCCCTCGAGACGCTTCAAAAACAGCACACCATCCAGGTGGTCGCTTTCATGCTGCACACAGCGAGCCAGCAAATCATCAGCTTCGAAGCTCACCGGTGTGCCGTGGCGATCCTGGCCAGTAACGCGCACACGTGCGTGTCGAGTCACGGGTCCATTAATACCCGGGATAGATAGGCATCCTTCGATTTCGTGGACAGTCTCGTCGCCGATGGCTTCCCATTCCGGATTGACGATGTGCCCGCGGGTGCCGTTGCAGTCGTAGACGAAAACGCGCTGCAGCACGCCGACCTGGTTTGCCGCGAGCCCGACGCCCTGTTGCTCGTCCATCGTGTCGAACATGTCATCAATCAGGTGCGACAGCGTCGCGTCGAAATCAGTGACGGTATCCGCCTTGGACAGCAACACCGGATCGCCGAAAAGACGTACCTCACGAACTGCCATGAACTTAGAGCCTCCAAGAAAACTGGTGTGAATCAAGCGATAACGCGCTCATTTTAGCAGCTAGCCGAAATTAATCGGATCGACGACAACGCGCACCGGCGTCGGGTCCTTCCTGGTCGCTCGAACGACCTGTGCTGCCTTCAACGCCGCTCCCACCGCCCGTGCTTGCCGACGGTCACAGCGCACCAACATCCGCTGAATAGGTGTACCCGGTTCCACGCCTGCTGGTGGTCTGGCGTTGCGGGGAAGGTCTACCGGCCCCAGGATTTCCGCGCCCGATGGAACCTCCAGGGACTCCATGAAGTTACGCAGGCCCTCTTCAGTCCCGTCCACCGCTGCCACGTGAAAGGCCGGAGGCAGAGCGGCGGCTGTACGGTCGGCCAATTCCCTGTTCGCAGCGCCTACCGCGTCCCATGCCAGAAGATCGGCCACAGTCGGGACTGCAGCATCCGCATCGATAACCACTGCCCCTCCTCGCTCCCGCGGGCGCGCAAGCGTGACAGCTCGAGACCAATGCGCATAGGCCTCTTCATGAGCGCGCAAGTCCTGCCGGCCGAGCATCGCCCAAGTGTCCAGCAGCATCACTGCTCCGTAGCCCTCCGGCGCATAAGGCTCGGCTCCCGGCGTGGCCACCACGACCCTCGGGCCTTCGGGAATGTCGTCAACAATCCGTTCGCCAGAGGAAGCGACGACTGGGAATGGACTGAAAATACGACCAAACTCTTCCGCCGTACGTTCACTGCCGACCGCGACTGGCCGAATCTTGGTGGAACCGCAGCTATGGCAACGGTGGTGGATGTCGATGCGGCCACACCACCGACAGGTCGGCGGCGCCGGATCGTCCGGGTTATCGGACGGTGGAATTCCCAGTGGACCGTTACACCAGCGACAGCGCGCAGGCGCGCCACAGGAGCGACACGACAATGTCGGTACATATCCCTTGCGGGGTACCTGGACCAGAATCGGAAGCTCTTCGCGCAGCGCGGCTTTTGCCCGTCGAAAAGCGATGGCAGGAAGGCGTCCCCTACTCACGTCATCCGGGTCTTCGGAAGTGTCCGTGGAGGCAATCATCTCCGGCATGGATTCAGCGAGGGCGTCGGCGCCTGCAACCAGATTGTGCGCCCAACCTGAGGAGACCAGCAGCTGCACCTCTGCTGTACGGCTATACGATGCAAAAATAAGAGCGCATCCCTCCTGCGCACTTCGCGTGACCAGCACCTCGCGAGAGTGGACGTAGGGTGCGCGGGGGTCTACGAGGTTGTCATCGCCATCATCGACAATCACTGCTAAACGCAGATTCTGCACTGGGGCGTACGCTGCCGAGCGCGTTCCGACGACTATGCGCCCCTGGCCGTGCAGGATATCCAGGTAGCGGCGATAGCGGGACTCGGGACCGAGACCAGCCCCGAGAAGAGTGAGCTGACGGGCAGAAATGAGCTCGCGAAAAGCGCTCTCGAAGCGTGCCTGCGTGCGTGCGTCCGGCACAATGATGAGAACACCGCCACCATCGCGGGCGACCAAAACGCTGAGCGCGGCGAGCATGGCTGCCACCTGTTCCCCTGGAACTGGCTGCCACGCTGCGCGTGCCGGGGCGCCCTTGCGGACGGAATCGACAAAGGATTCGCCGAAGACATAGTTGCCCCACGCGGAAAGGTCCGGATCCTCGGTGGCAAGCTTTCCCAATTCCTCCCACGTTGGGGGCATCTTCTCCTTGCGGGCACGTTCGGCCCGTGCATGACGGGTTGGGATGGCGGATCGAATGATGTTTGAGCGTGTTGCGCCGTAATACTCCGCCAGAGAATCCACCAACCGTCGAAGCTGTGGCGGATAGACAACCTCAGTGCTGATGACATCCTTGAGATAGGACAGTTTGCCGTCGTGAGTGGGCGTGGCACAGCGCTCCAGCACCAGCGCATTGACCAATTGGCCGTGGAATCGAATCCGCACCCGGCAACCGACAACCGCTTCCTCCGCTAGCGCGCGCGGAACCAGGTAATCGAAGGGGCGATCCAACTGCGGCAGCCCCAAAAGTGGAAGCACCCGCGCGACAGGCAGCTTCTCAGCTGCGGCGGCGGGTGCGAAAGGGGCGTCGGTCATAGAGTCTTACTCTACTTCCCCACCCCAGGGTCATGCTGGCGGGTGGTGTTTATCCCAGGCCAGCGGCTGCGCGGAGCTCTTCAACACGGTTGAGTTGCTCCCACGGCAGGTCCAAGTCAGTTCGGCCGAAGTGACCGTAGGTGGAGGTCTGCGCATAAATCGGGCGCAGCAAGTCCAGGTCACGAATAATAGCGGCCGGACGAAGGTCGAAGACCTTGTTGATAGCCTCGCGGATGGCGTCGTCCGAAACGTGACCGGTGCCGAAAGAGTCGACGTAAAGGCCTACCGGGCGAGCGCGGCCGATAGCGTAGGCGACCTGAATCTCCAGGCGGTCAGCCAGACCCGCAGCCACGGCATTCTTCGCAACCCAACGGGTGGCATAAGCGCCGGAGCGGTCCACCTTTGACGGGTCCTTACCCGAGAATGCGCCGCCACCGTGACGAGCCATACCGCCATAAGTGTCGACGATAATCTTGCGGCCGGTCAGGCCGGCATCGCCCATCGGGCCACCGATAATAAACTGGCCAGACGGGTTGACCAGCAGATTCAATTCTTCGGTAACAAAGCGCTCGCGCAAGTTAGCGTCGTCGAGCACCCAATCGACTACGTGAGTCTTAATCTGCTCGGTAATCCACTCCTGGGTCACATCCGGGTCGTGCTGCGTGGACACCACAACAGTGTCCAAGTACACCGGGTTATTGTCTTCGTCGTAAGCGAAGGTGACCTGAGTCTTACCATCCGGTCGAAGCGATGGGACGATGCCTTCCTTGCGTACCTGCGTCAAGCGGCGAGCCAGGCGGTGTGCCAGCGCAATCGGTAGCGGCATGTACTCCGGAGTTTCGTTGGTAGCGTAGCCGAACATCAGCCCCTGGTCGCCAGCGCCCTTGAGATCTTCTGCTTCGACTTCGCCATCAGAGCTGCGTGCTTCCAGAGAAGTGTGCACACCGTCGTGAATATCTGAGGACTGCTCACCGATCGAAACGGAGACGCCGCAGGTCTTGCCGTCAAAGCCCTTTTCAGAAGAATCGAAACCGATCTCCTTCAGTCGACTCCGGACAATACCGGGGATGTCAACGTAGCTCTTCGTGCGAACTTCGCCAACAACATGGACTAAACCGGTAGTCACCACAGTCTCAACGGCGACCATCGATGCAGAATCCTGCGCGAGCATAGCGTCAAGGATGGAGTCCGAAATCGAGTCGCAAATCTTATCTGGGTGCCCCTCGGTAACAGATTCACTGGAAAACAGCCGAAGATTAGAGGCCACGAGCAGTACAACTTTCTTCTAGATCATTTCCCCACGCCTGCGGTGTCGCTGCGGCGTGGGTTTTCGTTTGATTCGATAATTATAGACCAAGCGGTTCAGTCGCCGTAGTAGGCCTCCGCTACTCCGCTGGCTGAGGTTCCTGTCGCAGCTCGGAAACTGCATCCAAAATCGAACCGGCCACCGAGAATTTTGAGCCCCGCGGCACGTCCCACTGCTCGCCATCGAGAGACAACAACCATCCGACATTGTCCGTCGCACCGAAAGTTTGCCCACCTGAGACGTCGTTACACATGAGCAAATCGCAGCCCTTGCGCACAATTTTCTGCTTCGCAAGCTCGAGTGGCGTCGTCGTCTCGTCGCCGGTCTCAGCCGCAAAGCCCACCATCGTCGTGGTTGCCGGAATCTCGCCCGCTTTACGACGCTCCACAGTGGTAGCCAGAATGTCAGGGTTTTCTACAAGCTGGATGTTGCTCAAAGCGTCGTCTGCGACGCCCTTCTTCATCTTGACCCCAGCGGTCGATGCCGGACGGAAGTCGGCGACGGCAGCGGCAAAAATGCAGACATCGGCCAACTTGGAGTGTTCGTGGGCGGCCTTGGCCATCTCCAAAGTGGAATCAACCTTTACAACATTCGCGCCCAGCGGTGTCGGCAACTGATCTGTATGTCCTGCCACCACAGTGACCTGAGCGCCACGCTGTGCTGCCATCTCAGCTAGCGCGAAGCCCTGACGCCCTGAGGAGTGGTTGCCGATAAAACGTACCGGGTCGATAGCCTCACGGGTGCCACCGGCAGTAATCATGAAGCGCACGCCCTCGAAGTCGCGGCGGAAGTGGCGCGGATTCTCGACTGCCGCTAATGCCAGCGAAACTATCTGCTCTGGCTCCGGCAGACGACCTGGACCAGTGTCCTTACCAGTCAAACGGCCATGGGCCGGATCGAGGACAATAGTGCCATGGCGACGAAGAATCGCGACATTATCGCGCGTAGCTGGATGGTTCCACATCTCAGTGTGCATGGCAGGAGCCAGAACCACCGGGCAGGTCGCCACAAGCAAAGTTGCGGTGAGAAGGTCGTCGGCACGCCCGTGTGCGGCACGCGCCATAAAGTCGGCAGTCGCGGGAACCACGACGACGAGGTCGGCCTCCTGCCCCACGCGGACATGCTGAACTTCATCGACTGCGTCAAAAACCGTAGTCGACACCGGGTTCCCCGACAGCGCCTCGAAAGTAGCCGCACCTACAAAATTCAATGCGGACTCGGTGGGAACGACGCGAACATCGTGACCGAGTTCCTTGAAGCCACGAACAACGTGTGCGGCCTTATATGCAGCGATGCCGCCGGCAACCCCGACGACAACCTTTAAACATTCGGATACGTCAGCATTACCGGCGGCATGCATACAGATATCTCCCCTTAAGGAAATGCTCTAGCCCTCAGTGTGGTCCAGCAGACCAGCGTTGATTTCACGAAGAGCGATGGACAGAGGCTTCTCAGCGACCCCCGGAGTAACCAGCGGGCCAACGTACTCCAGCATGCCTTCGTCAATCTGCTGGTAGTAGTCATTAATCTGGCGTGCACGCTTGGCAGCGAAGATAGCCAGAGCGTACTTCGAAGAAGCCTTACCAAGCAGCTCATCGATCGGCGGATTGGTAATACCAATTGGCGGGTCGAACACTGCCTCGGTGGCGGTATTTTCCTGGGTCACGAGAAATCTTTCCTCAATAGAACGTGAGTTACTGGGGTGACAATAGAAACCGTCGGAGCAATAGAAACACCATTGCTTGGAAACGATTTCTACTATCGATGATGTGGAGTCGCCCTGTTACTTGCCAGTAGTCAGCGCCTGAGCGATGGCCGCCACAGCATCATCGACATTGTCGTTGACAACAACCTCATCGAATTCGTGCTGAGCATCCATTTCCACTCGCGCGGTTTCCAGGCGACGCTTGACTTGCGCCTCGGTTTCCGTGCCACGACCAGTGAGCCTGCTGACGAGAATCTCCCAGCTTGGCGGAGCCAAGAACAGCAGGTGAGCATTCGGCGCTACCTTACGGATGGAGCGGGCTCCCGCCAGATCCACCTCAACGAGTACCGGACGTCCCTCGGCGAGAGCTTTATCCACCGGGCCACGCGGCGTTCCAGAACGCTGCAGACCACCGTGGATTTCAGCCCACTCGAGCATCTCTCCTGCATCAATATGCTGTTGGAACTTCTCCGGGGTCACGAAGAAATAGTCGCGGCCATCGACCTCACCCGGCCGTGCGGCGCGGGTGGTCATGGAAACGCTGAAGTACAGTCCGGGAACCTCGGCACGGAGCCGACTGACAACAGTGGATTTTCCCACACCGGCAGGGCCGGCAAGGACTACCAGCTGACCGTTTTCATTCCCGGCCACTGCGACTAGTCCTCCACTGCGTAGCCGAAGCGCTCCAGCAGAGCGCGACGCTGACGGTCACCCAGGCCACGCAGGCGGCGGGTCTGAGCAATCTCCAGGTCATTCATGATGTCCTGTGCCTTGACCTTGCCGACCTTCGGCAGAGCCTCGAGCAGAGCGGAGACCTTCATCTTGCCGATGATCTCGTTCTCGTCAGCCTGCTTGAGAACCTCTGGCAGGTCGATAGCGCCACGCTTCAGCTTGTCCTTGAGCTCTGCGCGTACCTTGCGGGCCTGAGCTGCCTTCTCGAGTGCTGCTGCACGCTGCTCCGGGGTCAACTGCGGAAGGGCCACGTGTTCCTCCGTAAAAATAGATTGGTTAGTTTCTTATTTACTTGCACGAGCCTCGCGTCCACCAAGGGCAGGCAACGACACCGTGCTTAACGATTGGAGACCGTACCGCACTTACCGGTTGTTGAGGCAAATGCTGACGGGGTGTCGATAAAAATGACACCAGGGCTTTATCCGCCCCACCTTTCGGTCGTGGTCAACCAACTCCGGCGATTGTAGCACCGTTTGCCCAGGAGAATGGAAATTGACCACGGTTTTTGTACGAAATCTCCCAGGAATCGTCACAGTAACTTGCCTATACCTACTCCGCCGCCACCTGAGGCTCATTAGGAAAATCTCGGCAGCTAGGTACGGAAGAAGCCCGCAGGGGCACCTGTTCTATGAGGTGCGCCCTGCGGGCCTCTGCCAAATTGTCGATTCGCTGCTAACTCTCGGATAGGAACGGAGCCGCAGCTTCAATAGTTGCGCGCCGCAGCGCAGCAGGATCAGGCCCAGCGGAGAGAATTGCACGCGAAATATTTGGCAGTGCAAGCCCCTTGGATTCCCCTGCCAGACGATCTACATCGGCCGGGGTTCCACCCTGAGCTCCCACACCGGGCATGAGAATGGGACCACGCAGGTCACTGAGCACCGGGGCGTCGTCAAGCGTTGCGCCAACAACAACGCCGATGCTGCCCGCCTTTGCACCAGCGTCAATCTGGCGGGCATTAATAGCGGCTGCCTGGTTGACCATGGTCTGAGCCAGACTCTCACCCGAAACCGTCGCCTTCTGTACGGACGCACCTTCCGGATTGGACGTTGCGGCCAGCACGAACAGGCCGCGTCCGTTCTCCAACGCCAACGAAAACGCCGGATCAAGAGCACCGAACCCAAGGTACGGAGATACCGTCAGTGCGTCGGCGGCTAGCGGCGAGCTATCCGACAGCCAGGCATCAGCGTATGCAGCCATCGTCGAACCGATATCGCCCCGCTTGGCATCTGCAATCGACAGCGCACCGGCGTCCTTCAGATCCGCCAACGTCCGCTCCAGGACGGCAAAGCCCTTGGAACCGTAGGCTTCGAAGAACGCCACCTGGGGCTTGACGACGGCAACGATGTCACCGAACGCCTCGACGCATGTGGCGGCAAAACGCTCTAGACCGTCAGCCGAATGCGGCAACTGCCAGGCATCCAGCAGCCCCGGGTGCGGGTCGATGCCCACGCAGAGCCGACCGCGCTCGGCGACAACCTCGCTGAGGCGATCGCCGAAACCTTTGACTGTCCGCACTGCGGAACCTTCAGCCTTCGCGGTCATGTTAGGCCTGCTCCTGAGCAGCCAACTCTGCCGGGTGGAGTTCCTGCAGAGCCTTAACGCTCATCTCACCGTTGCGCAGTGCCAGAATGCCCTGCAGTGCGGCGACGGCCCCCTGAGCGGTGGTCACACAAGTTACGCCCTGGCTCACAGCAGCAGCGCGAATCTCATATCCGTCAGAGCGTGCGCCAGCAGAACCGGACGGGGTGTTGATAATGATGTCAACCTCACCGTCGCGAATCATGTCGACGATGTCGCGCTCGTCCGTCGGCGCATCGGAATCAGTCGTACGCTTTGCGACGACCTCACACTCAACACCGTTGCGGCGCAGCATACCGGCCGTACCCTCCGTTGCCAGGATGCGGAAGCCCATATCCGCCAGCGTGAGGATCGGGAAGACCAGAGTGCGCTTATCGCGGTTGGCCAGCGAGACGAAGATCGTGCCCTCGGTCGGCAGCTCACCGAAACCGGCCAGCTCGCCCTTGGCGAAAGCGGCACCAAAGTTGTCTGCCAAGCCCATGACTTCACCGGTGGACTTCATCTCCGGGCTCAGCAGGCTGTCGAGAGCGCGGCCCTCGAAGTCGCGGAAGCGGTTGAACGGCAGGACGGCTTCCTTAACCGCAATCGGAGCGTCAGCAGGCAGAGAGCCACCGTCGAAGTTGGACGGAATCATGCCCTCTTCGCGCAGTTCCGCGATAGTAGCGCCCATCATGACGCGGGACGCGGCCTTAGCCAGCGGAACTGAGGTTGCCTTGGAGACAAACGGTACGGTACGAGATGCACGCGGGTTGGCCTCGATGACGTAGAGCGTCTCGTCCTTGAGTGCGTACTGAACGTTCATCAGGCCCTTGACACCGATGCCGTGTGCCAGTGCCTTGGTGGATTCACGCACCTTGTCGATGATGCCTGCAGACAGAGTCATCGGAGGCAGCGCACACGCGGAGTCGCCGGAGTGAATACCGGCTTCCTCAATGTGCTCCATAACGCCGCCGAGGTAGACCTCTTCCCCATCACACAGTGCATCAACATCAATCTCGATGGCGCTGTCCAGGAAGCGGTCAACCAGTACCGGGTGCTCATTGGACAGCTCGGTAGCGCGGTTGATGTAGTCCTCCAGAGTGGCCTCATCGTAGACGATTTCCATGCCACGGCCGCCGAGGACGTAGGACGGACGGACCAGCACCGGGTAACCGATACCAGCGGCAACCTGGCGAGCTTCTGCGAAGGAGGTGGCGGTACCGAACTCCGGCGCCGGCAGCTTCGCCTCAGCCAGCACCTTGCCGAACTCACCGCGGTCCTCAGCCAGGTCGATTGCCTCTGGGCTAGTGCCGACAATCGGAACGCCTGCGGCCTGCAGACGCTCCGCCAGGCCCAGCGGAGTCTGGCCACCGAGCTGAACAATGACGCCTGCGACCTTTCCGGACTGGCTCTCAGCGTGGTAGACCTCGAGGACATCCTCGAAGGTCAATGGCTCGAAGTAGAGGCGATCTGCGGTGTCGTAGTCGGTGGAAACCGTTTCCGGGTTGCAGTTGACCATGACGGTCTCGTACCCAACCCGGGAGAGCTCGAGCGCCGCGTGGACACAGGAGTAGTCGAACTCAATACCCTGGCCGATGCGGTTAGGACCGGAACCGAGGATGATGACCTTTTCCTTCTCGGTCTGCGGGGCGACCTCGGACTCAGCAGCCGGGTCCAGCTCGTATGCCGAGTAGTGGTACGGAGTCTGTGCTTCGAACTCGGCGGAGCAGGTATCGACAGTCTTGAATACGGGGTGGATGTTCAGGCGCCAGCGCAGCTCGCGCACGCCGTCTTCCCCGGCCAATTCCGGACGCAGCGCAGCAATCTGGGCGTCGGACAGTCCCCAGTACTTAGCCTCACGCAGCAGGTCGGAGGTCAGCACCGGAGCGTCGATAAGCTCCTTGCGGATATCCTGCAGGTTTTCCATCTCGGCGATAAACCACGGATCCAGGCCGGAAGCTTCGTGGATCTGCTCGATGGAAGCACCCAGACGCTGAGCCAGCTCAACGTCGTAGATGCGACCTTCAGTCGGACGCTTCAGATCCTCAAGGACAGCGTTGACATCGTTTGCGCGCTCACCTGCGAAGTCCTCATCCGGAACAGTCCAGAAACCAGCTGGCTTGTTCTCCAGCGAACGCATGACCTTACCGAGCGCGCCGATGTAGTTACGGCCGATAGCCATGGCCTCACCGACGGACTTCATGGTGGTGGTCAGCGTATCGTCAGCACCTGGGAACTTCTCGAAAGCAAAGCGTGGAGCCTTGACAATCACGTAGTCCTGCACCGGCTCAAACGCTGCCGGGGTTTCACCGGTGATGTCGTTGGTGATCTCATCGAGGGTGTAGCCGATAGCCAGCTTGGCAGCAATCTTTGCAATCGGGAAACCAGTTGCCTTGGAAGCAAGCGCCGACGAGCGGGAGACACGCGGGTTCATCTCAATGGTGATGATGCGGCCGTCATTCGGGTTGATGGCGAACTGGATGTTACAGCCACCGGTGTCAACGCCGACCTCACGCAGAATTGCGATGCCTTGGTCACGCATGGTCTGGAACTCGCGGTCGGTCAGAGTCATCGACGGGGCGACAGTCACCGAGTCACCAGTGTGGACACCGAGGGCATCAACGTTTTCAATGGAGCAGACCACGACGACGTTGTCGTCGCCATCGCGCATGAGCTCGAGCTCAAATTCCTTCCAGCCGAGGATGGACTCCTCGATCAGAACATTGGCCTCGGGCGATGCGGCCAGGCCGCCACCTGCAATACGGTCGAGGTCTTCCTGGTTGAAGGCCAGACCGGAACCCAGACCGCCCATGGTGAACGAAGGGCGAACAACGACCGGAAGACCGAGCTCTGCAACAGTCTCATGGACTTCTTCCATGTTGTGGCAGACGCGGGAACGAGCGGATTCGCCACCAATCTTGGCGACGATGTCCTTGAACATCTGGCGATCCTCACCGCGCTGAATGGCCGGAATATCAGCACCAATCAGCTCGACATTGTACTTCTCCAGAATGCCCTCGCGGTCCAGCTGAATAGCTGCGTTCAGTGCAGTCTGGCCACCGAGAGTTGCCAGGACAGCGTCAATCGGGTTGCCCTCTGCAGCTTCCTTGGCCAGAATCTTTTCGATGTACTTGGTTTCAATCGGCTCGATATAGGTGGAGTCTGCGAACTCCGGGTCAGTCATAATCGTTGCCGGGTTGGAGTTGACCAGCGTGACTCTCAGGCCCTCTTCGCGCAGCACGCGGCAAGCCTGGGTGCCGGAGTAGTCGAACTCGCAGGCCTGACCGATAACAATCGGGCCGGAGCCGATAACCAGTACGTGGTTGATGTCTGTACGACGTGGCATGGTGTTAGGTCCCTTAGCCCTTTCCTACTTGTTCGAGTTTCCGGTTGCGGACTTGTTGAAATCGACCTTCTGGATCAGCGCCAGGAAGTCATCAAAGAGAGAGTGCGCATCGTGCGGGCCGGCTGCGGACTCCGGGTGGTACTGCACAGAAAAGGCCATGCCGTTCTTCAGTGCGACACCTTCCACGACGTCGTCGTTAAGGCAGGTGTGCGTAACCTCTGCCTCGCCCCACGGGGTATCGAAACTCTCGCCGGCCTTGCCTTCAAGTGCGAAACCGTGGTTCTGAGCGGTGATAAAAATACGGCCAGTGCGGTGGTCCTTCACCGGAACATTGACGCCGCGGTGACCGAAGACCAGCTTGTAGGTATTCAGGCCGAGTGCGCGACCAAGAATCTGGTTACCGAAGCAGATACCGAATAGCGGCATGCCGTCATCGAGGGCAGCCTTGGCGACCGCAACCATCTCATCAGCAGTTGCCGGGTCACCCGGGCCGTTGGACAAGAAGACACCGTCCGGCTGGTATTCCTTCTTAATATCTTCGTACGGAGTGTTCGCCGGAACAACTACGACTTCCAGGCCACGCTTAGCCAGCTCACGCGGGGTGTTGGACTTGATGCCCAGGTCGTAGGCCACAACACGTGCCTTCTTCTCCCCCTGCGGTTCCACGACATAGGCCTCATCGGTGCTGACCTCGCGAGCCAGATCCGCGCCCTTCATCGCAGGCTGAGCGCGAACGATTTCCACCAGCTTATCGACGGGCTGCTGTGCGTCCTCACCGGAGAAAATACCAGCGGCAATCGAGCCATTGTCGCGCAAATGGCGAACCAGCGCGCGGGTATCAATCTGGCGGATACCGATGATGCCCTGTGCCTTCAGTTCATCTTCCAAGCTGCGCTCCGAGCGCCAGTTGGAGGGAATGCGCGACAAATCGCGGATAATAAAGCCAGCTGCCCAAATCTTGTTTCCGCGGGACTCGTAGTCCTCATCGTTCCAACCGGTGTTGCCGATCTGTGGTGCGGTAGCCACAATCAGCTGGCGGTGGTAGGACGGGTCCGTCAGGGTTTCCTGGTAGCCCGTCATAGCGGTGGTAAAAACTGCCTCACCCAGGGTTGTACCGGTGGCGCCGAAACCGCGTCCGCGGAACACTCGGCCATCTGCCAATACCAGGACTGCCGCTGTAGCGGCCGCGGCCTGCGACTCGTTGCTCACGTTATTGCCTTTCAGTTGGGTAGCGTGCGAGGAATTTACATTAATCATACGGGACGCATGTGAATTTTTATGCGTTGACATGAATATTATCCAGCGACCTCTCCGTTAAGAGCGGTCACCTTACCGCGCAGCACGGTAGCTGCCACGGACACGGCCATCTCCATTTCCTCATATGGAGTGTTCTCAGACTTCGACGCCAGGTCTTCGCCGCGGACCGTCCACTTTTTGCCCGGGTCAACAACGGTCAGGTTGGCAGGCTCACCGACAGCAATCGGACGGCCGTGCCCCGGTAGCTTCACGATTTGAGCGGGACGCTCACTCATGACCTTGGCCAGCCAGCGCCAATCACAATCGCCCTTCAAAACGAACTCTTCGGCGATGATTGGCATCGAGGTCTCCAGACCAAGCATGCCGGGCTTAGCGTGCTCGAACTCGCAGCACTTTTCTTCAGAGCCGTGCGGAGCGTGGTCGGTAGCGACACAGTCAATGATCCCGTCAATCAGAGCCTGACGCAGAGCCAGGGTGTCGCGCTGCTCACGCAGCGGCGGATTGACGCGGTAGACGCCGTCGTAGGTCTCCAACTTCTCATCGGTGAGGATCAGGTGATGCGGGGTAACCTCGGCGGTCAGCGGAATATCATGCTCCTTTGCCCACTTGACCAGCTCAACCGTGCCTTCGGTGGAAGCGTGGCAGATGTGCATGCGTCCGCCGTAGTCGCGAGCCATAATGGCATCTCGGGCCACGATGGACTCCTCAGCTACGCGCGGCCACCCGGTCAGGCCGAGTCGTGCGGCGGTCGGACCTTCGTGAGCCGATGCATCTGCGGTCAGACGCGGATCTTCGCAGTGCTGCGCCAGCAATACGTCTTCGCCGCGGGCGTATTCAATCGCGCGGCGCATAATCAGCGGATTGTCAACGCACTTACCGTCATCGGAGAACATGCGTACCTTCGCCTGCGAGTCTGCCATCATGCCGAACTCAGTCAGCGTCTCGCCCTTCAGCCCCTTAGTAATGGATCCGACCGGGTGAACGTCGCAGAGGTTCAGCGCCTGGCCCTTGAGCCACACCGACTCAGCAATCGAGGGGTCATCGGTTACCGGCGCGGTATTGGCCATAGTGAACACTGCGGTGAAACCACCGCGTGCTGCGGCAGCGGAACCAGTGGCCAGGGTTTCCGTATCTTCACGGCCCGGCTCGCGCAGGTGCACATGGATGTCAACCAGACCTGGCAGAAGGACCAGCGAGTCGAACTCCAGGACCTCTACCCCGTCCTCGGCCGTGAGATCTTCTCCAATCTCAGCGATAACGCCATCTTCGATCAAGACGTCGACGTCTTCGCCTTCACCGTAGGGACGCACACCCTTCAGCAGCAGCTGTCCCCGTGCGGGTGCTGCCAATGGTCCTACCTCGGGGTACGAGGCTTCGTCATACTCATTGCGATTCGACATTTATGCCTGCCCTTCCAAGTTGGCGGAAACACCTGAGGTCAGCAGTGTGAAAAGAACTGCCATGCGGACGTGGACACCGTTGGCTACCTGCTGCAGCACGGCGGTGCGCGGCAGATCAGCGACGGCGTCGTTAATTTCCATGCCACGAAGCATCGGACCTGGGTGCATCACGATGCAGTCGTCGCGAAGCATCTTCTCGCGAGCCTTCGACAGCCCGTAGCGAGTGGCGTATTCGCGATGGGATGGGAAGAAGCCTCCGTTCATGCGCTCCTGCTGAACGCGGAGCATCATCACGGCATCAGCATCGCGGATCTCGTCTTCCATGCGGTAGGCAACACGCACCGGCCAGGTCTCGATGCCAAACGGCAGCAGCGTCGGTGGCGCGACGAACACGACCTCGGCGCCGAGCTTGCTTAGCAGATCGGCGTTAGAGCGAGCGACGCGAGAGTGCAAAATATCGCCAACGATGACGACCTTGCGCCCCTCAATTCCACCGAGGCGCTGACGCAACGTCACCGCGTCCAGGAGAGCCTGCGTCGGGTGCTGGTGCTTTCCGTCACCCGCGTTGATGATCGATGGGCCGTTGCCAAATTCCTCAGTCCACTTGGCGATCAGCTGTGCCGCGCCCGACGATGGGTGCCTAACGACGATGGCATCGCCGCCGATAGCATCCAAAGTCAGCGCGGTGTCTTTCAGACTTTCGCCTTTCTTCACAGAGGAAGAGGAAGCCGAGATATTAATAACATCGGCGCTCATCCACTTACCCGCAGTCTCAAAAGAAGAGCGGGTACGCGTGGAATTCTCGTAAAAGAGGTTGTAAATAGTGCGGCCGCGCAGGGTCGGCAGCTTCTTAATTTCCCGACCGCGGATGACCTCCTTGAAACGATCGGCCTCATCCATCAGGCCGACAATTTCATCCTTGGTCAAATCCGCAATGCTAATCAGGTGTTTCACTGTTCCTCCGCCCGGGTGAGAATAACCGCGTCACGGCCGTCAAGTGCCTCTACCAGCACATCGACGTCTTCGTCGCGGGAAGTTGGCAGATTCTTACCGACGTAATCGGCGCGAATTGGTAGTTGACGATGACCACGATCAACCAGCACTGCAAGCTGAATTACTCGCGGGCGACCGATGTCAGCAATAGCGTCGAGTGCGGCACGAATTGTGCGACCTGAGAAGAGGACATCGTCTACGAGAACAACGGTGGTACCGTCGATTCCGGAGTTTGGAATGTTCGTGGGCTGCAGGGCGCGGTGCGGGCCCTTGCGCAAGTCATCCCTGTACAGGGTGATATCAAGCGATCCAGTTTCCGGGCGAATGCCGGAGAACTGTTCAATCAAATCGGCTAGCTTCTCCGCCAGCGGTACGCCACCAGATGGAATGCCGAGGAGAACTACGCGCCCAGCATTTGGGCTATCCAGCGCAGTTTTTTCAATAATTTGGTGCGCGATGCGCGCGATGGTACGTGCAACTTCGTCTGCATTGAGCAGCTCGGTTGTTTGCGGCGTTCCTTCGCTCATCGTGACCTCCTTCCCCGCCTCTCAGTGCGGTCCGTTAAAGGATGTCTTGATTGTGGATATTTGATTATCAGTTTGCGTGACCCGCAACTACGGTCGCGGTGCAAACTTCCGCTGACCAGAATAGCACTCACACTTAAATTGCCTCTAAATGCAACAAAACTCCAAGCCCCCAAAAAAGGGACTTGGAGTTTCAGACAATCCGCGAGAACCGACTGCGATCGGCTCGCAGTGAGCCCGGCCGCTTTGATTGGCTAGGACCCGTTCTCGCTCTTAGCCACGTCTTCAGCCACCAGCTTGGCAATATCGCTCATGTCCAGGCCGGTAATCTTAGCCATCTCATCGGAGTCAGCCAGTGCCTTGTCAGCTTCCTCATTTGCAGCAGCCTGTGCCTGAATAGCCTCGTCGAACTGGGACTCGCCCACCGAAGTGCTAACAGCTGCTGCTGCCAGGCGTGCCTGGTCGGCAATCTTGGCCTCGGCATCGAGAACTGCGTTGATGTACGGTGCCGCCACATCAGTGGAGTATTCCGATGCCAGCTCAACGCCTTCCACCACGGCCACACGCGGAGGCACGTCGGAGTTGTAGAACAGCTCCCAGGTGGAAAGACGCAAGATAGCACGGTCGACTGCCGGTAGGCGACGCAGCGGCCACTCCTCCGTCAGGTACGAGGAAATCGTCGAGTCGATACCGATAATTTCCGCAGCTACACCGCGCACGATCTGCTCGGTGTACTCCGCAATTGGATTCACATCCAGATCTGGATTACGGACCATTTCCAGCCGCTCTTCAAGAAGCTTGACGACGTCGACGCCTCGCTGCTCGGCCTCAAATAGCAGATCTACCGCACGACGGCGCGCACGGTAGCGCGCGCCGTGGCGCTTGTAGTTAGGTTCGCGAACTTTCGCGGACTCCTGCGCATCCGGGGTCTCGACGGACTTGTGATCCTTTTCAGTCATGGATGTGTATGTATCGCTCTCAACAAAAGGGTGAACTAGATGAGGGAATTAGTGGTTGACGCGGGACAGGTAGGAGCCGTCACGGGTGTCGACCTTCAGTACGTCGCCGGTTTCGATGAACAGCGGCACCTGAATCTCAGCGCCAGTCTCCAAAGTTGCCGGCTTGGTGCCACCGGTGGAGCGGTCGCCCTGCAGACCCGGGTCGGTCTGCTCAACCTTCAGTTCAACCGAAACAGGCATTTCAGCGAAAAGAACGTTGCCCTCATGGAAGGACACCTGGCAGGTGGTTTCCGGAAGCAGGAACTTAGCACCCTCCGGCATCTGAGCGTCCAGGATGGAAATCTGGTCGTAGGTCTTGTCGTCCATGAAGACGTATCCTTCACCGTCGTGGTACAGGTACGTCATGTCGCGACGGTCGACGGTAGCAGTCTCAATCTTGACGCCAGCGTTGAAAGTCTTGTCAACAACCTTGCCGGTCAGAACGTCCTTCAGCTTGGTGCGGACGAATGCCGGACCCTTACCTGGCTTGACGTGCTGGAACTCCACGATCTGCTGAAGCTTGTTGTCGTGCTTGATAACTAGACCGTTTTTAAAATCTGCGGTGGTAGCCAACTAAACTCTCCTGAAATTGTTAAAAAGCTCTCTGACGAAACCACGATACTCCGTATCTCATCGAGAGAAAAATAAAACGCCGTGATGTTAGGCTCGCGGTTTCGACAGCTGCGTAATAATTTCCGGCTCGGTGTCGGTGATAATCAACGTATCTTCGATGCGCACACCGCCGAACCCCGGCACATAAATACCAGGCTCGATGGTCAACGTCATGCCAGCTGCCAACTTCCCCTTGCCGGTGCGACCAGCAAATGGAGCCTCATGCACCTCAATACCGATTCCGTGGCCGGTGGAATGAACGAAGTGCTCCCCATAACCAGCCTTTTCAATAATGTCCCGGCATGCTGCGTCTACAGCCACAACATCAGCCCCTGGCACGGCCGCTTTTACGCCAGCCAGCTGGGCTTCCAGCACGACATTGTAAATCTCTCGGGCCTTCTCGTCTGCGAACTCCACCCCGGCAACAATCGCGCCGTCCAAATCTGACGACGTATTGTTCGAATCGCTTTCGCTTGACGACGTTCCCGCCTCACCGGCAAAGAGGGTACGTGTCATATCTGAGTTGTAGCCCCCGGCAAAGGCGCCAAAGTCAATAGTGACCAGGTCACCTGCCTCGATTACGCGATCTTCCGCTCCGTGGTGTGGCTTGGCGGAATTCGGGCCGCTCGCGACAATCGTGTCGAAGCTAGGCCGATCGGCGCCATGCATGCGCATGCGGTACTCCAACTCTGCGGCGACTTCGCGCTCCGTGCGGCCGGCGACCACGATGCCGTCGTGAAGCAAGTCCTCGAATGCGCGGACCGCGATGTCGGCGACGTGGCGCAGAGCGACGAGTTCCGTATCGGACTTGACCTCCCGCAGTTTAGAGACGACGCCCGTAGTCGATACCAGCTCGAGTGCCTGTGGCCGGGCATCCTCTAGCTCTTGGTAAGCGGCCATAGTGAGGAACTCAGATTCAACACCAAGACGCGAGATATCCAGCTTTCGGCATTGACCGACGAGTGCCACGCCGGTGTTGCGAGCGGTGAGTAACTCCACGTCCGGTGCCTGTTTGCCAGCCTGAACCGTATAGCGGCCGTCGGTGGAAAGCAGCGCTTCCCCACTGGCCGCAACAATCAAACCAGCATTCGAGCCGTGGAATCCCGTAAGCCAGCCAACATGCGTCGGGTCGACTGTGAGGAAACCGTCGCAGTCGTTGTCGGACAATGCGTCGATAAGAGCAGCTCGGCGGGCGGCGTAGTTCGTGGAGATATCTGTCATAGTGTCGTACTCACCCTTCTCAGTGCCATGGAATAGCCATCAGTTCCGCACCCGACGATAACGCCCGCGGCAAGCGCTGACAGGTACGAGTGGTGCCGAAACTCCTCCCGGGCGTGAATGTTTGAAATATGGACCTCGTGGAAGCCCGCACCGTCGGCAACTTCGGCAAGCGCGTCACGCAGGGCGACGGAGGTGTGTGTCAACCCTCCTGGATTGATAATGACTGGCCAACCGTAGTCGGCAGCTTCATGAACCCACTCGATGAGTTGACCTTCATAGTTGGATTGGCGGCAATCCACTACGACGCCAAGCTCCTTGGCTAGGGTGCGAAGTTCAGATTCGACATCGGCCAAAGTAGTGGCACCGTAAATTTCTGGCTGACGCTTGCCCAGACGATCGAGGTTCGGGCCGTTCAGAACAAGCACGGTCGGAATCGCCGTTGTGGCATCAGTTGCTGCGCGAAGAGAGGTCATGAGCGGGCTGACTCCTCCGATGCGGCGTACCCATTGTTGCAGAGCAGTTCGTATGCACGCTCGAGGTCATCCATTCCCGGGCCTTCAAGACGGGCTGTTTCACCGGGGTTTTCTAGAATAACGAATCGGATCGCACCGTCGCGGTTCTTCTTATCCCTGGTCATCGCATCGTAGAGCTCGGTAAAACGACCTGTCTGGTAGGTCGTTGGCAGACCAATGGACTCTAGGATGCGACGGTGGCGGTCTACGAGTTCCTGATCAATATGTCCGGTGATCTTGGCCAGCTCGGCAACATAAACCATGCCTACAGCTACGGCATGGCCATGGCGCCAGCGGTAGTTTTCAAAGTGCTCAACGGCATGACCGAAAGTGTGGCCATAGTTCAGGATCTCACGGAGGCCAGATTCCTTCAGATCCTCAGCGACAACGCGTGCCTTGACAGCAATCGCGCGCTCGACCAGTTCTGGCAGGTCACCGTCAACATCGAGGCAGGCCTGCGGGTTTGCCTCGTAAAGATCGAGAATCTTCGTGTCCGCGATAAATCCAGCCTTGATAATCTCTGCCGAGCCCGCGATCAGCTCGGCCTTCGGCAAGGTGCGCAGGACATCAAGGTCACAGAACACCGCGGCAGGCTCGTGGAAAGCGCCGACCAGGTTCTTGCCGGCTGCAGTGTTGATACCGGTCTTACCGCCGACAGCCGCGTCGACCATGCCGAGCAGCGTCGTCGGGACCTGGATAACCTTCACTCCACGCATCCACGCGGCGGCGACGAATCCACCGAAGTCTGTAGCTGCACCGCCGCCAATCGCGATTACCGCGTCACGCCGGCCCAGACCGCGTTCACCAAAAGTGTCCCAAACTGTTTCAGCAACTGCGAGCGTCTTGCCCTCCTCCGCATCCGGAACCTGGATGCTGAAGGAGTCGACTCCTTTGTCCGCCAGAGCCTTGATGACGCCGAAGCTCAGCTCTTGAACGCTCCCCTGGTGAATTACCGCAACCTGGGAAGCAAAGGTAGCGGCCTCCGCAATCTGCTCGGTGAGTCCATGCCCCATGGTCACCGTGTACGGCGATGGGCCTTCAACACGGATTGTGCGGGTTGAGTTCATTGTCAGTCCCTAGTCGTTAGCGTAAGAAATGTATGGAGTTGCTGGTTATACGGCAGTGATTAGCTGCCGCCTTTTAAGAGTCGCCAGTTAAGCCTCGTCGCAGGTTTCATCGAGGTAGCTGAGGATCTCGGCCACAACGCGCTGCGGGGAACGTTCGTCGGAACGCACCTTGAAAGTGGCTGCATCTTCGTAAAAAGCTCGGCGAGCCTCATAGAGCGCGCGGTAATGCGCCTCAGGATCATCCGCCTGGAGCACCGGGCGCGAATTGTTACCCGCTGTACGACGGACCCCCTCTGCAATGCTGATCTCGAGGTAGACGACGTTATGGTCTGCCAGCAGGTCACGGGTCGCCTGCGAAATCACGGCACCACCGCCAAGTGAGACGATTCCGTCGTGGGTCAGAGCCTCCGCCACGATTTGTTCCTCGATACGGCGGAATTCCGGCTCTCCCAGCTCGGAAAAGACTTCCCCACAAGTCTTGCCCATGCGCTGTTCAATCATCTCATCGGTATCGGTGAGTCTTGTGCTCAATGCACGAGACAGTCGACGACCGATGGTGGACTTTCCCGATCCGGGCGGTCCGACAAGGACAATAGTAGGAACGGACATTCCCCTCGTTTTACCCTTCTTCGTGTGCGCGACTGTGGCGCTATTTCCAATCAAGGCGACGTCGAGTCTGCTCCAAGTAGCCCTCAACGTTACGCTTGGTTTCCTCCAGGCTATCGCCGCCGAACTTTTCCATCACTGCACGCGCCAGTACCAGCGCGACCATTGCCTCTGCGACAACACCGCCGGCCGGGACCGCGCAGACATCAGAGCGCTGGTGGATTGCGGTAGCTGCATCGCCGCTGGCCATATCGACGGTCTTCAGCGCACGCGGAACGGTCGAAATTGGTTTCATCGCAGCACGCACAACGAGAGGTTGAGCATTAGTCATGCCACCCTCCAGGCCACCGGCGCGGTTAGTTTCCCGATCCACGCCGTCGTCGGTACGCACCATTTCATCGTGAGCCTCGGTGCCACGGCGACGGGCTTCCTCAAAACCGTCGCCGATCTCCACGCCCTTGACGGACTGAATTCCCATCAAGGCAGCCGCAAGCTGCGAATCCAGACGGGCATCACCGGAAATGTGCGATCCCAGACCCACCGGCAGACCGTGGACAACGCCCTCGACGATGCCACCGAGGGTGTCGCCCTGCTTCTTGGCGGCCTTGATTTCGTCAATCATCGACTCCTCCGCAGCTGCGGAGAATGCACGCACTGGCGACTCGTCAATCTTGTCCTGATCAGCGAAGGTCGGCAGTGGCCCCTCGTAGGGCTCCGAACGACCGATGGAAATAACGTGGCTGACAACTTCCACACCGAGAGTCTCACGCAGAATTAAGCGTGCCACAACCGATGCCGCCACACGTGCTGCAGTCTCGCGAGCCGATGAACGCTCCAGGATGCTTCGAGCATCGGTGTGGTTGTACTTCAGCATGCCGTTGAAATCGGCATGCCCCGGGCGCGGGCGGGTTAAGGTGGCGCCACGAGCTGTATCCAAAACAACTGGGTCAACTGGATCCGGGCTCATGACCTCAGTCCACTTGGGCCATTCGGAGTTGCCGACCATAATGCCAATCGGCGATCCCAGCGTCTCACCATGTCGAATGCCAGTCAGCAGGGTGACCTCATCAGCCTCAAACTTCATTCGCGCCCCGCGACCATAGCCGAGGCGGCGGCGTGCGAGGTGGCGTGATACGTCATCTGTAGTCAGGGGAAGTCCGGCTGGCGCGCCTTCTACGAGAGCGATAAGCGCTTTGCCGTGAGATTCACCCGCGGTAGTCCAACGAAGCATAGGTATCATAATGTCACGTTTGCCGTACTTCTTGTGCATTTGGGGGCATACAAGTTTCAAATATGCCCCATTTCATCGCCCCTGGTCTACCGCTTCAGGGGACTTGTAGGTACCCTCCGCTTATCCCCCACACAATGGCGGTTGCTGCAAGCATCGCAGGCCCATGAGGCACGCTCGCCGGTACAGGCGCTGTTTTTGCTTTACGACGGTCACCCCAGCCCCGCTTTCCCGCGGTGACTCCTGCCATGAGGAGAGTGAGTCCGGCAGCCAACAGAATTGCCACTGCAATCCAAATTGCTGTCGCCACTGGCTCGCCCGATACCAGACCGACACCGCCCCCGAGAATTGCTGCGAGCTTCACATCTCCAGCCCCCATAGAGCGTGGGTTGAAGATGAAGACTGCTACATAGAGGCCAAACCAGAGGCCTATTCCTGTTCCTATGGCTGCGACTGCACTGGCGAGATTGTCAGCCAAGGTGCTCTTTTGCTGGAGCACCATTCCAGTGGTTGCTATCAGACCCACTGCCCCTAGCACTAACCACCAGTTCGGTAGTCTTCGCCGAGTCACATCCAACCAGCAGCCAATACCGCCCCAGCCGAGTACAAGCATCACGACTAGGAAATAGAAAACCCGGTCAAGGTAGACCGGGGCAATCCTGTGCTGTCCAATCGGAGACAGCCCTATCTCAGTTATTCCCCACCCCATAACTTTGGGATTGTAACGGTTGTGAGCTAGTTCGGCAGCGCTGCACGCATCGCCTCGACATCGGGAGTGCGTCCAGTAAACTGCTCAAACTGTCCCACCGCTTGATGTAGCAACATGGACAATCCACCGACCGCCTGTGTCCCTCCGCGTTCCGCTGCTTTCACAAGTGGGGTTGGCCAGGGATTGTAAATGACGTCGAGAATCTTCGGTGCTCGAGCGAGGTAGCCAGCAACCGACTCAATTGCGGCTGACGGCACCGTAGAGACCAGCACGTCGGCATTACCAGCAATATCTGCCAGGTTTGGAACATCAAAAGTCACCCAAACAAATTCCATCCCCAGCGCGGCAGCTAATGGTTCAATGTCATATGCGCGCTCGGAGCGCGCTACCACGGTCACATGATTGACCCCCAGCTGCGACAGCGCCCAAAGTGCCGGCCGTGCTGTGCCACCGGCACCAACAACAACGGCGCGGCCACGTGGTGCGTTCGTGCAGTCTATCTCGCGCAGTGCTCCCAGTACGCCGTCGCCATCGGTGTTGTCGGCAAACCAGTCCGAATCGCGACGGACCAGAGTGTTCGCTGAACCTATGAGCCGTGCGCGCTCACTGACTTCATCGGCGAAGTCCAGCGCGGCAAACTTGCCGGGCATCGTGACGGAAAACCCCTGGAAACTGGGGTCTGCGCCACCAACGACGTCGGCAAGCTCTTCGGCGTTGCATCGGATGCGGTCATAGTGCCAGTCATTCATTCCCGCAGCGCGGTAACCGGCGTTGTGAATAGCCGGCGAGTACGAGTGATCAATCGGATCTCCCAGCACGGCTGCGCGATGAGTTATAGGCATAGGAGTTCTACCTCTTAGCGGTTGGAATCCAGCACGCCATTGTTGCGTGACTCGTCGATAGCGGCCTCGTGCTCTTCGAAGGTCGTGCTAAAGACAGTATTTCCTTCCTTGTCCACCGTGACAAAGTACAGCCAGGTGCCGTCTGCCGGATTTTCCATGGCACGAATCGCCTCGATGGAGGGCGAAGCAATGGGGGTTTCCGGCAGCCCCTCCTTGGCGTAGGTGTTCCACGCGGTCTTTCGCGCGCGGTCCTCATCCGTGGTTGCGATTTCCTGATCTGGCAGGTCGTAGTTGACTGTCGAGTCGAACTGCAGCTGCATCGGTTCGTCGAGACGGTTGAGAATAACGCGAGCGACCTTATCGAAGTCGCCATCTGGCGCCTCCATCTGGATCAAAGAAGCTGCGGTAATCAGCTCGTATGGAGTAAGACCAACCATGTCCGCTGAAGCCATGAGACCCGTGTCCTCATAATTCTTCACCGATTCCTTGACCAATTTTGCAAGCATCTGTTCGGGCGTCTGCTGCGGGTCAAGGTGATGAATACCCGGCGTAATGAGTCCCTCAAGACGACGAGGGTCGTTGCCACGCGCAGCTACCGCGTCCCGGGCCCATTCTGGAACACCCAGCGCGGCCAAATCGGCCTCGCCAGCAGCACGTTCGAGATCGGCCTTGGATACGCAGTCATTGTCTTCAACACAAGTGGCCTCAGAAATAAGCGAGAAAATTCCCTTACGTACATCCGATGAGGACACAATGCGGGTATCGGCGAAACGGGCGCCAGTCGGAATGTCAACGGTACCGACCTGATTTTCGACATCCAGAAGAGCCTCGACGGTCTCGTCGGCCTTCATCCGCTGATGGAGTCGGTAGAAACCAGGCTGCAATTCACTTGAATGAGAGTTCTCATTCGCGGCCTGGATGAACGCACGGGAAGACTTGACGACGCCGCTTTCCACCAACTGGTTGGACAAATCAGTAAGTGACGTGCCTTCACTGACCTCAACAATCGTCAATGGACCCTCAGCTTTGCCATCGTAATCGTCAACAATGCCGCCACGGTTCCAGACGAGGCCAATCACTCCGAGGACCAACACGCATAACAGGACAGAAGTCACATTGATTGCCACTGCCGTTTGGCGGTGACGAACTCGAGACTTTGTCCCACCGCTGCGAGCACCAGCGCGGTCCCGGTCGGCACCGCCGCTATCAGTGCGGCGCGCAGTCTGCGCGTCTTTACTCATCAATAATCTCCTCGAATGCAGCTCACTCTCCCATCGGTATCAGCAAGGAGTCTTCCCGTTCGGGTACGACACGCGACTGATAACGACTGGTGCGACATAGCTTTACGACGAAGTCGTAGCACTAGGTTGCATTGTAGGTGTGAATCGCCACTTCAACTTTTCAAATCCTATGCACGCGACAAACGTGCTTAGGTATTACACACTTAATAATTGCGCAAAGGTGGGTGAATTGTCACCTTTCGGTAACTTTTGTGTGCCCCCTTAGTCGGTATTTCCGTCCAAAGCTTTTGCCCGTCTGTCCAACCAGGACTGCAGAATTTCTACTGCCGCAACCTGGTCAATAATCTTCCGCCCGGACTTAACATCAATACCTGCTGCGTGCAGCCGTGATTGGGCCATTACCGTCGTCATCCGCTCGTCGGCGTAATGCACTACGACTCGGTCACCGAGTCGGCGCTGCAGCCGGAATCCAACGTCAGTAGCTTTCCGCGCAGAAGTCCCGAACGAGCCGTCGAGCATGAGGGGCATGCCGAGAACAATCTCGACGACCTCAAGTTCAGTGGCAAGTTCCACGAGCCGGTCAATATCCGGCCCGTCAGGATCTTTTCGCCCCGTTGCTCGAGTGACTGTTTCAACCGGGGTCGCCAGGATACAGTCGGGGTCAGAGACCGCGACGCCAACGCGGACATCGCCGACGTCGATTCCGAGCCGTCGACCCCGACCGGGATCATCCTGACCGGGGGTATCAATACGGGGCTTAGCCATTGTTTACTGCTCTTCCGATAGCACAGCCGTTAATTGGCTACTTGGACAGTTCGGCCTCAACCGCGGCCAATGCTGCGTCGATTCCGGAAGCATCAGAGCCGGAGCCCTGTGCCATTGCCGGTTTACCGCCGCCCTTGCCGCCGACCTCAGCGCCCATCAGCTTCACCAAATCGCCGGCCTTAATACCGCGATTGACGGCTTCATCCGAAACCGAGGCCACAAACGGAACCTTGCCGCCAGCGTTGGAAATCAACGCAATGACGCTTGGGCGATCCGCAAGGCGCTTCGCCAAGTCATTAGCCAGCGAACGGATGTCCTTCATCTCCGTACCGTCGGGAAGCTTAAGGCCGAGGTAGGTGACATCGCCGATGGTGCGAGCGGACTCCAGGTGAGACGCGGCATTGGCCAGCAGCTGTCCGGCCTTGAAATCAGCGAGCTGCTTCTCTGCAGCCTTGAGCTTTTCAGCCAGTGCTGCAATGCGGTCTGGCAGCTCAGCAGAAGGAGCCTTGAATTCAGTGGCCAGTCGTTCAGCCAGGAGACGCTCGGTGGACAGGTAGCGGAAGGAATCCATACCCGAGTAAGCCTCAATACGGCGCACGCCCGATCCGACCGAGGACTCGCCCAGCACAGCTACCGGACCAATCTGCGAAGAATGCGAAACGTGGGTACCGCCACACAGCTCAATTGAGAACGGGCCACCGACCTCGACAACGCGGACGATGTCGCCGTAGTTCTCGTTGAACAATGCCATGGCACCAGCTGCCTTGGCCTCTTCCAAAGGCATCTCGGCAGTATTGACAGCCCAGTCGTTGTCGACAGCCTCATTGGTGATCTGCTCAATCTCACGGAGCTGTTCCGGTGTGAGCTGCTCACCGTACTTGAAGTCGAAACGGAGGTAGCCCGGCTTATTCATGGAACCAGCCTGAGTTGCAGTATCCCCCAGTACCTGACGCAGAGCACCGTGAATCAAGTGAGTTGCAGTGTGCGCCTGACGAGCACCGTGACGCCACTGCTCGTCGACCAAAGCTTCAGCGGAGACACCCGGAGTGAATTCACCAGCGGTGACAATGCCTTTGTGCAGCCACAGCTTCTTGCCCACCTTTTGAACATCGTTGATGTGGACCACAGCGCCGGAATCAGTCACGATACGACCACGGTCAGCCAGCTGACCGCCGGCCTCGGCGTAGAGCGGAGTGCGATCGAGGATAACCTCAATCTCATCGCCCTCTGCGGCAAACGACTGCTTCTGGCCATCGGCAATGATGCCAAGAATCGTGGATTCGTCGGCAAGCCGATCGTAACCAGTGAAGGACGTCGGGTGTTCATCGATGAACTCGCGGTAGACATGCAGGTCGGTGTGAGACTGCTTCTTTGCCTGGCTGTCGGCCTTTGCGCGCGCACGCTGCTCAGCCATCTCGCGATCGAATTCCTCGCGGTCGATGGTCAGGCCGGCCTCTTCGGCCATCTCGATGGTCAGGTCGATTGGGAAGCCGTGGGTGTCATGCAGGGTGAAGGCGTCGTGACCGGATAGAACGGTTTTACCCTCTGCCTTGGCCTTGGTGGCAGCACGTTCGAACAGCTCCTCACCGGCGGACAGAGTCTTGGTGAAGGTCTTTTCCTCGGCGACGGCGACGCGGCGAATACGGTTCCAGTTCTCCGCGATCTCTGGGTACGACGGGGTCATGGTCTCGGCCGCAATACCAATCAGCTTCTCCAGCACTGGACCGTTAGCGCCGAGCAGACGCGCAGAGCGGATGATGCGGCGCAGCAGGCGACGCAGGATATAGCCACGATCGGAGTTCGAGGGGGTGACACCGTCGAGCATCAGCATCAAGCCGGTGCGGCTGTGGTCGGCGATGACGCGGAAACGGATGTTGTCCTGGTGGTTGGAGCTGTACTTCGAACCGGTGAGCCGCTCAGCTTCGTCGATAACCGGACGCAGCAGATCGGTTTCGTAGACGTTGTCGACACCCTGTAGCAGGAAAGCAACGCGCTCGATGCCCATACCGGTATCGATGTTCTTCTTCGGCAGTGGGCCAAGAATCTCGAAAGAGTCCTTGCCTGTTCCTTCGCCACGCTCGTTTTCCATGAAGACGAGGTTCCAAATCTCGATGTAGCGATCCTCGTCCGCCTCTGGGCCACCGTCAGCACCGTACTCCGGGCCGCGGTCGTAGAAAATCTCTGAACACGGGCCACACGGGCCAGGCACACCCATGGACCAGTAGTTGTCCGCCATGCCTCGGCGCTGAATGCGCTCTTCCGGCACACCAACCTTCTCGTGCCAGATGTCATGGGCCTCATCGTCATCGAGGAAAACCGTCACCCACAGCTTCTCAGCCGGGATGCCAAAGCCGCCGTCCTCAACAGCACCAGTCAGAAGGCTCCATGCATGAGTGATGGCACCTTCCTTGAAGTAATTTCCGAAGGAGAAGTTACCCGCCATCTGGAAGAAGGTGTTGTGGCGGGTGGTGATACCCACCTCTTCAATGTCCAGTGTGCGCACGCACTTCTGAATTGAGGTCGCGGTGGAGAAGTCCGGAGTCTCATTGCCGAGGAAGTAGGGCTTGAACGGCACCATGCCGGCATTAACGAACAGCAGGTTCGGGTCATCCAAAACCAGGGAGGCACTGGGGACCTCGGTGTGTCCCGCCTTTACGAAATGCTGGATGAAGCGATTTCGAATTTCATGAGTCTGCACGGTGTTCTACTTCCTCGTTTCACGTCGAGCGTCCGAGATGTTTAATACAAAACTAGCAGTCTACCCGCTCGGTTCGAGCAACTTTAAAACCACCCCACCGGCACCCCGTAGATTCCGACCGATCTCGCCTACTTCGATTTCCGGCGGCTCCCCCGGATAATTCGGCGAATGCGTCCGAGGTATTCAGCCATGCCGTTTTCACGACCGTGATTGGATGGGACGAAATAATCAGTGCCCACCAACTGATCTGGTGGATACTGTTGGGCGACGACACCCATGGGGTCATTGTGCGGGTAGATATAGTCCACCGCGTGACCAAGGTCCTTAGCCCCGCTGTAATGTCCGTCCCGCAAATGTGGTGGCACCGGTCCGGTCTTCCCGGAACGAACATCCTTCAATGCCCCGTCGATTGCGCTTATGACCGAATTCGACTTCGGTGCTGTTGCCAAGTGAATCGTGGCCTGCGCCAGCGTCAGCCGGGCTTCCGGCATCCCTATCAAGGCAACTGCCTGCGCCGCGGCGACGGCGGTTTGCAGAGCTGTCGGGTCGGCCATACCGATGTCTTCGCTGGCCAGAATAACGATTCGGCGGGCAATAAACCGAGGGTCTTCCCCACCCTCAATCATCCGCGCCAGGTAATGCAGGGCAGCATCGACATCAGATCCGCGAACGGACTTAATAAACGCGCTGGTGACGTCGTAATGCTGGTCGCCGTCGCGGTCATAGCGAACCACGGCTCTGTTGATCGAATTGGCAAGCGACTCAGCGGTAATCTGCTCACCATCGGCGACGGCTTCTGCGGCTGCCTCGAGGTACGTGAGGGAACGACGAGCATCACCAGCTGCCAGCGCAATGAGCTGTTTACGTGCATCGTCTGTCATACTGACGCGACCATTCAGGCCGCGCTCATCGGTAAGTGCTCGATCAATGAGCGTGCCGACGGCTTCGTCGTCCAGTGACTGCAACTGCAACAGCAGTGACCGACTGAGCAGCGGGGACACCACTGAGAAGGATGGGTTTTCCGTCGTTGCCGCGACGAGAAGGACAATCCGGTTTTCCACGGCACCCAACAGGGCATCCTGCTGGGTCTTGGAAAAACGGTGCACCTCGTCGATGAAGAGCACCGTTTGAATGCCCTGGTTAACGAGCGTGCGACGAGCAGTGTCGATAACCGCACGCACTTCCTTTACCCCGGCATTAAGCGCGGAAAGCGCTTCAAAGTGTCGTCCAGTCGCCGCGGAAATCAAACTGGCGAGAGTGGTCTTGCCAGTTCCGGGAGGGCCAAACAAAATAACGGAGGTGTCGCCGCCACCTTCGACCAGACGGCGCAACGGTGCTCCGGGGGCTAACAGGTGGTCTTGACCAACGACTTCATCGAGGTTTCGCGGTCGCATCCGAACCGCCAACGGCGCGTGTGCACCTGGGTGAAAATAGGCGCTCGCATCGGAGTTCAGGCCAGTGCTTGCTGGCCCCGCACTCCGACCTTGGCTCTTGGCCGCTGTAGGTCCGGCGACCGAAGGCTCGTCGAAAAGCCCTGGAGCGTCATCGGCGGAGCCGTTTGCACCGCCTGACGGCAGCTTATTCGGATCCGCCACGTGTGCCCTAGCCTTCCTCTTGCTCTAAGAAATCGATGACTGCATGCGCGAACTGTTCCAGCTCGTCGGCACGATCGTCCTCACACTTATGGGCGAACTGTGCAATCGCGCGAGCCGTGTTAGCCATGTCGCGCCGCTCCAGTGCTGAGCCGCCAACTTCCGGCTTCAGGTCCGTGCGTCCTTCATGCCCCACCCACAGCGCTTGTTTTGGAGAACCGAAGAAGGAAACCGTTGCGGAGATGAAAAACCAACCGAGCAACGCCGCAGCGATGAACGCCATCAAACGGCGGTCGCTCGTGCCGCGATACCAATGGTCACGAATCTCTTCCATCCAGGCACGGACAAACACGTCGACCTCTGCCTCCGATGGACGCTCCACGAAAACGTGCAGCGGGAAGCCTGCGACGACGCTGGCCACGTCGAAGATGACATCGCGGTAACCAGCCCACTCATAGTCGAGGAACTGGACCTTATCCGCCAGCAGAATGTTGTCCGGGGCGAGGTCAAACGGAGTAAACGCCCTATGCGTGCCCTTCTCAATTCGACGAGCAGCATCCTCACCGAAAGAGCGCACAGCGTCGGGAACGGGAATGCCGGCCCCCTCGACAGCTCGCATACCAAAGCGAATCCCCGACACAATGCCGTGGTCACGCGCCTCGAGAGCCTCGCGATCGACCTTGTTCTTCACCCACATACGACGACGCAGGGTCTCAAATCCCTCTTCACGAGTATGCGTGTGAATATGCATCCGACCCAGCGAAGCGCCGAGGCTGCGGAATGCGCGCAATCGTCGCTCTTCATCGCCACGAAAGAGTACGTCCGCAAGAGTGTCCACGACACCGACGTCGCTGAGAACCAATAGCTGCTTTGAAACATCGTAAGCAAGAAGCTGAGGCCCCGGGCGGACGTCGTCAGGCAGTGTATTGATGAACTGGTACGCCACGACTTCCCGTAAAACGGCGGGATCGACGCCTTCAGTCGTCGTAGGAATTTGCTTTACGACGACCGTGCGTTCCTGCATAAAGGGATTTGTGGCGACCCGTACGCGGACAACAAGAGCGTTTGACTGACCTGTAAGTACTTCTGGATCCGACAACACTGGAGTGCCGCCGAATCGTGCGGAAAGCAGTGTCTCTGCATCTTTAACTACGCTGTCAACTTCTGCTGCAGCGTCGTCCGAGTACTCCATTGAATGCCCTTTCAATGAGCCAGTTTCAGTCAGGCGATACGGATGTTGCGTTGTGGCCAGTACCGCCTTGGTTAGGAGGAATTGGCGCCACTCGCGCTGTTCACGCTGGAGTGGCAGATCACATTCCTCGCAATGTGATTTCTTTGTTTACTTGCTGTCGCCTGCGTCGGCTGCTGCCTTAACGCCGTCTGCCTTCTGCTTTGGCTTCGGCTTGAAGTCGATACCGGTCTCCTTGCGCTGCTGAGCGGTAATCGGAGTCGGGGCGTCAGTCAACGGATCAACGCCGCCACCGGACTTCGGGAAGGCGATAACTTCGCGAATGGAGTCAACGCCGGCCAGCAGGGAAACGATACGGTCCCAACCGAATGCGATACCACCGTGCGGCGGAGCGCCGTACTGGAAGGCATCCAGCAGGAAGCCGAACTGCTCCTGTGCCTCTTCCTCGCCGATGCCCATAACATCGAAGACGCGCTTCTGGACATCTGGGCGGTGAATACGAATGGAGCCGCCACCAATTTCGTTACCGTTGCAGACGATGTCGTAGGCGTAAGCCAGTGCGTTGCCAGGATCCTTGTCGAAGGTATCCATGTGCTCTGGCTTCGGCGAGGTGAAGGCGTGGTGCACAGCAGTCCACTGCGAGTGGCCCAGGGCAACGTCACCGGAAGCGGTAGCGTCGGCAGCCGGCTCGAACAACGGTGCGTCGACGACCCAGGTGAATGCCCAGTCGCCTTCCTTGATAAGGCCGAGCTTCTTGGCAATCTCTCCACGAGCAGCACCCAGCAGTGCACGGGAGCTCTTAGCGTCACCTGCAGCGAAGAAGATGCAGTCACCCGGCTTCGCGCCTACGTGCGCCGCGATGCCTTCACGCTCTGCGTCAGTAATGTTCTTGGCAACCGGGCCGCCCAGAGTGCCGTCCTCCCCAACAAGGATGTAGGCCAAGCCCTTTGCGCCGCGCTGGCGGGCCCAATCCTGCCAAGCGTCGAGCTGACGACGAGGCTGCGATGCGCCACCGTCCATAACAACTGCACCGACGTAATCGTTCTGGAAGACACGGAAAGTGGTGTCCTTGAAGAACTCGGTGCACTCCACCAGCGGAATGTCGAAGCGCAGGTCCGGCTTGTCAGAACCGTACTTCTCCATGGCCTCCTTGAAGGTCATGCGTGGAATCGGGGTCTGAACAGTGACACCGGCCTCGGCGAAGATAGCAACCAGAATCTCTTCTGCCAGCGCAATGACATCGTCCTGCTCGGCGAAGCTCATCTCAACGTCGAGCTGAGTGAACTCCGGCTGGCGGTCAGCGCGGAAGTCCTCATCTCGGTAGCAGCGGGCGATCTGGTAGTAGCGCTCCATGCCAGCGACCATAAGCAGCTGCTTGAACAACTGAGGGGACTGCGGCAGTGCGTAGAAAGTGCCCGGCTTCAAACGAGCCGGCACCACGAAGTCACGAGCACCTTCCGGCGTAGAGCGAGTCAACGTCGGGGTCTCGATTTCGGTGAAGTCGTGGCTGTCCAGCACCTTACGGGCTGCGCGGTTGACAGCCGCACGGAGACGCATAATCTTGGCCGGGCCTTCACGGCGTAGGTCTAGGTAGCGGTACTTCAGGCGGGCTTCCTCGCCGACAGTGCCAGAAGTTCCAACATCCTCGAGCTGGAACGGCAATGCCGCCGACTCGTTGAGGATGGTCAGCTCCGTAACATTGACCTCAATTTCACCCGATGCCAGGTTCGGGTTTTCGGAGCCCTCCGGGCGCTTCTCAACGACACCGGTGACCTGAATGCAGTATTCGCTGCGCAGGTGGTGTGCACGCTCAGCAACTTCGCTGTTGCGGAACACAACCTGGGCGTAACCGGAGCGGTCACGCATGTCGATGAAGATCACGCCACCATGGTCACGGCGGCGTCCTACCCAACCGGTCAGGGTTACTGTGCTGCCGGCGAGGTCAGCGCGGAGGTCTCCGGCAAGATGCGTACGAAGCACTGCGAATTGGTCCTTCCAAAATTGGTGCTATAGGGATTAACGCTGTGGATAGCGGTTTCGTCCGTGTAGTCTACCTTGAAGCCAGAAAGGTGAGAAGAAGACCCCGGCTATTTTGCTTATTACCGGTCATCGCGTTGGGTCTACCTCGGGCTTCATGTACTCACTTAGACAAAGTTCTCCGTAGATCCTGACGTTGATTTACATGCGGATACTATGACGCAGCGCTATTCAATGGCCCGTTTTCCGCACCTTATGCAATAGTCTTACTCCTATGACCTTCCGGAATGACTTCCAAAAGAGCTCGGCTCGTGCCGAGCGACGCTCGGGTGGTGGCCGCGCTATCGCCGTAGGCGGTGGCGGTATCGGCGGCCTTGTCCTCATCGGCCTGTACTTACTTCTCGGCGGCGACCCGGGACAATTGGGACAGCTGACAGGTGCCCAGAACAACCAGTCCTCGCAGACTGCACAGCAGTCCCCTGGCGAGGATCCATGCAAGACCGGCGAAGATGCCAACAGCCGCATCGATTGCCGGATGGAATTCACCGGTATTTCGGTCGACCGAGTCTGGGAAGAACAACTCCCCGCACAGGCCGGCATCGAGTACACGAACCCAGGCTTAGTCCTCTTTGAAGGCTCCACTCAGTCGGGCTGCGGCGCAGCGTCCTCGTCCACCGGCCCGTTCTACTGCCCCGCCGATCAAACGGCCTACTTCGACACGGAGTTCTTTAGCACCCTGGAGCGCATGGGCGGAGGCAACGGACCGCTCGCACAGGAATACGTCGTGGCCCACGAATTCGCCCACCATATCCAAAGGTTGGAGGGCACACTCGGCCGCAGTAACTACAACGAACCGGGCCCCGATTCCGACGCTGTAAAGATCGAGCTGCAGGCCGACTGCTACGCGGGTATCTGGGCTCATTACGCGGACAAGGGGCCGGACGCAATCCTCGAACCGCTTTCCGACGAGCAAGTTGCCGATGCCCTCAAAACTACGAAGGCCATTGGCGATGACACCATCCAGCAGCATTCCGGCGGTGGTGTTCAACCGGACTCCTGGACCCACGGCTCGGCCGAGCAGCGTACGAAGGCATTCCTCACCGGCTACAAGTCAGGAAAGATGTCTCAGTGCGACACTCTCGAGCGCGGCGTCTACAGCTAGACTCCGCACTTAACAAATGCGCGTTTCCTAGATGCGCGACTGCAACTCCTGAACCAGTGCATCTAGGGCGACTGCGTGCTGCTCGTGGGACTCAAGGTTCTTCAGCTGAACCTCGCCCGCGGCCAATTCAGACTCGCCGAGGACCAACGCAAATCGGGCTCCAGCGCGATCGGCACCCTTCATCGCGCCCTTCAGACCGCGGCCGCCGTAGGACATATCTGCGCGGATACCCGCTTGGCGCAGCTTATTGATCTGCACCGCCATAGCGTGAGCGGCTTCTTCACCGAGCGCAACACCATACACATCGACGCGTCGACCATCGCTGGCATGCTTGCCCTCTGCTTCCAGTGCGAGCAGCGCGCGATCCACACCCAAACCAAAGCCAATTCCAGACAGCTCTTGGCCGCCTAGCTGCGCCATCAGCCCGTCGTAGCGACCACCGCCACCGATACCCGACTGAGCACCAAGGCCGTCGTGAACAAACTCGAAGCACGTCTTGGTGTAGTAGTCCAGTCCGCGCACCATTCGAGGATTGATGACATAGGGCACCTTCATGTCATCCAACAGTCCAGTCACAGCTTCAAAGTGACCGCGAGCGCTGTCAGAAAGGTGGTCCAGCATCAGCGGCGCGTCGGCAAGCATTTCCTGCATTTCCGGTCGCTTATCGTCGAGAACGCGCAGCGGGTTGATGTTTGCACGGTGGCGCGTTTCCTCATCCAGAGGCAGGTCAAACAAGAACTCCTGCAGCTTAGCGCGATATTCAGGGCGGCAGGTGTTGTCGCCAAGGCTTGTCAGTTCAAGGCGGAAGCCTTCGAGCCCGATACCGCGGAAGCATGCGTCGGCAAGCGCGATGACTTCAGCGTCCAGCGCAGGATCATCGACGCCGATTGCCTCTACGCCCACCTGCTGCAACTGACGGTAACGGCCTGCCTGCGGGCGTTCATAGCGGAAGAATGGCCCCGCGTAGGAAAGCTTGACCGGCAACTGACCGCGGTCCAAATTGTGCTCAATGACCGCGCGCATCACGCCCGCGGTACCCTCCGGGCGCAGGGTGACCGAACGGTCGCCGCGGTCGGCGAACGTGTACATCTCCTTGGTGACGACGTCCGTCGATTCACCTACGCCACGTGCAAAAAGCCCGGTTTCCTCGAAAATTGGCAGCTCAATGTGCTCATAGCCCGCAAGTCGTGCGCGGTGCTGGAATGAGTTTCGCACCGCCTCGAATTCGCGGGAGACCGGCGGGACGTAATCCGGCACGCCCTTGGGCGCGGAGAATGGCTTCAACTTCTTTGGCTTCTGGCTAGAGTTCACCCCGCTAACTCTACCTGCCAACTCTCACGACGTGTCAGCCAGGCTAGGTGAGGTTTTGCAGGAACGGGTTGGTCGCGCGCTCCTCGCCTATCGACGATGCGGAGCCATGGCCCGGAAGAATCATGAGGTCATCCGCCAGCGGGAGGACCTTATCCTTCAACGACTGCTGCATGTGCTCCGGACTACTGCCCGGCAAATCTACGCGACCGATAGCCCCCTTAAAGAGGACGTCCCCGCTGAAGACAATCTCATCTTCCCCATCGGAAGCGCGCAGCATCACGCATCCCGGAGAGTGACCCGGAGCGTGAATGACTTCGAAATTCAACCCTGCCCACTTTACTTCGTCGCCATCCTCGAAGAAATCGGCTTCCGTATAAGCCTGCATAGAATCGATGTCAAAGAGGTGTCCGAAAGAAGAACCGCCGAGCTTCGGATTGGCCAGCAACACATTGTCGCTTTCGTGAATGAAGACGGGGATATCCCAGAAGTCGGCGGCCTCCGCGACATCGCGGACATGGTCGATATGACCATGGGTCAGCAGAATTGCTTCCGGCTTCCAATCTCGCTTCTCAACCTCGCCGCGTACTACCTCGAACGCCCCCATGCCCGGGTCAACAATGACGCATGGGGTGGACAGGCCGTCCATTTCCGGAGCGCCTGTTGCCACGTAGCAGTTGGTCTGAAAAGGGCCGGCTGCAAAACCAAATATCTCCATGGCGCTCCATTGTAACGATTGTGTACAGCCCCCGGCAGGCTATTTGCGCCTTCCAACAACGGGAAGAGAGCACCTTTCCCCTTGCTCGTTGGCCTGTCATCTCGCAAATGGGAAGCAATCCCGGGCATAATGGTCGATTGTGTACGCGACGGTGACCGACTGAGCTGTTACTTCAAATGCGGTCACTATCAATGGGCAAAATCGTCCGCTGGTGTTCCGTCACCAGCAATAGATGACTAACAGATACGGAGAAAGACTAGTGGCCAATAATGAGCAAAGGCGCAAAGATGCGATGCGGACGCTCGAGCGCGAACTTAAGCGCCGTGCACGTGCCGAGAAGCTGAAGCCACTGGGCGTTGTCGTAACTACCTTGGCTATCCTGCTCTTTATCGGTGGCGGCATCTACTTGCTGACCACGGCTGGCGGCGCTGACGACAATGAGGCCGCTGATGAATCCACGACTCCAGTCGAACCTGCAGCTCTGACAGCTACTCCCGTCAGCGGTGAAAAGGTTCCAATGAAGCGCTCTTCCCCACTTCCGGAAACCGTGACCTGTGACTACCCGGATGATGGCGAGGCATCGAAGGACATAGATAAGCCAGCTACCGACAACGTTCCCGCCACTGGCACTGTAACCATCACCCTGAAGACTAACCAGGGCGACATTCCGATGGAGCTGGACCGCGCTATTTCACCTTGCGGCGTCAATGCAATTGAGCACATGGCCAAGTCCAACTACTTCAACGACACCGTGTGCCACCGTATTACCGGTGGTGGCCTGAACGTTCTGCAGTGTGGCGATCCGACTGGTACCGGTACCGGCGGACCGGGCTTCAAGTTCGCTGGCGAGTGGCCGGTCAAGGATTCCGGCCTGGATCAGAACACCCCGTTGGTGTACCCGAAGGGCTCTATCGCCATGGCAAACCCGAGTGACCCGGATGCCAACGGCAGCCAGTTCTTCCTCAACTGGGCAGATTCTCAGCTGCCTCCGCAGTACACCGTGCTTGGCTCCATGACTGACGAGGGCACCAAGACGGTTGCGGACATTGCGAAGAACGGTATCGAGGGTGGCGGTACCTCTGACGGTAAGCCAGCTAAGGAAGTCCGTATTGAGAAGGCGGAAGTCAAGTAGTTGACTCAACTAACTGATTGAGAAATTAATCAAAAACAGGGTCAAGGTGAATCACCTTGGCCCTGTTTTAGTATCTACGCGGTCTCATCCTTTTTCACATATCGATGGCTACTAAACCGCCTACTGACCAGAAGTAATGCGGTAGACATCGAACACTCCCTCGACACCGCGCAGAATGTTGAAGATATAGCCCATCTGCTTAGTGTCCGAAACCTCGAAGCTAAAACGCATTACGGCAACGCGGTCATCGGAGGTATGAGAGGACGTCGACAGGATTGAGACCTTCTGATCGGAGAAAACGCGAGTGATCTCCGAGAGCAGTCCGTGACGGTCAAGTGCTTCGATTTGCACCGTAACCATGAAGACCGCACCGGAGGAATCCGTTGCCCAGGAAACCTCGATAATGCGCTCGGGCTCCTGGTGCAGTTTCTCCGCATTAGTGCAGTCCGTACGGTGCACACTGACCCCACCGCCGCGGGTGACGAAGCCAAAGATGGCATCGCCCGGCACAGGCGTACAGCATTTGGCGAGCTTAGCGGCCATATCCGCGCTGCCTTCTACCAACACACCCGTGCTGTCAGCGCGGCGCGGAGTGTTGTGCACGTTCATCTTTGAAATTGGCGTGCGGGAGACCAACTGCTCTTCGGCATCGTCCGCGCTCGAGAACTGCGCCATCAGCCGGTGAGTCACATGCTGCGCTGAGACCTGCCCCTTACCGATAGCGGTATAGAGCGCATCGACATCCGCATAGTGCAGCTCGGAGGCAATCTGCTTGATGGACGCCGGAGTGAACAGGCGGTGCATCGGCAGACCGCCGCGCTGTACCTCTGCAGCCAGCGCGTCACGGCCGGCATCGAGTGCCTCTTCGCGGCGCTCCTTGGCAAACCACTGACGGATCTTTGCCCGCGCACGTGGAGTTTTAACAAACTTCTCCCAGTCCTTAGACGGACCGGAATCGGCATCCTTGGACGTGAAAATCTCGACGCGGTCGCCAGTTTTTAGCGGTGATTCCAACGCCACTAGCTTGCCGTTGACTTTGGCACCAATACAGCGGTGACCTACTTCAGTATGGACCGCGTAGGCAAAGTCGACCGGCGTGGAGTCCGCAGGCAATGTGATGACATCGCCCTTAGGCGTGAACGCAAAAATTTCAGTGACTGAGAGGTCATAGCGCAGGGAGTCCAGGAACTCGTTAGGATCTGCGGCCTCGCGCTGCCAATCCAGCAGCTGACGCATCCACGCCATCTGATCGACTTCGGCGGAATCTCCCTTGTGAGAGCCCTTGGTTTCCTTGTAGCGCCAGTGTGCGGCAATGCCGTACTCAGCGTTGTAGTGCATCTCATGGGTGCGAATCTGCACTTCTAGCGGGGAGCCACCTGGACCGATGACCGTTGTGTGCAACGACTGGTAAACCCCGAAACGCGGCGCGGAAATATAGTCCTTGAATCGCCCCGGCATGGGTTTGAACAGCGAGTGGACGGCACCCATGGCGGCATAGCAGTCCTTGGTCGTGTCCACCAGAACTCGAAGTCCGACCAGGTCAAAAATCTCGTCGAACTCATGGCCGCGGACAATCATCTTCTGATAAATCGACCAGTAGTGCTTCGGCCTGCCCTGTACCTCAGCAGCAATGTGAGACTCCTTCAGATCCTTCTGAATCATCTCGGAGACTTCCTGGATGTACCGGTCCCGCTGCGGCGCTCGATCTGCGACCAAACGCACAATCTCGTCGTACTTCTTCGGGTACAAAATGGCGAAGGAGAGATCTTCCAACTCCCACTTCACGCTGGCCATTCCCAAACGATGCGCCAGCGGTGCAATCACCTCGAGGGTCTCACGGGCCTTCTTAGCCTGCTTTTCCGGCGGCAGGAAGCGCATTGTGCGCATGTTATGCAGCCGGTCAGCCACCTTGATAACCAGCACGCGCGGGTCCTGGCTCATGGCGATAATCATTTTTCGCACGGTCTCTGCCTCGGCGGCGGAGCCCAACGCGACCTTATCCAATTTGGTCACGCCGTCGACCAACCGTGCGACTTCTGGGCCGAAGTCCCGCTCCAGGTCCTCCAGCGTGTAATCGGTATCTTCGACCGTGTCATGCAGCAGCGCTGCCACCAGCGTGGTGGTATCCATGCCGATCTCGGCCGCAATAGTAGCGACTGCAAGCGGGTGAGTGATGTATGGCTCGCCGGATTTCCGATAGACGCCGTCGTGAAGGCGCTCGGCGGTATCGTAGGCACGCTGAAGCACAGCCAAATCTGCGCGCGGATGCACCTGTCGATGCACCGCGACAAGGGGATCTAGCACCGGGCGGATCTTCGTTCTGTTGCCGGTAAGGCTTCGCGCTAGGCGGGCACCATAACGGCGTGCGGGCCCTTCAGCCATGACTCATTCACCCCTTATTAACCACGTACAGAGGCAGATCAGCAAGCTTCTCCCGAGCTCCCAGGCCTTCAACCTCCAGCACGGTGCACAGCCCGGTTACCTCGACTCCAGCTGTCTCCAGCAGAGCGCGAGCTGCACACAGGGTGCCACCAGTTGCCAACACATCGTCGACAAGTACGGCCTTCTTGCCCTTCAGCTCAAAACCACTAGCCGGAATCTCAAGCGCGGCCGTACCATATTCCAGTTCATAGGTCTCGGTCAGCACAGGCGGTGGCAGCTTACCCTTCTTACGAATAGCGAGCACTCCCAGTCCGAGCTTGTACGCCACCGCAGAACCCAGCAGGAATCCACGCGCATCTAGGCTGCCTATAACATCAGCCCCGAACTCTTCCACCTTGGCGGAAATCTCGTCCACAATCAGGGCGAACGTCGTGGCGTCGGCAAGCGCCGGCGTCAAGTCCTCGAAGAGTACGCCCTCAACTGGAAAATCGGGCACAAACCGAATCTGATCGGCTAATGCCTCACGCGCGTGTGCATACGACACAGGTTTAAGCTCCTTTTCGGCGAAAAGAAAAAGTGCGGGTACCTGTCAACGATACCCGCACAATGCGCTTTTAAAGTAGTTTCACCCGAACCACTGGGAGGCGCTACCTCCTACTGCCCCGGACGCCAGGACAGCGGCTTGTCTTCATCGCCCTCAAGCTTCGGAGTCGTCACCGTTCGTTTCGGCGTCGACTGCTCCATTTCGCTTGCCGACGGCTCCTTCGAGCCCGAGTCCTCCGCAACATCAGTGGTGGCGGAATCGGTGCCCGAACCGGCTCCCTCAGATGCCTTTGCGCGGGCAGACAGTACCGCCTCTTCATGCTTGCGGTATTCACGCTGCCGCGACTTAAGAGACACCAACAGCGACGAAGCCAGGAAGATCGAAGAGAACGTACCTTGAATAATGCCGATGAGCTGAACGAGTGCAAGGTCCTTCAGCGTTCCGACCCCTAGCATGCCCACGGCGATGACCATCAGTGCCAGGATTGGCAGGAGCGTCGACACCGTGGTGTTGATAGAACGCATGATGGTTTGGTTGACCGCCAGGTTCACCAACTCGGCGTAACTTCTACGGGTCGATGAACGATAGCCTGCCGTGTTCTCGTCGACCTTGTCGAAAACCACGACGGTGTCGTACAGGGAGAACGACAGCACTGTCAGCAAGCCGATAATGGTTGCCGGGGTGACGTCAAGACCAATGAGCGCGTAGATGCCCATAATCACGATTGCATCCACAACCAGGGCGAGAACTGCGGCAATGGCCATGTCGCGCTCGAAGTGAATGGTGATGTAGATGAACACCAGACCCAGGAACACCACTGCAGCCAGCAGCATTCGGTTGGTAATCGAAGAGCCCCACGACTCCGACACGGTAGAGTCACCAATGGCATCCGGGGTCTGCTGCCCCTGCACATCGACGGGCTTGAATGCATCATTCAACGCGATACGAGCACTATTAATCTGGTCCTGAGTCAGCTTCTCAGAGGTAATCTCCAGGATTCGGCCCTCACCAGAACCGATAATTTGCACCAGCTCCGGCTTCACTCCGGTCGCCTCGGTGAAAACCTCCTCGGCCTGCTCAGTTGTCACTGAGGTCGGCGGCATAGTCATCTTGGTACCGCCCTCGAAGTCGATACCGAAGCTGAACCCGCGAATCAGCATCGCTGCGAAAGCAACAACGATGATGGCGACGGCAATCTGGTACCAGCGCTTCCGCTTGCCGACGATATTGATTCCACCCTCGCCGGTGTAGAGGCGGCGGAAGAAGGAGTCGTCTTTCACGCTTTCTGGCTCAGTGATTAGCGCCGGATTCGTCTGAGTAGTATTCATGGATTCCTACTTCCCCTCATTCGCGCTGGAGTGAGCTGCACCGGTGTCGGCAGCCGTACTGGCGGAGGCATCGGAGGCTCCGGCCTTCTTACCGGCAGCTACAGTCTTATTCCTCTGTGCAATCTCCATGACCGAGCCGAAGCCGTTCATCGACGGCTTGGACAAAGCTGGCCACTTACGAGTAGCCAGGATGACCAACGGCGCAGTCACGAGGAAAGCCGTCACAATGTCGAATGCTGTGGAGAGACCAAGTGTGAACGCGAAACCGCGGACATCGCCAACGGCCAGGATGTAAAGAACCACAGCCGCAATGATGGACACAAAGTTACCCGATAGGATGGTGCGCCGTGCTCGTCGCCAAGCGTGCGGAACCGCGGAGCGGAAAGTTCTACCCGCGCGGATTTCGTCCTTAATGCGTTCGAAGAAGACGATGAAGGAGTCAGCCGTTACGCCGATAGAGATGATGATGCCGGCGATGCCAGCGAGATCGAGCGAGTAGCCAATCCAACGACCAAGAAGGACAAGGACGCCGTAGACCATCGCTCCAGCTGCTGCCAGCGAAACCAGCGAAATCACGCCCAGGCCGCGGTAGAGAGCAATCGCGTAGACGACAATCAGGGCGATACCGATAATGCCGGCAAGCAGACCGGCTTCCAAGGAAGCCGAACCAAGCATGGCCGGGATAGTCGTGGTGGTGCCGCCCGGCTCGCCGTCCTCACCTGCGAACGACAGCGGCAGTGCACCATAACGCAGGTTATTGGCCAGCCCCTGTGCCTCGTCGATTGAGAAGTCGCCCGTGATGCGGGTGGCAGAACCAACTGGGGTTGCCTCCTGAATCACCGGGGCGGAAATGACCTTCGAGTCCAACACGATAGCGACCTGCCGCTGCAGGTAGTCATTAGTCAACTTGGTCCATGTGCGAGCGCCGGTGTCATTCTTCCCGGACTTGAAGCTAAAGGAGACCTGAATCTGACCAGACTGCTGATCGTAACCACCGTTAATCGGCGCATTGGTATCAATAGCGTCGCCGGACAGACGCTGGCCCTTGGCCTCGTCCTCCTGCCCAATCAACAGCGGAGCCTTGCCCAGGAAGATGGCTTTACCGCCTTCGGGCGCACAGGTCACCAGCGGCTTGGCCGGGTCATCGGCACCCTGTAGCGGATCAACTGCATCGCGGTTATCGCAGGTCATCAGCGCAGCGGCTGCAAACTGTGTCGTTGGGTCTTCGGACTGGCGAGTCGCCAACAGCACGTCACGAACCTTCGTACGCAGCTCGGCCGCTTCAATTGAGTTCGCCGGCTTTGCCGGAGCTGTTGCGTCCAACTTCGGGGCCTCGCCCAGCGGCTTGGACAGCTCCTCGGGAACCGGCTGATCTGGGTTCTGTTCCTTGAAGGCATCAATTGCACGCTTCTGCGTTTCGTTCATGTCCTTGTAGAGGTCATCAACACGCTTGGTGGCGTCCTCCTTCGACAGGACACCGACTGACACCCAATCTTCAGCAGTCTTCTTAACTACCTCGCCAAAGGCAGCTTCATCAGGGCCCTGGGTGGGCTGTTCTACCGGACGGAAGAAGAGCTGCGAAGTCTGGCCGAGCGTACGCGCCTCCTGTGAGTCTTCACCCGGCACGGTAATGACCAGCGTGTCACCGTCGGTGACAACTTGAGCGCCGCTGACGCCCATGCCGTTTACGCGGTTCTCCAGAATCTTGCGAGCCTGGTCCAGCTGATCGCGCGTCGGCTTTTCGCCCTGCGGCACCAAGGTTACTCGGGTACCACCCTGCAAGTCGATGCCCAACTTTGGCTTGGCTGATCCGCCGCCGGTGAAAAAGACGAGTGCGTACGTAAGGATGAGGAAGCCAACAAACAGTGCCAACAGCCACTGCGGCCAGTTCCTCTTGAATGTATTCGCACCGGATCTGGATTTGCTGTTCAAAGCAAAGTCTCCTGAATCGTGACGTTTAGGTACTTAAGCGGTTCGGGTAGAAACGCAGGTCTATAACCGCACCGCGAAATCGCGCGATACCAGGAAGAGGCATTGCGGGCGTCGCTAAGCAAAGCTATAAACACCAACCGCTAGAGAATAACCGATTTAGCGTAGTGCGCCGGTTTTGACTTGTACCTATTTAGTGAAAATCTTGCCCACGCTTGCCGACGGCGAAACCTGGGACGCGCCCGCTAGCCTCACGGCGCACGCTACAGCTTGGATGCATGCAAACCGACGGGGCGTGGGCGTGCAAAAAACTGCTACTGCTTTTCGGTGGAAGTGGAACCGTCTGTACCCGGGTTATCCGGGGTACTCGGAGTATTCGGGTTCTCGACCTGCTCATTGACGTCCGAAGCTGCATTGTCAGCCGGGCCGTGGCCGGTGATTTCTTGGACGTCGCCGACGTGGTCATCTGGCGCATCGGAAACACGGCCACGTCGGTCACGGTGAGCGTAGCTAGCTCCGGTACCGGTGGTGAGGTTGCGGGCAATGGCGCCCTTTTCCCAACGGGTCACGATGCCGTCAGCGATAATCAGGTCGACGGTTGTTTCGGTCGTATCAACGACCACACCATGCATACCGGAACCGGTGATGACCTCTGCGCCCGGGGCCAACTTATCCTGCATGTCCCGAATGGTGCGCACCTGCTTGTTCTGCTTGATGATCTGCCAAATTGGCAGCGCCAGGAACAAGAAAATAAGTAGGAGGAGAATAGTTTGATCCATGTCTGCCGAGTTTAACGAATTGCCAGCTAGCAATTCCACACTGCCCCGGCCGGATCGATGAGAAAGCTATTCTCCGATAGTTCCCTCCGGCGGCTGCAACCCCAAGTGCCGCCATGCTCGGGCAGTTGCCACGCGTCCGCGCGATGTACGCGCAATCATCCCGGCACGGACCAGGTAGGGCTCGCACACTTCTTCCACAGTCGAGGGCTCCTCACCGACTGCCAACGCCAGGGAATTCACGCCCACCGGGCCGCCACCGTGCCCCTTGACCAGGGCAGTCAGCACTGCGCGGTCCAAGCGGTCCAGCCCAAGCTCATCGACATCGAAGACAATCAACGCCGCCTTGGCCGCACCAAGATCAATAACGCCACCGGAGTGAACATCTGCGAAATCGCGAACGCGACGCAGTAGACGGTTGGCAATTCGCGGTGTACCTCGCGAACGCGAGGCAATCTCCACTGCAGCCTCTGGGCTGATATCCACCCCGAGGATCCCAGCGGCACGGGTAACCACCTTTGTCAGATCCTCGACCTCGTAGAACTCCATCTGCGCAGTAAAACCGAAACGGTCACGCAGTGGGCCAGTCAGCATACCCGAGCGCGTCGTTGCGCCTACCAGCGTAAAAGGTGGAATCTCGAGTGGAATTGACGTAGCTCCAGGCCCCTTTCCCACGATGACATCAATACGGAAATCTTCCATTGCCATGTAGAGCATTTCCTCCACGGGCCTGGCAATGCGGTGGATCTCGTCAATGAAGAGTACATCGCCCTCGAGCAGGTTCGATAGCATTGCTGCCAAATCGCCAGCGCGAATAAGCGCCGGACCGGACGTCATTCGCAGGGAGGACCCCATCTCCTGCGCAATGATCATGGCCATGGTGGTCTTCCCCAGGCCGGGAGGTCCCGACAGCAGAATGTGGTCCGGAGTCACATTTCGTCCCCGTGCCCCGGAGAGCACCAAATCCAGCTGCTCGCGGACCTTGGGTTGGCCGATAAACTCCCCTAACGACTTTGGTCGCAGGTTCGATTCCGCATCGACTTCCTCGACCTGAGCGCGGGCATCGACATCACGTTGTGCACCATTTCCCCCACCGCCAAAATGGTCGTTGGCTGCTCCACCTAAAGAGTCCCTGAAGGGATTGCCCGACACGTTAAACTCCGTGCGCTCGATATCGCTCATAGTCCCCTCATCCTAGTGCACTGCCATTTTTCATCATCAATGTAGCTGCAGGTCCTCGACGTGGATTTACTTTTCGCCCAATGTCTTTAACGCCGCTTTCAGCGCCATTGATGTATCCAAGGTCGGATCAATCCGAACAACGGTCTCCGCTGCCTCATTCGCCTCAGCTTCCGGGAACCCAAGCCCGACCAAAGCACCAACGACCTGATCCAAATCTGCCTTCAAAACAATGCCAGGCGCTGCTCCGCTTGCAGCTTCCTCCGGCTGGGATACCGCCCTATCCGCGAAAACCTCGACCTTATCCTTCAACTCAACCAACAGGCGCTCCGCCAATCGCTTGCCGACGCCGTTAGCCGCCTGGAGGGCCTTGGCATTCTTTGAGGCAACCGCATTGGCAATCTCGGCCGGCGACAGTACCGATAGAACAGACATCGCTACTTTTGGCCCCACTGTCGAGACAGTGCGCAAGAGCGCAAACATCTCACGTTCCTGCGAGTTGGCAAAACCAAAAAGCGTAATCGCATCTTCACGAACCGCCATTGTGGTCAACATGAAAGTCTGCTCATGCCTCACCAACTGAGAAGCTAACCTGCCCGTAATGGTGACCAAATGCCCGACACCACCGCACTCGATAACGCAATAGTCCGCACCGAGATCGATAACCTCACCGCGTAGAGATGCAATCACTTCTCACAATTCCTTTCACTACGGCTTCCCTAAAGACACCGAGATAAACGCCGAACCCACAAGTGTGCTCTAGCAGGCTCCCCTACCGCGAGGGATTCTCACGGCGAGAAAGCTCCAACTCCCGCTCCTCGTGTTGCTTAGCAAGCGCAGCCAAGGTGTCGCGCTGGCGTTGCAGAACCGGACCACGCCAACAGTGGCAGATAGCGATGGCCAACGCATCCGCTGCGTCCGCAGGTTTTGGCGGAGTTTCCAACCCGAGGATTCTCGTCACCATCATGGTCATCTGCTTCTTATCAGCCCGACCGTTGCCGGTAAGCGCCTTCTTTACCTCCGACGGCGTGTACATATGCACTTCCAAACCGCGTCTCGCCGCAGCGAGGACAAGGACACCAACCGCGTGCGCAGTCTGCATTACGGTGGACACATTGCCGCGCTCGAATACCCGTTCCATCGCAACCACGTCCGGCTCGTACTCATCCATCCACTGCTCCACGGCATTGGAAAGCCGTAGAAGACGATCCTCCAACGATGCCGTGGTTGGTGTGCGGGCGACCCCCACCGCAATGGGAATGACTTTCCTGCCCTGAGCACCTTCCGCAATGGAGAGACCACAACGAGTAAGGCCAGGGTCGATACCCATCACCCGCAGAGATCCAGCTCGATAATTCACCTCTCCACTAATACCACATTTCGAACAGCTGTTTGTATCGTAGCTACACGGGGCACCAACCGTTGATTCTGATAGGTTTAACACCATGAATTCACCGAAGAAGCTCTACGGCGTTCTCGCTGCAGCTGAAATGGTCACGTGGGCTCTGCTGCTCTTGGGGCTGGCACTGAAGTACCTGTTCAAAGTCACTGACATCGCCACCACCATCTTCGGCGGCATCCACGGTTTTACGTTCCTGTGCTACGTAGTCACCACCATCATGGTGTGGATCAACCAGCAGTGGAGCTTTGGCCGCGGTGTCATCGGCCTCGCCTCTTCTATCATTCCATTCGCAACCTATCCGTTTGAACGAAACACCCTGAAGGCAGGCCTCTTGGATCGGCCCTGGCGCTTTACCGACGAATCCGAGGAGCCACAGGGCATTTTCGAGTCGGTACTCGCGATGATTATTCGCCGCCCGTTTATCTCGGCATTCGTCACCCTGATTGTTCTCGCCGTGGTCTTCACACTGTTGCTGATGGCGGGACCTCCGACTCAGTGGTTCTCTTAAAACGGTTCTACTAAAACTTTCAGAAACCAAAATCGGGTTTATTGGCATAAGTGTGTCCGTCTGGCGTGTCGACCGGTGCGTCGGCGGGCGGGCGCCTTTCGCTACTTACCCCAATGCGAGTTACTGACTGCGTTTATGACAAAAATGACCTGAAAAATCGTCTGGAAGTGTCATAAACTCGCACAGTTTCACATTTGCAGCCGTATTCACACGCGCAGCCCGTAATTTTTCCCAAAAAAAATCCCCATCGGACGACTCTCCGATGGGGATCTTCCATTCACACCAGCTCGCCGCGCAATTCAGCGCTGCAGACTACCCTGCACGAGCATCCTTTAACGCCGGGAAGCCGGTCAGCGGAACCGTCGCCAAGCAAACGCCTAGTCTTCGAGTTCGGCGATAACCTCGTCGCTGATGTCGGCGTTCGAGTAGACGTTCTGCACGTCGTCGGACTCTTCGAGAGCGTCAATCAGACGGAAGAGCTTGCGTGCACCGTCAGCATCGAGAGCCACCGTGGTAGAAGCGCGGTAGTCCTGATCTGCGGAGTCGTACTCCATTTCGGCATCGACAAGAGCGGTGCGGACATTCATCAGATCGGTAAAGGCGGAGACAACCTCGAACTTTTCGCCCAGGTCGTTGACCTCCTCTGCACCAGCATCGAGAACCGCCATAAGCAGGTCATCCTCGGTCAGCTCGCCCTTCGGCAGCTCGACGACACCCTTCTTTTCGAAGAGGTACGCCACGGCGCCGTTGTCTGCCATGTTGCCGTTGTTCTTGTTGAACGCCGAGCGCACATCGGAAGCAGCACGGTTACGGTTATCGGTCAGGCACTCCACAATCAAAGCGACACCGCCAGGTGCGTAACCTTCGTAGACAATGGTCTCCCAGTCAGCACCGCCGGACTCCTCGCCGGAACCACGCTTGCGGGCACGCTCAATGTTGTCGTTGGGAACCGAGGCCTTCTTGGCCTTCTTAATCATGTCATCGAGGGTGGGGTTACCAGCAGGATCACCGCCGCCGGTACGAGCCGCGACCTCGATGTTCTTGATCATCTTTGCCCACTCTTTGGCGCGCTTGGCGTCATTAGCAGCCTTCTTGTGCTTTGTGGTTGCCCATTTTGAATGACCCGCCATGTGCTAGTTCCTACCATTCCTCTCGTCAATACCCATGTAGATGGGAATTCGTCAGGTGTTCATTATACAAACCGGGGATTTAAATGCCGACAAGCTCTCGCAAAAAGAACTCGTGGAGCCGCGTCTCCCCCGTCGACTCCGGGTGAAAGCTGGTGGCCATCGCAGCCCCCTGCCGTACTCCGACCACTGTACCTGCGGTCTCTCCAGCCGATTCTGGCACCCGCGCTAGCACCTCAACATCATCACCGACACGCTCGACCCACGGTGCGCGAATAAAGGCGGCGTGTACAGGCGGCTGGTCACCGCTGATCGCCAGCTGCGGAATATCCAAGTCAGTTTCGAAGGAATCCACTTGCCGGCCAAATGCGTTACGACGGACGGTGATGTCAATCGCCCCCAGGCTAACGGCATCCGGACGGGTATCGAGCACTTCGTCGGCAAGCAAAATCATGCCGGCGCAGGTGCCATATGCCGGAAGGCCATCGCGGAGGGCTTCCCGCAGCGGGTCTTCAAGCTCATTGAAGACCATCAGCTTGCTCATGGTTGTGGACTCGCCGCCGGGCAAAATTAGGCCGCTAAGCCCTTCCAGATCACGGGGCAAGCGCACCTTTCGGTGCGGGACGCCGAGCTGGTCAAGCACATATCCGTGTTCGGCAACGTTGCCCTGAAGAGCGAGGATACCGATTGTTTCCTGTGTCATTAATCTAGGTTCTCACTGCGAGCATCGAAGTTCGTCGCCACTGGCACGGGCTCGACACCCGGGGCCAGGCTTCGGGTCAGCCCTTCCTGCGTGACGACGGCCACGAGCTCGCCCTTTTGGTTAAAGATGCGACCGTGAGTCAATGCGCGACCCGCGTGCGCCGATGGCGAAACCTGGTCGTAGAGCAGCCACTCATCCGCACGGAACGGACGCATAAACCACATCGCGTGGTCGAGGCTGGCTTCCTGGACCTCAACGCCTGGATGCGGAACGAGTGCCGATGACAGCAAAGTCATATCCGACATGTACGCCAGCGTGCAGACGTGGAAGGTCTCGTTATCCGGCAGGCGATCCTTGCACCGGAACCATACCAGCTGCTGGGACGGGGTGTACTTGTTGTGTTCGAACTGATCATCCGGTACTACCCGGATATCCCAGTCCGCCCACTCGCGCATTAGTAGACGACGTGTGTTCGTCATCTCAGAGGTGTCGGTGACCACATCTTCAGGATCTGGCACCTTGCGCATCACGTCAGAGTGCTCGAGTCCCTCATCCCCCTTACGGTGGAAGCTGACCTGCATTACGAAAATCGTACGACCATCTTGCACAGCTTCGACGGAGCGGTGGCAGAAAGACCGTCCATCGCGAATACGCTTGACCATGTACACCGTCGGGATATGGGGGCGGCCCGGGCCTACAAAGTAGGCGTGGAGGGAGTTCACCGCGAAGGTATTACCCACCGTGCGCGTCGCCGCGACGAGGGACTGGCCGGCAACTTGGCCACCGAAAGTGCGCTGCAGGATTGACTTAATGACTGGGCCACGGAAAATGTCCCGGTCAATCTGCTCCAAATCTAATACCTCGCGGATGTTAGCCATTTCTACCAGCCACGCTCAGCGAGTCGGTGCGGCTGCGGAATCTCGTCGACGTTGATGCCGACCATTGCCTCGCCGAGACCGCGGGAGACATCGGCGATGACCTTCGGATCATCGTAGTGCTGGGTTGCCTGGACGATAGCCTTGGCGCGCTTCTCCGGATCACCGGACTTGAAGATACCGGAACCAACAAAGACCCCCTCAGCACCGAGCTGCATCATCATTGCAGCATCAGCCGGAGTTGCAATGCCACCTGCGGTGAACAGCACGACTGGCAACTTACCGGTCTCAGCGACCTCGCGTACCAGCTCGTACGGTGCCTGCAGCTCCTTGGCGGCAACGTAGAGCTCGTCCGGAGCCATAGAACGCAGACGGTTAATCTCAGCGCGGATGGTGCGCATGTGAGTCACAGCGTTGGAGACATCACCGGTACCGGCCTCGCCCTTGGAGCGAATCATGGCAGCGCCCTCGTTGATGCGGCGCAGAGCTTCACCCAGGTTGGTCGCGCCACAGACGAACGGCACGGTGAAGTCAAACTTGTCGATGTGGTTCGAGTAGTCGGCCGGGGTCAGAACCTCGGACTCGTCAATGAAGTCAACACCGAGGGACTGCAGAACCTGTGCCTCAACAAAGTGGCCGATACGGGCCTTGGCCATAACCGGAATGGAGACGGCATTGATAATGCCCTCAATCATGTCCGGGTCAGACATACGTGACACGCCACCCTCTGCGCGAATATCGGCGGGGACGCGCTCCAGCGCCATCACGGCAGTTGCGCCGGCATCCTCAGCGATCTTGGCCTGCTCCGGAGTAACGACGTCCATAATGACGCCGCCCTTCATCATCTCAGCGAAACCGCGCTTGACGCGTGCGGTGCCCTGCCCGGAGTTGTTCTCAACCGTGCTCAACGAACCCTACTTCCCTAATAAAACTGGTGAATGTGACTGTTTGTAGTCGTTTAACACTATAACGCCTGAACTAGACAGTGCTGTTCATTGAGTCAGAAAACACCGCGAACTTCCAGCACAACAGCGGGTTTTCCCACAATTAAGCCGTTGTCAGTCCATCTGCAACATCGAAATATTCCGGTTCAGGTGCAGTGCCCGCCAGCCGCAGGGCGCGCACTAGCGGCCTGGCTCGCAGTGCTTTCGTATCCGTCACCGCATCATTGTAGAAACGGCGGGCGAGCTCGAGCCGCGTGTGGGCGTCAGAAAGCTCAATTGCCATCGTCCGGTCCACGGGCTGTTCCTCATAGAGCGCCACAATTTTCCTAGTCAGTTCGTTTTCCACGTCTGCGCGCTGTCCAGTGTTGTTGGCTCTAAGTGGTGTGGCTTCCACCTTCGTCACTACGCCGGCGAGTTCCGGGTAGGCGGCACGAGCGACTGCGGCCCTTCGCCCCAACGCCGCTTCCAGTGAAGAACGCGCCAAGTCCGTGCGAATGTGCATACGGTTTAAACGCGTCGCTGTCGATGACGCCACCAAACCGCCAACGAGTACGACAATCAGCGCAATGACTAGGACAACGACCCAGATTGGAACGGTTACGTCCACCGAAAACCCACTTTCACTCCGCTGCGTTTAATCAGCTGCCACGACGGAAATCTCTATGGCGCAATGACGACTTTTTCGCCATCCATGCGCACCGTATCGTACACACGCAGAACGCCGTCGGCGACCTGCGACCAGTCATACTCCCAAGCCCGTTTATGCCCGAGTGCGCGAAGCTCCTCCCCCAACTTTGGCTGCGTCACAAGGCGTACGACTGCATCCGCAAGGTCTGCGGAGTTACCGTTTTCAAAGTGAAGCCCGTAATGGCCGTCGTCAAGCACGAGTTTGAACGCATCGATGTCGCTGGAGATCACCGGCGCACCCGCCGCCATCGCCTCTACCAGCACGATGCCGAAACTCTCCCCACCACGCTGCGGGGCAATGTACGCATCCGCATCGGCGAGTATTGACGCCTTAGCATCCTCCGACAGTCTGCCGACGAAATGCAGGACATCTGCGTTTCTGCCCGCTTTACGACGAGCTGCCGCGATATCACCATCACCAACGACACAGACCTCAAGCTGTGGAATCTCTGCACGTATTGCCGGCAGCGCGTCGAGCAACACGTCAAAGCCCTTACGAGATTCGTCGAAGCGTCCGAGGAACACGAGCCGATAGACCCCCTCACGCCGTGGCGGGATCTCAGGCAACGATGAGGCGGCCGGGCAGGACTCAAAATCTCCAACACGGACACCATTGGGAATGAGAACCGGGTCGCCGCCGAGTTGCTCAACCTGCCAGCGACGAGCCACTTCCGAGACAGCGATGCCTCCCCGAATGCGTTCAAGGTACTTCCGCAAAAATGGCGTGGCCAGCTTCAATGCCAGGGAATCTGTCGCCGCAGAGTGATAGGTCGCGACAATTGGCCCGACCGAGTTTACTAACGACAGCATGGAAAAACTGGGCGAATTCGGCTCATGGATATGAAGGATGTCAAAGTTACCTTCCTCGATCCATGTGCGGACTCGACGGCTCGTGCGGGGGCCAAAAGACAGCCGAGCGACTGAGCCGTTATACGGAATCGGGATGGCGGCACCACCTCGAACAACGAAATCCGGCACGTCCGCCTGCGCGCTAGCCGGGCCGATAAGACTGACCTCGTGGCCGCGACGGATGAACTCCTCACACAAGTCAATCGCGTGAGCTTGAACACCACCTGGGACATCGAACGAGTACGGGCACACCATTCCGATTCGCACGGCTACTTTGACCTCTTCTTATCCGCCGGCCACAGTGGCTGCATCATGTGCCAATCCGCTGGATGCTGAGCAATATCAGATTCAAAAACAGCAGCGATGTCCTGGACGATGTCGGCCAGCTCGCGCCCCTCGGTCGGCACAAATGGATGCGCTACAAAACGCCAACCATCGCGCGTGTAGGACAGACCGGCGGGCATAAGCCGAGCGCCCGTGTCCTGTGCCAGCTTTGCCGCGCCGACCGGCATTGTCGTCTGCTCGCCGAAAAAAGTGACCGGGACCCCGTGGCCGCCGAAATCACGATCAGACAGCAGGCACACAACGCCACCTTCTTCCAATCGCTTCTGGAGTTCTGGCATCGCAGGTTTGCCACCGGTAAGCGGGAGAATGTGGAATCCGAGAGATTCGCGGTACTCCACGAAAGCGTCGTAAAGCACCTCTGGCTTTAGCCGTTCCGCCACGGTACTGAACCGACCATGGCGGGAAACGAGCCACATACCTGCCATATCCCAGTTACCAGAATGCGGCAGTGGGATGACGATGGAATCTCCGGCCTCGAGGGCCTCAGCAACTCGTTCGAGCCCATCGCTGGTGGATTCGACCGTGTCTGCCAACTCTGGCGACGCGATGGAGGGCAACCGGAATGCCTCCACCCAATAGCGTAGATAGGAACGCATGGAAGCCCGAATAAGACCTTGCGGCACTTCCTCAGGCGGACAGCCCATAACGCGAGCCAGGTTCTTGCGAAGCTGGCGGGTCGTCGTGGGATTTGCTGCTACCCGATCGGCGGCTATGTTGCCGATGCGGTAGGCCACGCGTTCCGGCAGCAGACCAAAAATCTTCCACCCGGCCATATAGCCGAGCGCAACGAAATCATCTTTCGAGCGAGGCAGGAAGAAACTAGTCATCGTATCCTCCTTTAGTTGTTGGAATCAGCCGAACCCGTGGACTTCGTAGCAGAGTCAGGGTTGATAGATGAACTATCAGCTGCGCCTTCTGGCGGGGCGATGGGATCCAACGCTCCTGGCTGCTTAGCCACCATGTACAAGCGCTGAACGACGGTGAATACCGACCCAATCGCCAGGAGCCACATTGCGACGTAGAGGGCATAGTCCACGCCAAGCCCCTGGAGCCCAATGCCGATTAGACCGATAATCAGGCGCTCCGCACGTTCGACGAGACCGCCGTTGACCTTGAGGCCGCTAGCTTCTGCCCGAGCCTTAACGTAGGAAATGACCTGGGAAGATCCCATAGTGATCAGTGTCAGAATAAGCAGCACTGAATCCGCGTCATGGTGATACACCACCCAATACGCTATCGCCCCGAACAGTGCAGCATCCGTAATGCGGTCACAGGAAGCATCCAGCGTCGCTCCGTATTTCGTCCCCCGCCCTCGCAGTCTGGCCATCGTGCCATCGAGCAGGTCAAAAGCAGTGAAAATAGCGATTGACACCGCAGCTGCGAAAAGATGGTTGGTAGGAATCAGGATTACCGCAAGCAGAACGGAAACTACCGTTCCCACCAGGGTGACCGTGTTCGGGCTAATGCCGACCCGCAAAAGTGCAGCGGCAATCGGTTCAACTACTGGGCGGATTGGAGCCCTGCCACGGACACTCAGCATGCTGCCCCATCCTCTTGATTAAGGGCACGCCAGCCGTCGGCAAGCAACTCGCGAGTCTGACGAAGAGCCTGCGGTAACACTTTGGTGCCATCGATCACGGTCATAAAATTGCTGTCACCCGACCAGCGCGGTACGACGTGCATATGCAGGTGATCGGCGACCGAACCGCCGGAGGCCTTGCCCAAGTTGAAACCTACATTGACGGCGTGCGGACGCGAAACCGATTTGAGAGTACGAACCGCATGCTTGGCAAATCGCATCATCTCGGCTGTTTCTTCGTCGGTCAAGTCCTCAAGGTTGGCGACTTCGCGATATGGAACCACCATGAGGTGCCCTGGGTTGTACGGGAACAGATTCAAAACGGCGTACACCCACTCGCCGCGAGCGATAATGAGTGCTTCCTCATCGCTTTGCTTCGGCAAATCAACGAAGGGGTTACGAGATGGCTTGGAGTTATGCACACCACGCTTGACGATGTAATCCAGCCGGTACGGTGCCCATAAGCGCGTGAGCCGATCCGGTTCGCCGTAACCGCTGTCGACGTATACGCCATCAGACGATTCCTGCTGGCCGGCATTGCCCTGCTGCTGCGGAGGCAACTCTTCACTTCCCGACTGATTCACTGCCATCCCCTTCGTTGCGTGGCCGGGACCCATTCGAGCCCCGACCACATATATTTCTCTGCTGTAGTTTACGACCTCGCGGTCAACTTCTTTGGATTACCACGCGTGGTTCACCAGTTAAAACAACGCGGTCGAATTAGAGAGCGTTAACGACCTCTAGAGAGCAGAGACATTCTCCTTGTTCGGCTGTTCGTTATTCCGCGAAGCAACCCAATCACAGATGATGTCCACAGCCTTCTCAACTGCCACCCCGTTAATCTGGGTGCCATCGAGGAACCGGAAGCTGACGGCACCTGCCTCAATGTCGCGGGCACCAGCCAGAATCATGAACGGAACCTTGGCCTGGGTGTGGTTGCGAATCTTCTTCTGCATGCGGTCATCGGACGTATCCACGTGGACGCGGATGCCACGAGACTTCAGCTGTGCAGCAAAGTCCTCCAGGTGTGGGATACAGTCATCCGCAACCGGAATACCAACAACCTGTTCCGGAGCCAGCCAAGCCGGGAAAGCACCTGCGTAGTGCTCCAATAGGACGCCAAAGAAACGTTCGATGGAGCCGAAAAGCGCACGGTGAATCATAATCGGGCGCTTCTTGGTTCCGTCAGGTGCGGTGTACTCGAGCTCGAAGCGCTCCGGCAGGTTGAAGTCGAGCTGTACCGTCGACATCTGCCAAGTACGGCCGATGGCATCGCGGGCTTGGACGGAAATCTTCGGACCATAGAAAGCGGCTCCGCCCGGATCAGGAACGAGCTCGAGGCCAGAACCATCTGCAACGCGCTGAAGAATAGCTGTGGACTTCTCCCAAATTTCATCCGAGCCGACGAACTTCTTTTCGTCCTTCGTAGACAGCTCCAGGTAGAAGTCATCCAGGCCGTAGTCACGCAGAAGCGAGATGATGAAGTCGAGGACATTAGTGAGCTCTTCTTCCAGCTGATCCTCGGTGCAGTAGATGTGGGCATCGTCCTGCGTAAAGCCACGGGCTCGGGTAAGACCGTGGATAACACCTGATTTCTCGTAGCGGTAGACGGTGCCGAACTCGAACATACGAATCGGAAGTTCACGGTAGCTGCGACCACGCGATGCGAAAATGAGGTTGTGCATCGGGCAGTTCATCGGCTTGACGTAGTAGTCCTGCGGAGCCTTGGTGCAGTTGCCGTGTTCGTCATATTCGCCGTCGAGCTGCATCGGCGGGAACATGCCATCCGCGTAGAAGTCCAGGTGACCAGACTTCTTGAACAAGTCACCCTTAGTTACGTGCGGCGTGTTCACAAAGTCATAGCCCGCTTCGATATGACGGCGACGGGAGTGCTGCTCCATCTCGTTGCGGATGATGCCACCCTTGACATGGAATACCGGGAAACCAGAACCAATCTCATCCGGGAAGCTGAACAAATCCAGTTCGGAGCCCAAACGGCGGTGATCGCGCTTCTCAGCCTCGAGCATGCGGTCAAGGTACTCGTCTAACGCTTCCTTGGACTCCCACGCAGTGCCGTAAACACGCTGCAGGTTATCTCGAGATTGGTCACCCCGCCAGTACGCAGCGGAAGAACGCGTGATCTTAAAAGCAGGGATGTAGCGAGTGGTCGGCACGTGGGGGCCGCGGCAAAGATCAAACCACTCGGTCTCGCCGGTACGCGGATTGACGTTGCGGTAGCCGGTCAAGGTCGTACCTGCACCACCGACGTCGACATTGGCCTCATCATCTTCGGACACCTTGCCGGCCGACTTTTCAACAATCAGCTCGAGCTTATACGGCTCGTCGGCAAGCGCTTCCTGCGCCTCATCAGCAGACTCGAACGCAAAGCGCTCGAACCGCTGCCCAGACTTGATGATCTTCTTCATACGCTTTTCGATGCGCTTGAGATCCTCCGGCGAGAAAGGTTCATCGACACGGAAGTCGTAGTAGAAACCATTGTCGATGGCAGGGCCAATGCCCAGCTTCGTCCCAGGGAACTCCAACTGCACGGCCTGAGCCATCACGTGAGTCGCAGAGTGGCGGATGACATCGCGACCGTCCGGAGTATTCGCCGGAACGGGTTCGAAGACGGTTTCCACTTCTGGCTTAAAGGACAAATCCTTCAAATTGCCTTCAGGGTCGCGGACACAAACGATGGCGTCAACGCCCTTGTTCGGGAAACCCAGGTCTCTCATCGCCTCGCCCGCAGAAACTCCTGCGGGCACGGAAAACGGTGCTGGGGTTGCAAATTCTTCTGACACGGCGTGCGTGTACTCCTTTTCAAAGTGTCTTCGAAAATCACATACCTGGTGACCTTCGTCAGTCGTTCACACACTTTACCGCACGGTCAAAACTCAGGCCTCGAAAAGGTCCTGGGCCCAGTACTCCTCCTCAGAAGTTCCTCGTGGCATAACAAACACGGCGGATCCAATGTGGAAAATCCACTGATTGAGACGGTCGTTCTTGGACAGCCGCTCCTGAATCGGATTGAACTGCTCCAACGGGTCCTTCTGGAAACAAATGAATACCAGGCCGGTGTTGGTCTCGAATCGACCATTCGGTTCCGGTGGCAGGTCATAGTTGTAGACCCGTCGCAGAATCCGCTGATTAGGTTTCTCCTTCGGAGGCATTGACAGCGCAACATGGCTGTTCGGATCCGTCAGAGGCAGACCATATTCATCAGTCTTCGCCAGGTCGACGGTCTCAAACTCGTCCTTACCTCCAATTGGCGCGCCGGTGCCGATATCTCGGCCGGTAATAACAGTGCGGCTTTCGCGGTCCAAGACATCCCAGCCTGGAATGTCCATTTCGATACGGCGGACAACCATCGCTGTACCGCCCCGCAACCAATCCGGACCACTATCAATCCACACCTGCTTGTCGAATTCTTCACGAGTGCGCGGGTTGACCGTACCGTCCTTCTGACCGAAGAGATTGCGCGGGGTCTCGCCTTCCTGCGTAGAACCATTGGCGTGCTGGAAACCAGCTTGCACCCAGTGAACATCCAAATAAGAACCTGCATTTCGGATCATCATTCGGGCCGCATGGGAGACCATTACTGGGTCGTCCGCACAAATCTGCAGGCACAGGTCTCCGCCGTTCCACTCCGGGCGGAGCTCATCGTTAACATACTTTGGCAGATCTCCCAGCCACTCAGGCTTCTGGTCTTCCCTATCGATGATCGTGAAGAAATTCTCCCCATATCCAACTGTGATAGTCAGATTTGCCGGACTCCCCATGAGCTCAGGCTCCAAGTCCGTTCGAGTAGCCTTGCCGGCTGTCATTCGGCGGGCGTCATCCGTCCAGGCACGCATGAGGTTTTGGAGGCGATTGCGATCGACCCCCTTCTTCACGTTGAAGGCTATTAGCCATAGATTCGCCTGTGCGGGCGTCGCAATCCCCGCCTGGTGAGCGCCATCAAAAGGTACGGTTGCTGTCTGCAAAGGCGGTTTCGGCGGCTCTTCCTGTGGACGTTCCAACCCAATCGCCTGGGCTTCCGGTGCCCCCAGGGCGAGCGCTGAGGCTCCTGCGGCGGTGCCGAGCCCGCCAAGAAAACGTCTTCTGGAAAAGCCTTCGGACATGTTGTGCACTCTTACCTTTCTGATTACTTCAAATTGGAGCCCATGAGGTGGCTGGAAATCCGCCGATCTTTCAATGGCTTCAACGCAACCACTGCGTATCCAATTCGACCGTATCGAAAACCTTTTTCGGAAAAAGAAAAGCGCCGGAGTTCGTTGCATATGCTGCAATAACCTGCCAACTCCAGCGCTTCTGCCACCATTAGATTCCAGTTAGTCAATTCCTCGACGTACCTGAGCTCACGCCCGCTTTACGACGAGCGATTACTTGACCAACTTGTCACAAGAATTAGTGACCCGAGTGATCCATCTCACCGCCGCCCATGTGCTCTGGGTTGTTCAGGTCACCGTCATTACCGTAGTCCTCTTCACCCGCTGGCTGGACGCGAACCTCAACGTCCTGGGTGATGCTAGAGCCGTCGGAAAGCTCAATGACGAGCTTGTATTCAGCTCCCACATCCATAGCTTCATCATTGTCCATAATCATGAAGTGAGTGCTACCCGGTTCGAGAACGAGTTCGCCATTAGCCGGAATCGTCAAACCTTCCGGCACCTCGAACATTTTGCCGTCCTTGGTGTCGTGCTGCTCGAACTTCGTGCCTTCCTTCAGTCCCTCAAGCTTGAAGGAGGAAACCTTGATGTCCTTATCGGTGTTGTTGGTCAGCGTACCGAAGATGGCGGTCATGCCCTTGTCAGCCGGCTTTTCCTTGATGTAGGCATCGGCCAGCTGCACAGCAGCATCGCTCTTCTCCATCTGAGAGGTAGCTTCGGTCGCCGCGGAAGTTGCGGACTCAGTCACCTCAGCAGCAGTGTTATCGTCGGACGAGCATCCTGCCAGAACAAGGGTCAGAGCTGCGGAACCAGCGATCAGTGCAGTTGCAGTGCGATTGAGCTTCATGTGTCTATTTTGCCTTTCGATTAATAACGATGACGACAGCGGCGATGATGACGATGAGTCCACCACCGAGGCCATAAGCCCATAGCGGTATTGACTTCGTTTCCTCGGCGTGCGCACCGGTCTGACGAGATTCTGCCCCGGCTTCGGCTGCGCCAGCAGCATCCGGATCAGCCACTGAGAAAGAGGTCTTTCCTCGGGTGGAGTGACCATCAGAGGAGGTGATTTGGAAACCAATGATGTAGTTACCAGGGCCTGGATTAATATCCTCAGGGATATCCAAAGAGACCTCATTACCCACTACCTCTGGCTCGTGGGAGTACAGGACTTCCTTGGCATCTGCATCACTAATTGCAACGGTGTTGAAATTGTTCTTGGGGTTGCCGGAGAACTTGAGAGAAACGTGGTGCGGAAATTCATCGAGAACCTGCTTGTCGCCTGGGTTAGACGACAGCACGGAATCGTGAGCATGCGCGGGGCCAGCATTAATAACTGACGCGCCTGCAAAGACTACAAGCGTCGCAGCGGCGGCTACTGCACGCCGGAAACCCGACTTTGAGAACCGAAACGTTTCGCCTGAAGCGACCCGGGGACTCACTAGAACAGTTCAACTCCTTTAAGCGGGACAGTTCGAGAAGAACAGCAGTAGTCTGACCGCTGCCCTTATACCTATTGTCGGATGGTAGTCCAGAAAAGTTCCCGAGAGGGACGAATATAGTTCAGGTCACACAGCAAAACCCCGGCCGCGCAGTTTTTATACGATGCGTCGACCGGGGTTTTAAATGGTAGTCCCAACTGGGTTCGAACCAGCGACCTTTCCGGTGTGAACGGAACGCTCTTCCACTGAGCTATGGGACTCGGACAGAAAAGCACTAAGCCTTTGCTGCTCTGCGGAATAAGTTAGCACGCGTTTTGGAAGTTTCCCTAATTGGGTTGCATTGCGTTTGCGATTGCGCAGTTCGACGATTTATTACCCCACCGATGGAACTCCATGACGATAGCGACTCGATAGCCCCCAGTAACCAACCCACGAAAGCGAATAAATGACATCGTTGCGATTCAGAGGCATCAAAGGTTGGTCTTTAGCCCTACGCCCACAGGCACAATACAGATGTTCACCTGGTAATTTGTAATCAATCGCACAAGCACGCTAAAGTATCTTTCGCACCGCAAGAGAGCAATTGAGATTCTCCTTCGCTCTCCTTGCAACGTGATGCGGATGTAGCGCAGCTGGTAGCGCATAACCTTGCCAAGGTTAGGGTCGCGGGTTCGAGTCCCGTCATCCGCTCTGGTTTCTCAAGAAGTTAAGCTCTGTGGTATAACTTCGAGGCAACCACTGAGGCGGCAGCCTCACGGTGGAATGGCCGAGTGGCGAGGCAACGGCCTGCAAAGCCGTGTACACGGGTTCGATTCCCGTTTCCACCTCAGCAGAGATTCCTTACCGGTTTCGATGTAATGCGCGTTTAGCTCAGCGGGAGAGCGCTTCCCTGACACGGAAGAGGTCACTGGTTCAATCCCAGTATCGCGCACCACGTAAGCCCTTATGGGCGAGCGTATTTGCGGATGTAGCGCAGCTGGTAGCGCATAACCTTGCCAAGGTTAGGGTCGCGGGTTCGAGTCCCGTCATCCGCTCAGTGCAAAACCCCCTTCTCCTGGAAGGGGGTTGCGCTTGAAAGCTTCTATATAGCTTTTACCCCAGCGCGATTAGCTCAGTGGGAGAGCGCTTCCCTGACACGGAAGAGGTCACTGGTTCAATCCCAGTATCGCGCACCACGTAAGCCCTTATGGGCGAGCGTATTTGCGGATGTAGCGCAGCTGGTAGCGCATAACCTTGCCAAGGTTAGGGTCGCGGGTTCGAGTCCCGTCATCCGCTCCACGCTAACTCCCTTGTGGTCCTCCACAAGGGAGTTTTTTGGCGAATCAAGGAAAAGGATGCTGCAGTGGATAGCTATTGCAGCATCCTTTCGTTTGAAGGATAATCCCTGATTAAACACCTTGTTTTCCGAGAGAAAGAACCACCTGCCATGTCAGAGTTCACAGCACAGGTTCAAGCACTTCGCTCGTTGATCGAGGCCGGAGAGTTTATCTCCGAAGACACTGATGGCCTCATCCAACTTGCTCAACCAGGCGTAACCCTTCCCTACTCCAACAGCACTCCCACCGACCATGGTTCGTACTTCGGTGGCAGGCCGTATCTTCCGGAAGGTGCGACATGGCCCATCGCAAAGAGCGGTCAGCCACTGCTCCACATCATTCAGCTGAATTTTGCGGATATTGTCGGTCATGTGCGTGCGGAGGGGGCGTCGACAAGCGAAGCAACTCTCGACGGATTGATTCCCGAATCAGGAATTTTTCAACTCTTTGTCGGCGCTGATCCCCTCAGCGGCGGATTTACTTCAGATTCGCCAGGAAACGGCATGGAGATTCGCTATATCCCTGAGCCTGCGGAAGGCTTTGGCAACCACAGCTTCCCTGGACCTCATACCGCGGAGCCAGCAGCCTTCGATGAAGAGCACGAGGATTACTGCTCCCCGTTCAACGAGGATATTGGGACGGTTATGAACTCTCCGATTTCCTTGTCTAGTGCAGTGGCAATGATCCCTCCCACTGACCAAGCAGTGTACGAGGCGTTGGAGTCCGAAAAGGACGATGACTTTCTTGATAACGATGACTACTTTGACGAGCTAGTTGAGTTGCGAGCCGCAGCCAGTAACCAAAGCAACATTATGCTTGGCGGTTTCCCCGCTTTCGCGCAAGACCCTTTTCAGCCTGATGGGTACGTTCACTTCCTAGAGATCGATTCCACATATCTCGAAGAAGAAGAGCTCCCCTTCGAGGCCATGTGGGGCGATCTAGGTGTGGCCCACGTATTCCTTCACCCAGACGCGTTGAAGAAGATGCACGCCGGCGAGGCCGTGGTGTACCGCTCCGAAAACACTGGCACGACCGATGGTGCTGTTTTCTACTGGGATTGTGGCTAGGTTTGTTTTCCACAATCGCCCCATTTGGTTTGCCTTTAATCCAAACCACAGTTTCGACCATTACCTGGAGTAAATAAAGTGGTAGGCGACTTTCTTATATTCGCAGTTATTATCGTATTTGTATCCCTTTTAGTGTTTTTTGTTGAATTCCGCGGATCCGATAAACCTGTGGAGTGGCCACAGGCGAATATTGGTGTTGGACAGATCGAATCCTTCAGCGTCACCGGCAAGCCCGATAAGAAGGGTTACTACACGGTCATCATGCAGATGGCAGTCGAGGCACAAGATGGGAGCCACTTTAAGTCGGTTTTGACCCGTCAACTACCGGAACATAAGCACTCCCTCCTGCAGCAAGGCATACTCGTCCCTGTGATGTACCGCCCAGACCGACCGGAGAAGGTCAAGATTGCCCGCGGCAGGCATGAGAAACGGGCTCAAGATTTCCTGAACCAAGTCAAGATTCGCGATGGAATTCTTGATCGCGAAATGTTAGAGGCTGATCTACGAGGACGTCCGACTTACTCACAGGTGAAATACATCAAAGACACCGGACGAAAAGTTCGTGGCCTCAATGAATATGAACTTGGACTGTCTCTCTTCCCGGCGCATGGTGAGCCCTACTCTGTCACTAAGACAATGGTGTTAATGAATTACGAGGCGGCAGCGGTAACCCCGGGGACCATCCTGCCGACACGATACCTTCCAAATCAACCAAACGCACTGGTAGTTAGCCTGCGTCCTAAGAATGAAAAGGCCGATGCAAAATGACGAACTATGAGTCGTGGGAAAACGAAGAACTAAATGAGCTGGAAAAATATCGGCGAACTGCAGACGTTGGCGGCCATAACCGTACCGGTACAGGTGCGAGCACCGGTGGCGACGGCAGCATTCCGGACTATTTCGACCAGTCGGACTTTGACTGTCCATTCTCTGAAACAGGAAGTTTTACCAACGGTTGGTGCGACGCTCTAAATTTCGGTGACGGCAGCGACAGCGGAGACGGCGGGGACTCGAACAACAACAATAACAATAACAATAACAACAACAATAATAATGGCTAAGACAATACTTCCGTTACCGACGATTCCTACCGTCGGCGTGCCAGCACTTGATGAGACCGCTGCTGCGGACAACGCCACTTTTCAAGCAGCTGTAACCACTAAAGCTGGATTCAGACTTCACCACAAAGCAATTAAGCTGACCTTTGTTCCTAACCAGTATTGCAATCTTGGGTGCAGTTACTGCTACCTGGGCGATCTCACCGAGAACAAAGACAATCCTTCGGATGTAGTGTCACAATTCAATCGCATTGCGAACCATCTGGATCACCAGGGAATCCTCATCAGCTCGTTACTTTTGCACGGTGCGGAAATTTCGACTTTGCCAGCATCTGTATTGCGCGACCTGTTCAACGCATATACGGAGTATCGCTCTAAGTATCGCTTGCAGCTCACAGCTTTAGGCAGCAACGGCGCAGCGATCCACATTAAAACCAATCTGTACAACTTCGATAAATTAAGGCCCCTCTACGAGGAGTTCGAAGTTTCCATTTCAGGCAGCTTTGATTTGCCATTTAGCCTGCATGAGAAACTGCGTACAACCAAGGCGGGGAAATCGACCCTCAAGCGAACAATTAACAATGTTTTGCTCCTTGGTGAATATCCATTCCGCAAGCAGATAAGCTGCGTAGTTGGGAAAGAACACCTCGAACGCATCGACGAGTTTATTCATGATATTGAATGGCTCGATGAACATGGTTTTGACATGGTTACCGACTTCTACATCATGTTTGCCTACGATAGCGTGAAGTCGGACTACACTTCCCAGCTCAACCAGCAGGAAATGGTTGAATTCTTCGAAGCTTTGCGGCTCCATTTCGAAGGCACAAAGTTCGAACAAGCCATTTATTATGAGTGGTTCAAGGAATTTACCCACGGTTACTGCACTAATCAGATCAATTGCGGCACCAATAACTTTCTAGTGCAGAAGGACGGGGACGTTTACCCGTGCCACAGAGGTCAGGCAGAACCTGACTTGAAGTTTGGCAATATTCTCCAACTGGGAATGCCTGAGTTGATTACGCGCGGCGGCGATGCCATTCGCGCTTATGAGCGGGCCAATCCTGCTCTATCCAGTGACTGCATTAGCTGTGAGTATTTCTATCTCTGCCATGCCGGGTGTCCAATTCAACGCAACAACACCCAGCAGGGCAAGGCCTATACCTGCGGTATCCAGAAGGCGCTTTATCGCGCCCAACCACATCGCTTTCCGCCCAAGCCGGAAGTTTCGCGCCGCCTTGTTGACTCATTCATTCGACAAAACCAGCCGCGTATTTACGATGACCTGTCAGTTCCTCGAGTAATTGAGTTTAATCCCGAGCTCTTCGAAGAGAAGAACTCGATTACATCGATTATCAACCGCGATTCTAATTTGGCAACGTTGTTCCGAAAAGGTGCGATACGTCTCCATGTCAACGAGGCGTCCTGTGACTTGTTCTCCAGCCGACTCTATGGTCGCATCACCCAGGCCAATATTTCGCCTAGCGATAGCATCAAGGTGTTTGTCGCAGACGACCTTTGGGCACTGAATGCAGGCGGCGGCGCAATTAACGCGGTCCGGGTACAACTCTTGCGTGACAATCTCGTTGTCTATGGAGACGAGGCCCGAACAAAGATGGAGCACGTCGCCACGACCGATTTTTATGCCGCAGAACTGACTCGCGCGGAAGGTGGTTGGATTTTGGATTTAACCGGGTTTTTCAAGCAGTACGCACACACGTTCCTTCCCGATTATGGCAATCTCTTATCGATCACAACGATCAAAGCTCGTGAATACCACTACGCAAAGCACGCCAAAAACGCGTTCTACCACCTGGAAACGGTGAATCTTCCCTTCCACGAATTTCGGTTTGATTGGAAGCCAGATCCGTCAATTGATATTCAGGCTACATAGAAACGACCGCCCCAGGAACTTCCCTGGAGCGGTCTTCTCTTTTCGAACTCACAAATCGAGTTTGACGTTAAGCTGCGTCGCGAGCGCCAAGCTCCCGGTCGATACGCAGCAGGCCAGCACCGTTGTCGCCAACAATCTCCAGGCGACCGATGATGCCACGCACGGTGTCCTCTTCCTCAATCTGCTCAACCACGAAGCTGTCCAGCAGCGGGCGGGAGTCGAGATCACCCTCGCTATCAGCAAGCTTGCGGAGGTTACGGATAGATGCCGAAACCTTCTCTTCATGCTCGAGAGCAATGCGGAATGCATCGATTGCGGAAGTGACCTTCACCTCCGGTGCGTCGACAGCACCAATCTGCGGGTGGTTGTCGCGAGCATCGAGGTGTGCGATGAACTGGTTCGCGTGATCAACTTCCTCATCCGCCTGTGCACGCATCCACTCTGCCATGCCGGAGAAATCCAGCAGGTCCAGTTCGATTGCCAGCTGGCGGTAGACGTGGGAAGCGGTGAGCTCCATAGTGATCTGGTCGTTGAATGCCTTCTCAAGAGTATCTGTTAGTCGCATGCCCCTACTATAAGTCCAATCCTTATAAATGACAACGATTATAATACTTCCCTTATAAGCCAGGCCTTGCCTATTCTGCAATCGTCGGCTTAACCTCGGCGGTATGGCTACACTCACCTCCGTAAGCCCATCGACCGACGAAATTCTGCAGTTTCTTTCTCGACCTGCGCAAACGACACATGATACAGCGGCGGTGTCTCACAACACCTCCACCGTCACGGCCATCGCCGTCACCAGCTTGGACGGACGCGGCGCCGTCGAAGGCACCTCTGGCCAGCTTGGCAACGACACCGATGCCACGGTTTTCAACACGCTTCGCGCGCTTGCCGACGTCGTTTTCGTTGGTACAGGCACCATTGCGTCCGAGGGGTACGGGCCAGTTGAGATACCGGAGTACCTAGAGGCCGTTCGACAGAAGCTAGGTCGCTCCGAGCACGTGGCGATGTCCACACTTTCGCGCTCGTTGGATTTAGATATAAAATCTGACTTTTTCGCGAATGCAGAAGTCAATCCTCCGATAATCTTCACCCCGACTAAAGATGCTTTTAATGATGAAGAGGCAAGAGCCGCTCACAAGAACAAAGCTAAAAAGATGGAGTCGGCCGGGGCTCGCGTCGTTAAGTTCCCTAACCCCTCGGTAAAAGCGGCGTTAACGTGGCTGGCTGAACATGGGTATCGGGACATTGTCGTAGAGGGTGGATCGACGATGTATCGAGAAGCATTCAAAAAGGGGTGCGTCGACGAACTGTTCCTGACATTGTCGCCGATGTGGGTGGGTAACGGCCCCCTGACTTTCGGCGAGAACGACCCTGATGAGGACTCGAACTCGACGAACCCGCAGGCTTTTGAAGTGCGGGATATCCTACGTTCCGACTCACACATCTTCCTACGCTATTCCCGCAGCTTCACCCAGTAGGGTGGAGTATTGTGAGTAAACCAAAAATCGACGTGAGCGCAAGCGCAACGGCATTAACGCAAACGTCCAAGGACACGCCAGAGACAAATTCGGTGGCTCCACGCCCTCTGTCTCGGCACGTGTCGCGAGGACTCAGCGCTTTCTTGTGGCCTATCGCAGCTGTGGTGATTTTTCACCGCACCTGGGTTTTGCCGAAAGACGTTTCTGGCACAGATGACTTTACGACCGTCTGGTCGGCAATTAATCGATTCGTATCGCAGGTACCCGTTTATTCGGAAGACTACGTAACAGCCGATCCGCACTATCTGTATTCCCCAGGCGCTACCCTACTTTTAGCCCCGATTGATTTGTTCGGCTCGCTTGAATCGGGCCGAATCTGGTTTGCGGTGTTTCAGTCAGCTGCAATCATTGCGGCAATTGTATTGCTGCTGAGGTGGCTTGGTATTGCGCGCTCTGGCCCCATCATTCCAGCGTCGATAGCACTGCTCTACCTCACGGAACCCGTTACCAACACCCTTGATTTTACGAACGTCAACGGTTCACTCTTCCTTGCATTAGTGCTGTTTTTTATTGCTCTGACCGAGCGGCGCAATATCCTGGCCGGCCTGATCATCGGTATCGCAATCACCATTAAACCTGTTTTCTTGCCAATGCTGTTCCTACCGTTCATGCGCAGGCAGTTCTCTACGGTACTGACCAGTATCGGAGTGGTAATTGCAGCCAATGTCATTGCGTGGCCGCTCATGGTCCAACCACGTGACTACCTAGATATCACCGTCCCCTACCTGGGAGTTGTCCGTGACTTTGCAAATGCTTCACTGACTGGACAGCTTGTTTGGCTAGGTGCCCATCCGACCCTGATTTTGCTGTGGCAGATCTTTTTCGGCATTTTCGTCTTGGTATCCGTCGTGCTCCTTCTTCGCTGGCTCGAAAGGGATGAGATATTCTGGATTGCTACGACTTCCGGAGTTCTCTTCACCGGCGCGTTCTTCCTTTCCAGCCTGGGCCAGCAGTACTACTCGATGACGCTCTTGCCAATGGTTCTCACCGTGCTTCGCCCATTGGTTTTGGCTCGCGACAATGAAGGAAATATTGGTTCGACAGTCATGTTGAATTGGGGCGCAGGACTCGGAGTCGTACTCTGTTTCTTCTACGCCAATTGGTGGATTGATGAAGATGACCTCTTTTTCCCGTGGTTCACGGTTGCAATCGGCGGTATTGGATGGGCCGTTCTTATTCTCTCCATCACGGCAGCACTCATTCGAATGACGATTGTGGATGCCGTCAATGGGCGTAGCTTTGCATCCGGCTTCAGCTGGCTGAGCGACTGGAAGATAGCAGGCAGGAAGTCTAATCAGGAATCTGATCTCAAGTCTGAGGAGGCTATTCAGAATGGTTGATTCGCATAGCGAAGACTGGAATCTGAGCGAAGAAGAATGGCGCGAACGCCTCAGTGCCGCGGAGTACCAGGTTTTGCGTCAGGCAGGTACTGAACGCGCCTTCACCGGTGAGTACACCGATACCAAGACTCAAGGTGTCTACCGCTGCCGGGCCTGTGGTTACGAGCTGTTTCGGTCGAACGAGAAGTTCGACTCTCACTGCGGTTGGCCATCCTTCTTCTCTCCACTAGCTGGAGACCGGATTATTGAGCGCCGAGACACCAGCCTCGGTATGGTCCGTACCGAAGTGCTGTGCAGTCGTTGCAAGTCTCACCTCGGCCACGTCTTTGAGGGTGAGGGATACAATACTCCGACCGACCTGCGTTATTGCATCAATTCAATTTCACTCACGCTCGAACCGGACAAGACGGCTGAATAACTAGATAGAGAAGCAGCGCCGCTGGTCAAAATCCCGTCAGTTAACGGGGCTTGACCAGCGGCGCTGCTGATTCTCTCGTTGATTGCGTGAGCTACGGCAGAACGTTGATGATCTCTGCGATGTCATCGACGCGACGTCCCGTGTGGAACGGAATCTCTTCGCGGACGTGCAGACGAGCCTCGGTGTAACGCATCTTCCACATCAAGTCCACAATGCGGTCGAGCTCCGGCCCCTCGAATGCAAGGATCCACTCGTAGTCACCGAGTGCGAACGCCGGGACAGTATTGGCGCGCACATCCGGGTAGTCACGACCGGCCATACCGTGTTCAGCAAGGATGCGGCGTCGCTCGGTCGGCTCCAGCAGGTACCAGTCGTAGGAACGAACGAAGGGGTAAACCGCAATCCATCGTCCCGGCTCTTCACCCATGATGAACGACGGCAGGTGCGACTTGTTGAACTCAGCTGGACGGTGCAGCGCAGCGTTCGACCAGTGCGGAGTGGATGCCTTGCCCAGCGGAGTCTCGCGCAGGAAGGCGTTGTAGAACGCCTGCAGGTCTTCCAGCTTCTCTGCGTGGATCCAGAACATGAAGTCGGCCTCAGCACGCATGGCCGAAACATCGTAGAAACCACGGATGATCAGATCAGTGTCTTCGTAACGAGCCAGGAATTCCTTGGTCTTAGCCACTGCCTCTTCGCGGTTATCACCGAGTGCACCTGGGGTCACCTTGAAGGCAGACCACATGGTGTAGCGGATGGTGTCGTTGAGCTTCTTGAAATCGAGCTTGGTCATTAGTTGTCTCCTAGTTCGGTTGAAAGGTTTGTTTAAAAACGATGGGTCAGCGCCAGTTTCGTACTCAGCACCAATCTCGCAGCTTTATGCCAGCTCCGCAGCAATCTTGCTGGCCGCAGCCTTGGCGTTGGAGATACATTCCGGAATGCCCGGGCCACTGAGCCACGCCCCTGTTGCTGCAAGCTTAGGCACCTCGGCCAAATCCTGGCGAGCAAAATCCATCAGGCCTCCATGCCCCATATCGAAGCGTGGAATCCCCGCCCACCAACGCTGGACGAAAACCGCTGTCGGTTCGGCATCAAAGCCAGTCGCCTTAGCCAAATCTGCTTTTGCCCTGGCGATGAGGTCCTCGTCGCTACGATGCACGTGCGAGTCATCATCAAAACGGCCGAAGCTTGCCCTCACAACGGCACCGTAGCGCTCACCAATATGTGGCCACTTCCGGGACGACACTGTAAAAGCTTTCGCGGACAGGTCAGCACCAATCTCGCACAACACGCCGTTGATCTCCGGCAGTCCTTCCGACGAGTCGAAACACATACCGACCACCGCCGAGTTCGACGTGTCTACCCCACCAATGAGCTCGGCCGCCTCTGGCGCAAGATTGCTCAACAGCTCCGATGTGGTTGCAGAAGGTGCCGCCACGACAACACCGTCGACGTCGATAGTGCTAATGCTCGTGCCGCTTTCCGACGGCAGTTCCACTGTCACCTCAAAGCCGTTGTCATGCTGGCGCAGACCAGTAGCCTTCGTCGACAAGAGGAGTTCGGCTCCCGATTCGTCGACAAGCGTGTTGTAGAGAACCTCGAAGCCATCGCGGAACGTTTGGAAGACCACCGGTCGCTTCGTCTTCGTCGAATCTGTCGCAGCCTCACTACTCAGACGCGCCTGCTGCGCCTCCTTACGTGCTTCCAGAACGCGCTGGACAGCGCCGGTGAGGCTGACATGGTCACCGACACTAGCCATTTCATCAAGCGCTGCCGCCAGCTGTGGGATGGTCGCACGCAGACCCAGATCGTATGCGGTGGTTGAGTAGACGCCCCCGAGCAGCGGGGAGACGATGCGGTCAACGACTTCCTCACCGAGCCGCGCCGCGACCAGCTGGCCGACATTCATGTCGTCTCCCAGTACCCAGTGCAAGGCTGGAGTGAGCTCGGGGTTCGACTCGGCATCAATCTTGGCGAGGGTGGCCTCGCTGAGGAGGTAGCCCAACCCTTCTGAGCTTCCTGGAATACCGGTGACCGTGTTACGCGGAAGGTCCTTGAGTTCACCTCCAATGTAGAGCTTGGAAGGCAGCCCCGAAGGGGCGACTAGCTGATCTGCCAAACCGAGTTCCTTGAAAAACTCGGTGGCATCGTGACGGAACGCCAGGTACGCCTCAGCGCCCGCTTCGAGAGGGCCGTTAGTTCCTGTTCGAGTCTTCAGCTTGCCGCCGACCTGTGCACTGGACTCGATGACAATTATTCTTGCGGCGGGTCCGAGCTTTTTACGCAACTCATACGCTGCGGTCAGGCCGGAGATACCGCCACCTATGACGGCAATGGTAGAAGGTTGTGCAACCACGGTATTTCGTACGCTTTCTCTATGCCCGCGCCTCGAGCGGGCACGGTCGATAAGACTTGTAGGAAATTAGCTAGTGCGTGTTTTACACGCCTGTTGCGTCGGCTTTTACGTTGCGTGAATGATCTCAACGGCGCGCGTAATCGCGTCGGCATCGGTATTCGGTAGCACCCCGTGACCCAAGTTGAAGATATGTCCACGGGCGTCACCACGCTTAATTGCACGGTCCGCCTCAGAGCAGATGCGCTGAATCTCTTGGGTCATTGCATCTTCACCGGCAAAGAGAATCGCCGGGTCAAGGTTTCCCTGCAATGCAAGGCTGTTTTCCGCAGGGTCTGCGCCTCGGTGAACGTCGGAAAGCGTGGCACGAATGCGGTTGGCAGCAACGTCCAGTGGCACGCGCCAGTCGACGCCCATGACTTCTGGGCCGGCTTCAGCCATCGCACCGAGAAGCTCGCCGGTGCCCACACCGAAGTGGATGCGCGGAATGCCGGCGTCGGCGACGGCCTGGAAGATTTCCTTCGAGTACGGCAACACAAAGCGGCGGTAATCACGCTCGGTGAGATAGCCAGCCCAGGAGTCGAAGAGCTGAATAGCGTCCACACCAGCACCAATCTGCGCGCGCAGGAAAGCAATCACCATCGGAGTGATTTTCTGCATCAGGTGATCCCACAATTCAGGGTCCGAGTGCATCAGCGCCTTAGTGCGCTCGTGATTGCGGGATGGACCGCCTTCGATCAGGTACGACGCCAAAGTGAATGGTGCACCGGCGAAGCCAATGAGTGCCTGAGTCTCAGTCAGCTCTTGCAGAATGAGGCCGATACCCTCGGCCACCGGAGCGAGTTGCTCTTCCGTGACTTCCGGCAGCGCCTTAATGTCTGCTTCCGAGCGCACCGGAGTATCCATTACTGGACCGCGGCCAGGAACAATATCCAGGTTGACACCTGCGGCCTTCAGTGGCACGACGATATCGGAAAAAAGAATCGCAGCATCAACGTCGTGCCTACGTACCGGCTGCATAGTAATCTCAGCGAGCAGTTCCGGGCGGAAGCAAGAGTCCAACATACCGATGTCCTTGCGCACCTCACGGTACTCAGGCAGTGAACGACCAGCTTGCCGCATAAACCACACCGGGCGGCGCGACGGAGTTCGACCGTAAGCTGCATCAAGAATCGGGGCATCAGTCAAAGTGCGACGATTGTTCATACGGACAATCATGCCCCACTTACCTTAGAAATTGATGTGTGGGGTACTAAGAACAGGGAAATCGCTCGCCCTGCTGTGCGTTTTCGACGAACCGCTTGGTCGCTTCCCACTCTTTTCGGCGCGCCTCCCACTAACGCAAGCGTCATATGGCTAAGTTCAGGCGCGTGAATGGAACCGATTCAATGCCACAGAACTTCCGCGCCGCGGTCCAGTCAATGCACTCTGCTGAACTGCGACCTGAGATTGCTCTGGGCACCGTTCGGCCACCGCAGAAGCTGGCACCGTTTAGCCACGCTGTCTCGCTTGAGGTCACGCAGCCCGAAGCTGATATCGTCCCCGAGTCCTCGGACGACGATGCCTTTGGTCGTTTAATTTTGCTCCATGACCCCCGCAGTGAGGAAACCTGGGACGGTGACATGCGCTTGGTTGCATACATCCAGGCGGATATGGATGCCTCCCTCGCGGAAGATCCGTTGCTTCCCCAGGTTGCCTGGCAATGGCTCACCGAGGCTCTGGCTGAGAACAACGCCGAACTGTCGAACTTGGGTGGCACGGTGACTACTACGAACTCTGTCCGCTATGGCGAGATCGGCGGCAAGCCACAGGCCTTTCAATTAGAAATGCGCGCATCGTGGACTGCTCGTGGCACCGACCTGCGCACCCACGTTGAATCCTTCGCTCAGGTACTAGCGAACGTCGCTGGTCTGCCACCCGTCGGCGTTTCCCTGCTGGGCTGATACCGGCGACTGCTGATACCGACGACCGAAGAGGCGTGCGATGAGCTCCGACGTGGAAACTAGTCCCGACGTAGAAGTAAGACTTGCCCCAGCCGAGGGAACTCCACGCGTGCTTTCTGCCATCGACGACATTATTGACGCCGGTGAGCAGCTGGCCAAAGGACACGGTTGGCTCGCAGTCGATACTGAACGAGCTTCGGCATATCGCTACGACGACCGCGCCTTCCTGCTTCAATTTCGCCGCCGTGGAGCGGGCACCTTTCTCATCGATCCCGAAGATGGTCGCAAGGCGATGGCCGTTTTTGGTTCCTCAGTCAACGACCTGACCTGGATTATTCACGCCGCTCATTCTGACCTTCCCTGCCTCGCAGCTCTGGGCCTCTACCCCACCAAAGTCATTGACACTGAGCTGGCCGGCCGCCTTCTCGGCCTGGAGCGAGTCAACTTAGCAGCTCTGACAGAGCGACTCCTCGGAGTTGGACTTGCCAAGGGGCACGGTCGAGAGGATTGGTCTACTCGTCCACTGCCAGCAGATTGGCTGGACTACGCAGCCTTGGATGTCGAGCTGCTCATCGAACTCGCCGAGGTTCTTTGTCAGGCGCTGACTGAGCTCGACCGTTTGGAATGGCTGGAACAGGAATGCGAACGCGAACTCGCTCTAAACCGTAAATACCTCGATGGCCTGCACGTCGGACACTCGTGGCAGGGGCTCAAAGGGATTGGGAAGCTGCGCACTCCCGAACAACTTCACGTCGCCCGTGCACTGTGGACTGAGCGTGACGAAATCGCGCAGCGCCGTGATGTCTCCCCAACACACGTCATGGGTCACAGCGTTCTACGTACAATCGCAGAACAACTCCCCGGTACGCAGCGTGAACTGACTGCAATCCGTGGATTTCCACGTCGCCGTCGCGGTGCTGCGGACGCTTGGTTGAAGGTCGTTAATGAAGCCCGTCAGGAACCCAGGTCGTCATGGCCGAAGCCCCAGAAGCAGGCTCCCAACCAGATGCCCCACTTTCGGCGTTGGGCTGAACATGCCCCACAAGCCGCCGAGATTTTCGAAACCACGCGAGACTGCATCGACAACGTCTGTGCCCAAATACATCTGCGCAAAGATACACTCATCACTTCCGCGCAGACACGTGAACTGGTGTGGTGGATTCACAGCCGCGCAGTCGGCTCATTCGTTTTCCGCCACCACGACAACTACGCTGGCGGCCTGCCAGCCGTTACCGAAATCTCCGCTCACCTCAGCGAACAGGGTTTCCGCCCATGGCAGGCACATTTGCTTGCCGACGTGATCGGCGCCAACGTTCTTGCGCCCATGCGGCAGCCACTCTAGCTACAGCCGCTCTAGCACCGCGATGGTTTCAAAGTGATGCGTTAGGCCAAATGCGTCAACGACCTCGAGGTGTTTGAACGCGTAGCCGTAGTCAGCCCAGTACCGGGCATCGCGGGCAAAAGTCGCCGGATCGCAACCGAAATGTACAACCACGCGTGGCTTTGCCTGAGCAATAGCTGCAACGGCATCCTTACCAGCACCGGAGCGCGGAGGGTCGAGAACGACGATATCCGGGTTTGGTGTTTCCTCATTAGCAACTTCGCGGCGCACTACCTTGGTGACATCCCCAGTAACGAACCGGACTGGTGCCGCAGACGACGCATTCGCACTGTGGTCAGCTGCAGTGAAGGCCTTGCGCCCCGCCGTCGCTGCCGCTGCAAAACCCTCGACAGAGAGAATTGAGCCCTCTGCGTCAACTAGCTTGCGCAGTGCCGCCGACAGAACGCCTGCGCCACCGTAAAGATCCCAACCACAGGAGAAAGACTGACCGGCCAACAGTTCAATGATGCGCGATCCATAGAACTCAGGGGCATGGCAATGGGCTTGCCAAAAACCGGTAGTCGGCACATCGAAAGTAATTCCGTGAACAGTGTGCTGTGTGGTTGGCTCGCCTTCAATCACCGTTTGCTTGCGGTTCCTGCCGGTGCCGGAAACGTACACAGCACTTCGGTTACCCTCCGTGTCCATGGCCACATGGAGTTCTCCTGGCTTCGGCTTCTTGCTCCCGCGACCGCGAGCAGGCTTAGCGGCGGGGATGGTTCCGGCCGTCGAAAAGCCAGCGATGAGATTGGGAACTGTTTGGACGCACTCGGAGCCGATGACGAGCTCGTGGGAACGGGAACGACGTAATCCCGCTCGTCCCTGGGAATCCACACCCAGCCGCACGCGCGTGCGCCAACGGGAGGTCGGAGCCAGTGGAAGAACATCGATAGCTGGCAGCTCGTCGGCGGTGAAACGTCCAAGACGGCGCAGGCAATCGGTCAAGACATCAGCCTTGAGACGCGCCGCGTGCTCAGGATCAATAAAACCCCAGTCGCAACAGCCCGCGCCCTGCTGAGCTGCTTCGCAACGCTGCGAAATTCGATGCTCTGAGGCATCCAAAACCTCAACGACATTGCCGCGCCACAGCTTGGCATCAGGTTTGGCAATTTCGACAACAACGCGTTCGCCGGGGATACCGCCGGTGACGAAACCGATTCGTCCGTCGTAGCTGGCAATGAATTCTCCGCCGGCAGCGGGACGGTCAATAGTCACTTCGATGTTCACGCAGTGTGATACTACCCGCTGACAAGAGAAAAGCCGCCGTCGGGTGACGGCGGCGGGCAGTGCACAGTGGCGCCTGCAGATCCTTTTCTAACTGGTCAAGTAGCTAGCTTCTCTCTGCTGGCGGGTTGACCAAACTAATTGGTGGAGCCATCCGGGTTGATACCAGTAGCGCCTGGCACCTGCCCGGGTTCACCTTCAGCTTGGGCAGCCTGGGTCTGCTGCTGGTATGCCTGACGAATCTGCTCGGCCATCTGGGACGGCAGCGTAACCGGAAGCGGCTGACCTGCTGGCATCGGGTTTTCACCGCGAGAGACGAAGCTACGGGCAAGGAGACCGCGGGCGAGATCTGCGAGTTCCTCCGCCCGATCAGCCGGACCGGAAGCCGTCATGCGAAGCATCCAACGCGGGCCGTCGGCGCCGATGATTCGCATTTCCATATCGGAGGTGCGACCTACGACCTCAGAACCCCACGGCCCCTGCTCGACGTGGACATCGAGGCCATCGGACTCAAGACCGTCCTTGATTTCCTGAGCGGACTCCTCCCAGAGGCCGCCCGACGTCGGAGCAGCGAATGCTACAGGAGTTACGCGGCCATGCTCAGTGGCGACGTGCAGCATGGTTGGACCTGTCGGCCCCATCTCCACCTGAATATCACCAACGTGAGGAATAGGCAGCAGCATCGAACCGAGGTTCAGGCTGGCCTTCGCGAAGTCCGAAAAATCAAACTGCGTCGGGCTAGCGCTGTTGATGTCGAAGGGGCCGTTTGCTGGTGCGTTCTCCGCGGCGGTTTCCGACGCGTCGTCATGCACGGTTGCGGTAGCCTCCTCAGAAGCTGGCGCCGCAGAGTCGGTGGCAACGGTCTCTGCCTCAGCAGCTGGTTCTTCTGGCTGGTTCTTCTTTCCAAATGGCCACATGGTGGTTTATTGACACCTCGCTAAAAAGAAATCTTTGTATACGCTTTTGTAAACGCTTTATTGAGCTCTTCACGCATTGAACCACACTTGGTAGGGTCCCCGCGCTGTCAGAGGCGTTTTAAAGCGTCGTGGACACTCCGGTTGACCCGTGACCTCCCACGCCGCGTTCAGTTTCATCGAGCTCATCGACTTCCACCAGCGGGCTGAGCTCGACCTTCTGCACAACCAATTGGGCAATTCGATCGCCCTTGGCGATCTCCACCGCATTGGTCGGGTCCAAGTTGATCAGGCAGACTTTAAGCTCACCACGGTAACCGGCATCAATCGTGCCGGGAGCGTTGACGATGGACAGCCCCTTTTTGAAAGCCAATCCGGAGCGAGGATGAACCAATCCCACTGTGCCCGCCGGCAAAGCAATGGCAATACCGGTTCCCACGAGCGCCCGCTGCCCTGGTGCTAGGATGACATCCTCCACTGAGCTCAAATCCACACCGGCATCATCGGCATGCGCACGCTGGGGAATCACAGCGTCTTTAGCGAGCTTTTTCACTTGCACCGGGGCATAAGTCATCTCTTTGTATATCCTTCGCTGTCGCGTCTTTTAAGAACCGCACTTCGGCCTTGTCAGTACCGAGCATAGCCGTGCCCTAGAATGGATAACCGTGAGTGGAAAAGATAACCTGCAGCCTCGTCGCGACGACAGCTCAGCATCCGTCTCTGAAGGTGCGGCAATAGCAATGAGCTCGAGCGGAGATTCATCGATTGTCTATTCCGAAAAGCTCTGGGTTCCCTGGTGGTTCTGGGTACTCGGCGCTGCTGCCGTTTTTGTATGCACGGCCCAGATTGGCTTTAACCGTTCACCGATTTGGCTTGTCATCGGCGGCATTATTTGTCTGGCCGTGGGCGTGTGGGTGCTGTTGACTATGTCGAAGACCACGGTGTCCGTGGAAGTGGACAGCACTGGTGAACGCTGGCTTCACGCTGGCACGGCAGTTTTGCCAGCATCGGTTGTTGCCAAATCCCTGGTGGTCCCGAAGTCCGCGCAGCGCAATGCGTTGGGCCGTCAGCTCGATCCAGCAGCGTTCCTGGTTACACACACGTGGATTCCCACGATGGTGCTGCTAGTCCTCGACGATCCGGACGACCCCACCCCCTATTGGCTGGTCTCCACCCGCCACCCCGAGGCACTGCTTGACAGTCTCTTCGACCGCTAGGTCAAATCTCTCACCGCCGCTACACGCTTGCCGACGGCCCCAGCGCCGCCAGAACCGTGGTAGTGGCGGTTTTCCTTTTTCCTAGGAAGCTATCCCGGCTGTGCGGGGATTAGGCACAGTCCTGACAGATGGGGAATCCATCGCCGTTATCGATTGCGATCATTGAGCGGTGCATCACCATGAAGCAGGAGCCACAGGTGAATTCATCCTCCCCCTTCGGGGCAACATCCATATCGAATTCTTCACCCGCGATGTCGGCAACCGGCAACTCGAACGGCTCAACAATTTCGCCGTCGTCAGTGTCGTCGATTTCCTTCTCAGCAGATGCAGCCTGAAGGCCCTCGAGGGAATCGGTCTCCAGCTCTTCGGTTTCACGAGTACGCGGGGCATCGTAGTTTACAGCCATGTCCCAAACCTTCTTTCTGGACCTTTGCTAGACATTGTGAACTGACTTTTTCTCGGAGAATACAACGCGTTGAGACGATTGACACCCTGTACTCTCCAGCGCCTTTCTCAGCGGATATTAAGGCAATTCACGCAATCTGTCACCTCTGCAGGTCAGAATAGGTTTCTATGCCCATAAGCCGAGGAGAGGATAACATGATGGCTATGAGTTCAGGCCCCGCGAGCACTTCGAGCACATCACATCGACGAAAAATTGTTCCCTACGTGGTGGTTTCCGTCGTTGCTGTAGTGATTGCCGCTACGTTGTGGGTATTGGCATTCCGCAGCCAACCGGCAAGTTATCCGGTGTCCTGTTCCCTCCCCGCGGCTGGGGCCCCTGTTTCCTCCACCACGCTAATCGGAGAGCACGTCGTTCCACCGTCGGATGTTCATGTGCGCGTTTATAATGCCAACGGCAAAGTCGGCCAGGCTACAACCGTCGCCGAGCAATTGCGGCAGCTCGATTTTGTCCTCGATGAGCAGGTTCCCTACGGCAACGACCCTATTGTGGAAAACCAAGACCTCGGTTGCTTCGGCCAGCTGCGTTATGGCGAGGACTTCAATGGCCACGCCGCGGCGCTTCACGCTCTTTTCCCCTGCTTTGAGCTCATCCACGATGGTCGGCCGGATGCAACCGTCGATGTGTCGTTGGGTAAGGGGTTTAAGGATCTCGAAGTAGCCAGCCAGGTTGAGGAAACGATGTCCGCATTGAACCGTGGCGAACAAGCCGACCTAGAGGGTTTGAGCTCGTTAGGCTCGAGCACCTGCTCCTAGACCGACGCACTAATTCCTAGCCTTCGCGATAGCACCATCCAATGCCTCGAAGAACGCATCGGCAACTTCAGAGTTCGCCGCACCGACACCAAAGTCGAGCGGGTCTCCCTCCGGCCGGCCAGTAACGTTGGCACACTGAGTGAATTCCGGGACCCTAATCCTTGCGCCTGCTTCAGCCGCAATCAGAGCACCAGCTGCATAATCCCAAACCTTGATGTCGTGTTCGTAATACGCATCAACACGGCCGTGCGCCACCATGCACAAATCCAGCGCCGCCGATCCCATGCGCCGAATATCTCGACACTCCCCCAGCAACTGCGACGCTATCCGGCCCTGCACCTGCCGGAGACTAGCGGAATAGCTGAATCCCGTTGCCACAAGTGTCTTTTCCAGCTCGGCCGTTGGGGAACAACTAAGCGTCTGCACAGTGCCGTCCCGTCGAGAAACCTGAGCGCCCTCTCCCTTAGCTGCACTGTAAATCTCTCCCGAGGACGCATTTGCCACTGCACCCGCCACTACCTCATCGCCTACGGCGCAAGCGATACTCACGGCACAATTGGGCAGGCCGTAAAGGAAATTCACCGTGCCATCAATGGGGTCTACAATCCAGGTCACCGCTTCGCCCTCGTTGGCAGCCTGCGCTGGGGAACTCGCGCCGTCGTCAAGCCCGCCTTCTTCGCCCAAAATGCGGTCAGAGCTGCTAAACGTCTTGATAAGCGAACGAATGAGCTCCTCAGATTCACGGTCGACGACGGTGACGGGGTCAACAGCTGAGGACTTCGTTTCGGAACTTGCTAAAACGCCATCGGAGCCGAGTTCGACCCGACGACTGGCGATGTGCGCCGCGGCTGCGCGGGCGATAAGTACCGCGCGGTCACGCAATTCCCCGACGCTGGGCCGCACGGACCCGGGGCTATTCGGTGCAGCAGACCCCCTATTATCCGCGCTGTTAGCGAGTTGTTCGGTGCCATGCGAGTTATTGCTCATGCCCCCATTGTGTCTGTTTCGTACAATTTGAGCTATGGGACAACGAATTGGATTTGGCATCGACGTGGGAGGCTCTGGAATCAAGGGTGGCCGCGTAGACCTTGAAACTGGGCAGCTTATTGGCGACCGCATTAAAATTTTCACGCCACAGCCGGCAACTCCGGAAGCGGTTGCGGAGACCATTGCAGAAATTGTGGACATTGCGAAGTGGGATTCCGATGTCGGCATCACGATTCCGTCCGTCGTACAGAATCAGATTGCCTTGCTGGCCGCCAATATTGACGGTTCTTGGGTTAATACGAACTGCCAAGAGCTCTTCGCTAAATACCTGCCCAACAACAAGGCGCACGTGCTTAACGACGCTGACGCTGCCGGCCTCGCTGAAGTCCAGTTTGGCGATCCGGGCAATAAGACCGGCGCCGTGTTGTTGCTAACTTTTGGTACAGGCATCGGCTCCGCGCTCATTCATGACGGACTGCTCTACCCCAATTCGGAGTTAGGCCACCTCATCATTGATGGCATGGAGGCCGAACACTTTGCATCCGCGAGAGTTAAGGATGTGGAGGGGCTCGGCTTCGAAGAGTGGGCTGAGCGCGTGAGCAAGGTGCTTAAGACCTACGAGGCACTGTTTTGGCCGTCACGGATCATCGTCGGCGGCGGAATCAGTCGCGAACACGAAAAGTGGATTCCGCTGTTGACATGTAAGACTCCAGTTGTCCCCGCAAGTCTGGATAATAATGCGGGTATTGCTGGCGCCGCCTTTGCAGCTGACCAGGGATTTTACCCTTAACCACTTTCATTTCTTATATGGGGATTGGTAGCTACGTGTCGGGCGTGACACGTGCTTGAAGCCATGCCCCGTGGCGGCGATTTTAAGAATTGGTTTACAATAAGAAGTTGACTCACGGCAAGGTTGAATAATCAACAGGCTCGAGGAGGATTGGGAAAATCGAATTCCAGCGCACTGCTTCGATGAGGATTATCACCGATTACTTCTTCGCTAGGAGCCAGAAAGCAACACTGATGACCGTGGCACGAAAAGGTCAGCTCTGAATGTTTTCCATTCGGCTAGTTGGCTATAGACGAAGTAAAGGCGCACCACTGGCGCGTTGAGCTTCTCTTCGACCGAGAGAAGCTGGCGGCGGCTTTGGCGGCGCACACAACGTACATCGTGAAAGGGCGTTCGTGGCAGGCAACGAACTGGGGCAAGCTCAGGACCAATCCACCGGGAGTGGCACCGGTTCAGCTACTCCTGCAAAGAAGGCTGTAAAGAAGGCCATCAAGAAGGCAGTGAAGAAGACCGTGGCAAAGAAGACTGCCGCGAAGAAGACTGCTGCCAAAAAGACGGCTGCTACCAAAACTGCGGCGAAGAAGACGACCGCTAAGAAGGCAGCGGCCAAGAAGACCGTGAAGAAGGCGGCCAAGAAGTCCGTCGCTAAGAAAACCACGCGTAAGGCCGCCGCCAAGAAGGCAACTAAGCGGACAACGGCTGCGAAGGCCACCGCGGCCAAGGCTGCTGCAGCGAAGGCGAAGGACGCGCAGGCTCTCGACGCAACTGAGAACGAAGAGCTCGAGGACGAGGAACTCGACCACGACTTGGAGCAGGAGCAGGACTACGACCCGGATCTGGATGATGACCTCGAAGACGATGATCTTCACGACGATCTGGATGATGACGACCTCGAAGACGACGACCTCGACGATGATGAAGAAGAGGACGACGAGGACGAAGACGAAGACGAGGATGAAGAGGACGAGGGCGACGAGGTCTGGAACGAGGACGAGTCCGCTCGTCTGCGTCAGGCCCGCAAAGATGCTGCCCTCACCGCCTCCGCCGACTCTGTCCGCGCCTACCTCAAGCAGATTGGTAAGGTCGCGCTGCTGACTGCCGAGGAAGAAGTCAGTCTGGCAAAGCGCATCGAGGCCGGTCTGTATGCGCAGTACAAGATTGACGAGGCCAAGGAAGCCGGCGAGCGCATCGCTTACGCTCAAAAGCGCGACTTGCGCGAGATTTCTCGTGACGGTCAGCGCGCCAAGAATCACCTGCTCGAGGCCAACCTCCGTCTTGTGGTGTCCCTGGCAAAGCGCTACACCGGCCGTGGCATGGCTTTCCTCGACTTGATTCAGGAAGGCAACCTCGGCCTGATTCGTGCGGTCGAGAAGTTCGACTACACCAAGGGCTACAAGTTCTCCACGTACGCAACGTGGTGGATTCGCCAGGCCATTACTCGTGCAATGGCCGACCAGGCTCGAACCATTCGTATTCCGGTTCACATGGTTGAGGTCATTAATAAGCTCGGCCGTATCCAGCGTGAACTACTTCAGGATTTGGGCCGCGAGCCCACTCCGGAAGAGCTCGCTAAGGAGATGGACATCACCGAGGAAAAGGTTCTCGAGATTCAGCAGTACGCTCGTGAACCCATTTCGCTGGACCAGACCATCGGCGACGAGGGTGACTCTCAGCTCGGTGACTTCATCGAGGACTCAGAGGCAGTTATCGCCGTGGACGCCGTCAGCTTCACGCTCCTCCAGGACCAGCTTGGCGACGTCCTGGAGACTCTCTCCGAACGTGAAGCCGGTGTCGTCCGCCTGCGCTTCGGCCTTACTGACGGCATGCCACGTACCCTGGACGAGATTGGCCAGGTCTACGGTGTGACGCGCGAGCGCATCCGTCAGATTGAGTCCAAGACGATGTCCAAGCTGCGTCACCCATCGCGTTCGCAGGTTCTGCGCGACTACTTGGAGTAAAGCTTTAACCTGAAGTTGTTCAGGGGCTAACAGCTAGACCCAGAGAATCGGGCTTGAATGAGGTTTCACACCTTATTCGAGCCCGGTTTTTCTTTTGGTGTCAGCGCTAGTGAGTTACTGACTGCGTTTATGTCAAAAATGACCTCAAAAATGGCCTGAAAGTGTCATAAACTCACACAGTTTCACATTTGCAGCCAAAAGCCCCGAACCACCAAAGTGTAACGGGGCGAAGGAGCATCTGAGCAACGCTAGGCGGAGAAGCCCGATGGTGGTTCAGCACACTGGCCCACCATCCACTACGGGCTACTACCTACCCAGCTAGTACACGACGCCGAATACCCACTGCAGCAGCGTCAGCGACGCCACAGAAATCACGATCAGTGCGACGATGTTCAGCCAGACACCGGCCTTGACCATGTTGTGCATGCTGACGTAGCCGGAGCCGTAGGCGATGGCGTTCGGCGGTGTTGCAACCGGCATCATGAATGCCGAAGTAGCTGCCAGTGCAACTGGAACTGCGAAGATCATCTGGTCGTGGCCCAGACCGATTGCCATCGCACCAACCAGCGGCAGGAAGGTCGCGGCCGTCGCGGTGTTAGAGGTGAACTCGGTCAGGAACAGCACAACGGCGCCGACGACAACCACGAGTGCAGCCACTGGCATCCAGCCGAGAGTAGACAGCTGCTCGCCGATCCAGTCCGACAGCCCAGAGGCACCGAACTGCGAGGACAGCGCCAGGCCACCACCGAACAGCAGCAGCACACCCCACGGCAGCTCCAACGCATTTTCCCAGCGCATGAGCTTCACGCCATTAGGGCCACCCGGAATAAGGAACAACGCAATACCCACGGTCATTGCGATAACCGCATCGGCAATCTTGGTGTCGGGCAGCAGCACCGGAACAAAGACCCACGCCAGTGCCGCCGCGATAAACACTAGGAGCACTCGGCGCTCTCCAGTCGACATACGGCCAAGGCGCTTCAACTCGTCACGCATGAGTTCGCGCCCACCTGGAATATGCGTAATCTCCGGCTTAAACAGAACATTTGTCAGCAGGAACCATGCACAGAGCATGAGCACAACCGCCACCGGGACACCCAGCAGCATCCACTGGCCGAACCCAATGTTGACACCCTGCTCCGCCATGTAGGCCGCCAGCATCGCGTTCGGCGGAGTACCAATAATCGTGCCCAGCGAACCAATCGATGCCGCGTAAGCGATACCCAGCATCAGCGCGATACCGAAGTTTGACTTTGGCATCGGGTCATAGCTTGACGACGACTCCTCGGCCTCCTCCAGCGCATCCCCACCGGGGGTTTCGGCGACCGATTCACTCGCAGAGCCCGTATCCTCTGCAGCAACCTTTTCATCGTGCAGCATTCGGACAATGAGGCTCAGGACGGACACACCGATTGGCAGCATCATCACGGCCGTGGCCGTGTTGGAGACCCACATCGACAGGAAGCCAGTAGCCACCATGAAGCCGAGAATCAGCATCTTTGGTGACGACCCCATGAGCACCAGAACCCACAATGCGACGCGCTTGTGGAGGTTCCAACGCTGCATCGCCAGCGCCAACAGGAAGCCGCCCATAAAGAGGAAGATGGTCGGGTCTGTGTACTTGCCCGAGAAATCCTTAATCTCAGCGAGGTTGAGAATCGGGAATAGAGCCAGCGGCAGCAGAGCCGTAACGGCAATCGGGATAGCCTCGGACATCCACCACACGGCCATAAGCACTGCTACACCTGCGGTTGCACGCAGGTTGTGATCGAGCTCAGCCGGCATAAAGAAGTACACGAGCAGGGCCAGGATGATACCGAGTCCTAGACCGGTGCGCTTACGGAAAAGCTCCCGGCTGAGGTATCCACGGTCTTGTTGGCCCGGTGACAGTTCCGGGGAGTTGTCGCGCGTAGATGTCGCTGCCACGATTCACGCTCCTATTTAATAATCAGCAGACATCCTGTATTGCACGCGTGTTCAAACGTTTACCGCATGTAGGGGATGCCAAATGTGGGTACTTTCTGACACCAATATCATTACCAACACTCGGCCAAATATGAGATTTCACTAAGAAACCCCCGGCCGAAACTGCAGGCAGTTGGGCTTCGGGGGTGGATTACGGGGTTAGCTCATTTCCTGATTGCGTATTTGGCGTTGACCGAAAACTCCGGGCACAAAGTAAGACCGCCATTGATGTCGCTTCCGAACTCACTCCGATTGCTTCATTGGCTGATCAGTACCCATCTGCTTAGAGATGCACTCGGCATACTCTCCAGAGGTGCGCTCGAACTTCTCGCACTTCGACATCGCATCTGATGTCGACGAATACAGCATCAGCGACACCACGGCGGCCGCAATACCCGTCACAATGCCGACCACGCCCAATCCGAACGAACCGCTGATGACCGCGTCTCCCCCAGCTGCCTGCACGCGCTTCTTCGCACTCATTGCCTTCGCCATCGCGATGATGCCTAGAACAATGCCAAAGACACCGAGGATGCCACCAACAATCATCCAGGACATCAAGAGTCCGCCGACGCCAAAGATCAGCGCCAGCACGCCAATAGTCCGACCGTCATTGCCTGGTACAGCCGACAAACCACCGCCGGTCAATTCCGACGGCCTCGACTTATCACTGCTTGCCGACATTCTTCTCTCCACCATAGATTGCTTAGTTCGTTTGAAACCCTACCAATTACGCAGGTAGCTGATGCGATCACGCAACTGTTCCTCCGTACATAGCGCAGTCGGCGGGCCACCACAGGCGCGCCGAACCTCGTTATGCACTTGACCATGTGGCTTACCTGTCCGCGCCGCCATCATCGACACCAGCGTATTGAGCTCCTTCCGCAACTTCGGCAACACCTCACTGGCCACCTTCTGCGGCCTTGGGTACGCTGATCCCTCAATCCGGTGCACCGCGCCCCCTTCGCCCCCGCTTGACGACGATTCCCTCGCCTCCTCGCGGGCTTCCTTCTCTCGGGCACTGGCGGCTTTAAGCTGTTCATCCTGCCGCTGACGCAGCAAGAGTCGCATCTGATCGGCGTCGAGAAGCCCTGGCAAACCCAGATAATCGGCCTCTTCGGCGGAACCGGCAACGGTTGCGGTGCCGTAGGAGGAGCCGTCGTAGATGAGGTAGTCAAGTTCAGCATCCGCGCCAATGGATTCGTAGGCCGGCAGCAATTCGTCGGGCTCATCCTTGCGGCGATTGGCCTCAGCGACCAAGTCATCTTCCCAGCCTTCCGAAGGCCGATCCGGCTTGCCGAGCACGTGGTTGCGCTGCACCTCCATCTGCGAGGCCAAGTCGAGCAGCACCGGAATCGACGGCAAGAAGACGGAAGCAGTCTCCCCCGGCATGCGGCTTCGCACGAATCGTCCGATAGCCTGCGCGAAGAATAGTGGAGTCGAGGAACTGGTCGCGTACACGCCGACCGCCAGCCTCGGCACGTCCACGCCTTCGGAGACCATGCGCACGGCTACCATCCACTCATCGGTGGACTCGGAGAAAGTCTTGATTCGTTCCGACGAGCCCGGTTCATCCGAGAGCACCAACGCCACCGGCGTAGAGGCAATCTGCTCGAGAATGCGTTTGTACGCACGAGCAGTTGCCGCATCGGAGGCGATGACCAGACCACCCGCGTCCGGGATATGCTGCCTCATCTGCGAGAGACGGGTGTGCGCTGCCCGCAGCACAGATGGCATCCACTCGCCCTTTGGGTCAAGCGCGGTGCGCCAAGCACGCGTGGTCTCCTCTGGGCTCATCACGGTGCCCAGTCGCGCAGCGAACTCATCACCCGCGCTATCACGCCAGCGAGCTTCACCGGAATAAGCCAAAAAGACCACTGGGCGCACGACGCCGTCGGCAAGCGCATTGGAATAGCCGTACGTGTAATCGGCGACGGAACGCGAGTAACCATCGCCGTTCGGCGAGTAGCGAACAAACGGAATCGCCGCGTCATCGGAGCGGAACGGCGTACCAGTTAGGCACAGGCGGCGTTCGACATCGCCGTAAGCTTCGGAAATACCGTCGCCCCAGCTCTTGGCATCGCCGCCGTGGTGCACCTCGTCCAGAATCACCAATGTCGGCCGAGCGGTGGCTACGGCATGGTGCTTAAACGGATGCACTGCGACTTGGGCGTAGGTCACAACAATTCCCTGGTAGGAGGGGTTTACCACACCCTTGGCGTTGGTGAATTTGGGATCCAACGCAATCCCCGAACGAGCAGCGGAAGCAGCCCACTGCACTTTCAGGTGCTCAGTGGGAACCACGACGATGATGCGCTCGACGATCCGGCGCGACAGCAACTCACTGGCGATACGCAAGGCGAAGGTCGTCTTACCTGCGCCCGGTGTCGCCACTGCAAGGAAGTCCTTGGGGTTAGTCGCCAGGTATTTGTCGAGGGCCTCCTGCTGCCATTTACGAAGCCCGCTCACTTGCGACGCAGGGACTTGTAAATCCGCTCGCAGTCAGGGCATACCGGTGAACCCGGCTTCGCCGACTTCTTCACTGGGAAGGTTTCACCGCACAGAGCAACGACGTAGGAGCCGTTGACCGCGGAGTTCACGATCTGGTCCTTCTTGACGTAATGGAAGAACTTCGGGGTATCGTCCCTCGTCGACTCATCGACGCGGGTATCGGTGCGTTCAATCGTCTTTGTCGTCTTCAATGGAGTGCTCACAGATTCCAATTGTGCCCCATCGGTCAAATTATGCCCAGTGACCCAGGTGCTGGCCGCTGCTGACTGCTGCCTTCCACAGCCATCCACAACATCGCTACGACTACGCGAGCATGCGGCTGCAACGGACATAGCTAGTTGAGACGACCCCACGCCACAGGCGTATGCTAGACAACCATGGCGCGAATCAATGACCGTCGCGACTCCGCGCTGCCGAAACGCGGAAGTTCCCGGCGACGCAAGAAAGACGCGGCGTTGATTACCGACGCCCGCGGCTCTCGGATTCGCAACTATGACCACCGCCGCCACGTCTACGCGGCCCTGCAATGGTCTCGCATTCCGCTACTGCTTCTTTCCGGTGCTTTTTATCTGTGGTGGGATGTCCCGTGGATCGCAGCGATTCTCATGGTCGTCTCCGTACCCATGCCGTGGATCGCGGTTGTCATCGCCAATGGCGTTGGAGAACCCGCTGACAAGCGTAAGCCGCGCGTCTACAAGCCTGGAGTTGTACGCGAGCAGAACCGCAAATGGGAGGAGCAGCAACGCCAGCGCGCCCTCAAGGAAGCAGAGATGCGCGCGCTCGGTTCTACCGCCAGTACCGAAGACACCGACGCACCGCCGCAGTCCGGTAACGAGACCATCTCACCCCCCTTCGATGATGCAAATGTCATCGATATGCCGGAAGACGACGATCCGTCGTCAAGCTCCCCTAACTAGCCCCTCCGCCCCGCTTTACGACGAAGGTAGTGCCTACGATGACCTTTTCCCCCTCCACCTTCACCCCACCGACTGATCAGCAGCTTCGTGATTTTGTCGACTGTGCGGAGGAATTTGCCACCGCGCTCAGGCGCCTTGAGTTTTCCAGTGAGTCACTGCGTCGAGTCCTAGGCGCCGAGGGACTGGCCGCGCTGGACCGCGGTGAGCCCGGCGTTGTCGATGTTCTACTTACCGAAACTGAGGGCGTTTCTGCGGACACTGTGACCGCGTTGCGTCTTTTCATCCTGGGCGATTTCGCCGACGCACAGCAGCTATTTGGGGCTGAGCTGACAGCCAAGTTACTGGGCAGCGGCATACTTGCCGGCACCGCCACCAACGCACAGGTGTGTATCGATGTGCGCCCGGTCGAGATTGCGGGAGTCGACCGTATTGTCTTTTCCGACCGCGATGCCTCTATGAGCGATCACGTTCCTGGACCCGATCATGTCTTGGGCGTAGGGCGGGCTTCCCGCTCCCTCCTCGATATTTCGCCGACCTCGGCGGTGGAATCCGTACTCGACCTCGGTGCCGGTTGTGGCGTCCAGAGTCTTGCCCAGCCGGATGCAAAGTCGATTGTCGCGACGGACATTCACCCCCGGGCGCTGTTTTTTGCCCGCGCTACTTTCGCCGCAAATGGCTTCGACCAGGCGCAGGCCGTCGAAGGTTCGTGGTTTGAACCGGTTGCAGGCAAGAAGTTTGACCGCATTGTGGCGAACCCGCCGTTCGTCGTAGGGCTGCCAAGTGTGGAACATGTTTACCGTGACTCAGGATTGAATCTGGACGGTGCCACCGAACTTATGATCCGCGGTCTGGCCGACCATCTCACCGACGGCGGCACGGCGCATCTGCTCGGTGCTTGGGCCCATATCGAAGGCGAAAGTTGGCAACAGCGCATCGCCTCTTGGCTCCCTGCTGAAGGCCTCGAAGTGTGGGTAACACAACGAGATGTCGCCACGCCGGCGGAATACATCGGCACCTGGCTTCGAGACGAGTCCATCGACCCCCGCAGCCCAGAAGGCTGCGAGCGCTCCCGTGCCTGGCTGGAGCACTTCCGCAACAGCGGCGTGACAGGCATCGGGTTCGGCTACATCACAGTCCAACGCATTGCCGGCCCGACTTCCGCCGTGTGCGAAGAAATGCCGCAGCCTTTGGCCGCTCCCTTCGGCGCCGAAGCCCAGGAGTATCTCGGCCGCGCCGAATGGCTTCGCGCACAAACTGCTAACACCATCCTCGAAGCTGCCTTTACTGTGCGACCCGGCGTCGCCTTAGAACGCGTTTCGCTTGCCGACGTCGACAGCGGCCAGGGCTTCACTGAGTTCGATACGCGCATCTCACGCACCGACGGCCCCGCCTGGACACACTCAATCGATGAGTCCGTCGCAACCATCCTGGGTGCACTGCATCCCGAAGCTGCCCTGGGCTCCGTCATCGACATCATGGCAATGTTTGGAGCCTTTGATGAGTCCGAAGTCCCTGCAATCAAGGACGCCCTAGTTCCCATCGTCGTTGACTTGGTTCGCCATGGTCTGATTCTCCCCGCCGAGCTCTTGGAGGATAAACAGTAAATGAAAGCCGTTCTCACCCGAGTTAAATCCGCGTCAGTCACTGTCGACGGCTCCGTTGTTGGCCACGTTGACGGAGGCGATACCGGCGCCATTTTGGCGCTCGTAGGTGTTGGCCGCGAGGACACTGCCGATGCTTGGGAAACGATGGCCCGCAAGATTGCGGAGCTGCGCATTCTGGATGGCGAGCTCAGCGCTGTCGACGCTGGCGCCCCGGTGCTCGTTGTTAGCCAATTCACGTTGATGGGGGCGACAAAGAAGGGACGGCGGCCGTCGTGGGTAGACGCGGCTCCGGGCCCAGAGGCCGGACCCGTCATAGAAAAAATTGTCGAGAACTTGCGCAATCGTGGCTTGACGGTCGAAACGGGACAATTTGGAGCGATGATGGAGGTCGCATCCGTCAATGATGGACCCTTTACAGTTCTCGTAGAATGCTAGTCGCGGCAGTTTTTCTTAACATTATATTTGCATGGCAAAATTACCCTATTGACATTCATCAACTTTCACGGGAACATTTCCGTAACTCCGTGCGTTGTAGTTATCGAGTCCACTTAAAAATCCAGGAGGCAGATTCATGAAGAGTGCCGATATTCAAAATGACGAACTGGAAGGTCAGCCACGGGACAAGGGGCGCCGCACTGGCAATAACTCCAATCCGTCCGCCGATTTGGTTCGTGTGTATTTGAACGGCATCGGAAAGACTGCTCTTCTCAGCGCTGAAGAAGAGGTGGAACTTTCTAAGCGCATTGAAGCCGGTGTATACGCCGAGCATTTGCTCCAGACCGGCGCGAAAATGACCCGCGCAAAGAAGCGTGATGTCAAGGTTTTGGCAAAGGAAGGTAAGGCTGCACGCGCCCACCTACTCGAAGCCAATCTCCGTCTTGTGGTCTCGCTGGCGAAGCGCTACACCAACCGCGGTATGCCTCTGCTGGATCTAATCCAGGAGGGCAACTTGGGCCTCATCCGCGCCATGGAAAAGTTCGACTACACCAAGGGTTTCAAGTTCTCCACTTACGCAACGTGGTGGATTCGCCAAGCTATTACCCGCGGTATGGCTGATCAGTCGCGCACCATTCGCCTCCCTGTTCATTTGGTTGAGCAGGTCAACAAGATTTCTCGTATCAAGCGTGAGCTCTACCAGCAACTCGGCCGTGAGGCTACGAATGAGGAATTGGCAGAGGAATCCGGCATTCCAGAAGCCAAGATTGAGATGCTGCTGCGTCAGTCCCGCGACCCGGTGAGCTTGGACATGCCGGTGGGCACTGATGAGGAAGCTCCTCTGGGAGACTTCATCGAGGACTCAGAGGCAACTGATGCCGAGGAGGCAGTTGTCGCTTCCCTGCGTCACCACGATGTCCGCAAGGTTCTGTCCACTCTCGAGATTCGAGAGCAGGAAGTTATTAAGCTCCGCTACGGTCTCGACGATGGCCTGCCCCGCACGCTGGATCAGATTGGCCGCCACTTTGGCCTGTCTCGCGAGCGCGTCCGCCAGATTGAGCGGGAAGTCATGTCCAAGCTCCGCGAGGGTGACCGTGCTGACAAGCTGCGTGAGTACGCAAACTAACGCACATGGCGGTGACATCGATAGGGTTCCCACTTTCAGCCCTGAGATAGAGCTGGACTTCAATGCCGACCCCGTGCCGGAGTTTTATCCTCACTGGCGGTCGGCGTTTTCGTCTGCACGTCAAGCTTTCGACATCGCGTACGCTCCCTTCCGTCTCAGCAGCGCCCACCGAACCAAGCTTTTCGCTGCCTAATCAGCACCAAAGCCACTGGATTTGCGAGCCCTAACATCTTTCTTGCGCAAGTGTGGTTATCCTAATACTTGAGTGAAAACTTTTAAGACTGTGTTATCGGAGGAAAACCGTGAGGGATTTGGTTGACACCACGGAAATGTACTTACGTACGATTTTCGAACTCGAAGAAGAGGGCATCATTCCTTTGCGTGCTCGCATTGCCGAACGCCTTGAGCAGTCGGGGCCGACCGTTAGCCAAACCGTTGCGCGCATGGAGCGCGATGGCCTTCTCGTAGTTGCCCCAGATCGCAGCTTGCAGCTTTCCGACGAGGGCCGCAGGCTGGCCACGGCTGTCATGCGTAAGCACCGCCTAGCTGAGCGCCTACTTACGGATGTCATTGGCCTCGAATGGGACAAGGTTCACGACGAAGCCTGCCGCTGGGAGCACGTAATGAGTGACGAGGTCGAGCGCAAACTTCTCGACGTGCTTGACTCTTACACACGCTCCCCATTCGGCAATCCGATTCCCGGTTTGGGAGACCTCGGTGGGACTCAGTCACCAGAGCCGTTAGAGAACGTTCGCCGACTGTCCGATCTAAACCCCGGCGAGTACACCGTTGAGATCGTCCAGATTAACGAAATCCTGCAGGTCGAGCAGAGCTACATGAAGCGTCTCCACAAGGCCGGAATTATGCCGGGTACTGAGGCACTTGCCGAGGTTGCCGCCGGCCGCGTGACTCTCGCCCGCGGTGATCATTCTCTTGACATTCCGGATACTCTGTCTCATGCGATCATGGTGATTATCAAATGAAACTCCTCGTCACTGGTGGTGCCGGCTACGTCGGTAGCGTTTGCTCGGCAGTATTGATTTCTCTTGGCCACGACGTCACCATTCTGGACAACTTCTCTGTTGGCAACCGTGATGCGGTGCCGGAGGGCGCGACCCTAGTCGAAGGTGATGTGGCGGACAATGCCTACGAGGTTCTGTCCTCCGACAGCTTCGACGGCGTCGTTCATTTCGCTGCGAAATCGCTTGTTGGCGAGTCCGTCGAAGTTCCTTCCGACTACTGGCACAACAATGTGGGCCAAACCCTGAAGCTACTCGACGCGATGCGTGATACCGGTACGAATAACCTGGTGTTCTCTTCGACAGCTGCAACCTACGGCGAGCCAGAGAAGACACCAATTACCGAAGACATGCCAACCGCGCCGACCAACCCTTACGGTGCCACCAAGCTGGCCATGGACTACGCCATCGCCTCTTACGCCAAGGCATACAACATCGGCGCTACCAGCTTGCGTTATTTCAATGTGGCGGGTGCCTGGGGCGGTTTTGGAGAAAACCGTGAGGTGGAAACTCACCTCATCCCACTGGTACTGCAGGTTGCGCTCGGTCACCGCGACAAGATTATGGTCTTTGGCAATGACTGGCCGACTCCGGACGGCACCGCGGTGCGTGACTACATCCACATCAAAGACCTCGCCGATGCGCATGTCTTGGCACTGGAGTCCAACACGCCGGGAACCCACCGTATCTTTAACCTCGGTTCCGGCGACGGCTTTTCAGTTCGCCAGGTCATTGAAACCTGCCGTAAGGTCACCGGTCACCCGATTCCCGCTGAGGATGCACCGCGTAGAGCCGGTGATCCGGCAACCCTTATTGCCTCTTCTCAGCGCGCCATGGACGAGCTCGGATGGAAGCCCAATCTTACGGAGCTGGAAACCATCGTCGCCGATGCATGGGAGTACACCAAGAACCTCGGCGACCGAGCCCACTCGGCGCACCGCTAGGTACTGCAGCACAGCTTGCAGGGTCGCTAATCAATACGCGGCATTTTCACCTTGTATACCCTGCGCAGCACCTCTTGTGCCGCACCAAGAATTGTGCCAACGCACCTCGGCACAATTTGATTGGCGACCGCAATTTCCAGCAACTGAGTCAGTGAATGATTCGGTTGCTCCCCTGCTGCCTCATCAAGGGCTGTTTGCGCATAGTTCTCCAGCCCAGCCGCGAACTTTGCGATGGCAAAACACGCTAAAGCGTTTGCACGCAGGCTGCCGCGGTGGACAATTGCGGCCTCGCGCCAGATTTCCGTCATTGGTTGCGCCAACTGCGTAGTAATGAAAATCATGGACATATCGCGCAAGGTGACGTTGGTCAGTGCTGCAGCAATGGCATATCCTGCGTTTTCATCACGCACCGCCTCATGTGCATCCATCACACCATCGGCCACGTTTTCCACGGCGGTTTTTAGCATGTCGAAGTGCTCAATGAGCGCGGGATTGTCCGAACCAATTTTGAGCTTCCTCGGCTGCTCAACGGCTGTCGCTCGTTCCCGGAGGCGTTCAATCAGAGCCCTGTCTTTACTGTCGCGGAATTGGCCACCTCGAAAATAGCTGCGGTACTCCTCATAGTTTTTGAAAATCTGCTCTCCCTGCCGAGAGATTAGATTTGCATTGTCGGTCATCAGACTGTCACCGACAATGCCGACGATCTCTCCCTGCTCGTCCGTGACAACTTCCCCCGCAGCAATAGTGGCAACGCCCGCCAAACGCACCTCATGCAGGCCGCCTTCTCGCAGCCAGCCTGTAATAGGTGTGGAGTCCTTTTCAATCCCCCAGGATTCGTCGATGATAAACACATCTGCGTGAGTGCATCCTTCATCGAGCAGGAAGTCCGCGGCTGCCCGCACCAGGTCAGGATTGTTCTCCATCGAGGCCACATCCTTAATCAGCATCGGGCCAGCATGCGCTGTCGGATCAAACTCGACCTTGCCATCGATGAGATCTTCGACCTGCTGACGATACAACGCCGCAATCACTACCTGCCCCCGCGGATAGAATCCAACGATTCCCGGCAGGTTCGTCAGAAAAACACTCGGCTCAATTTCAGGCTTTTGTCCTGCACCGAAGTTCTTTTTGTTTCCCATTTATTCCTTACCCCTTTTCCCCCATTGGAATAGCTCGACAGCGGACAATCCTCTCGCCATCTGGTGGCTCCCATTGTTATCGAATCCGCAACAGCCTTGCTTGTGCGCGACCGGAAAAATCGGCCCATCTGTGGACTACTTTCAACTTGTGGATAACTGGAATAATTTCTGCGGTATCGTGGTTGTTTACTTCAAATGACGAAAAATGTGATGCAGGAGGTAGTCGTACGTGAGTGATCCGACCGACAAGCCTCAGGGCAATATGTACGAGGTAGTTTTCCCGGTTCCTGACGTAACGGGAAGCGAGGGCCATCTGACCCTGGTCATTGCACTTAGCGGTTATGCGGATGCCGGTAATGCCGTCTCGGAATCAGCTAGTTTCCTCTTGGATGCTCTCGAGCACCGTCCATTGGTGAACTTTTCTATCGACGAGCTGATTGATTATCGTTCTCGCCGTCCCTCTGTGACGATGAACCACGACCAGATTGTGGATGTATCCGATTTGAACCTGTCACTCAATGTGGTTCGCGACAACGTCGGTAAGCCGTTCTTGCTGCTTTCTGGCCCTGAGCCAGACATGCGGTGGGAGGCTTTCTCGACTGCCGTTGCAGAGTTGGCGGAGCGCTACGATGTCGGTCGGACTGTGTCGCTGTACTCGGCTCCGATGACGGTTCCGCACACCCGACCACTGGGCATCATCGCCCATGGCACAGATAAGCGGAAACTCGGTGATATGCATACCTGGGGAAACCGCGTCACAGTTCCGGGTGCTGCGAGCCTGAACATTGAGTACGAGCTCGCAAGCCGCGGTTGTGATGCCTTTGGTTTCACCGCAGAGGTGCCACACTATGTCGCGGCCTCTGAGTATCCGCTGGCGTCACTGCGGCTGTTGCAGGAGGTAGCAAAACTAGCCAAGCTCGAGCTCCCGCTTGAGGCGTTGGAGAAGGAATCCGCGCGGGTGGCGGAGCTGCTCAATACGCAGACGAATGATTCCGGCGAGGTCTCTCAGCTGGTCAATCTTCTCGAGGAACAGTACGACCAGGAAGTTCAACGTCGTCAAGAGCTGGAGACTTCTCCCCTGCTTGGACCTAACGGCGAGATGCCTTCGGCCGACGAGATTGGCGCTGAGTTCGAAAGGTTCCTCGCTTCTCAACCGCTGCGCCCAGTAGAGGATTCTTCCTCGCTTGACGACGAGGCGGAGACCCCGGCCAGCTCGGATTCCTCGGCAACTACATCAGAGGACACTGACGCACACTCGGAAGAATCCGAGTCGGCCTCGGCGGATGATAGGTCTGCGGAGTTTTCTGCAGACGGCACTGCCGAACAGCCTGAGTCAGAACAGCCTCGGGAAGAGCAGGCGGAAAGCGAAGAATCCGGTGAACCGGAACAACCTCGCCGTCGGCGCGGCTGGAAGCCCTGGTTCCGCTTCTAATCCGGGGTTACCGCTAGGGTGGGAAGCGTGTCACTATCTGAAATGCTTCCCGACCTAGCTGAGGTTCCAGAGTCCCTTTTCGACGATGCGATTATGGACTCGTTCATTGCCTGGACCAGGGATCAGGGCATCACGCTCTACCCGGCCCAGGAGGAGGCCGCTATTGGTCTCGCTGGTGGCGACCACGTCATCCTTGCCACTCCGACAGGTTCGGGCAAGTCCATGGTGGCTATTGCTGCCCACTTCTGCGCCCTCGCTCGTGGCCAGCGCAGCTTTTACACAGCGCCTATTAAGGCCTTGGTCAGCGAGAAGTTCTTTGCCCTCTGCGAGGTCTTTGGCGCTGAGAACGTCGGTATGATGACCGGCGATGCCACCGTCAACGGTGGTGCACCCATCATCTGCGCAACTGCGGAAATTGTCGCCAATATCGCCCTGCGCGACGGGGCCGACGCCGATATTGACCAGGTGGTAATGGATGAATTCCACTTCTATGCGGATCCCGATCGCGGGTGGGCATGGCAAGTGCCCTTGCTCGAGCTTTCCCGTTGCCAATTCCTGTTGATGTCCGCCACTCTCGGCGATACTCAAAAGTTTGAGACGGATTTGAAGGAACGCACGGGACTCGACGTCAACCTCGTTACAGGTACGACGCGCCCGGTACCGCTGGATTTCCACTATGTCTACACACCAGTTCATGACACGCTGGCGGAGTTGCTGGAATCCGGCAAAGCCCCAATCTACATCGTCTTTTTCTCCCAGCGCCAAGCAGCTGAACAGGCTCAGGCACTGACCGGTCTGAAGCTGCTGACGAAGGAGGAGAAGGAGCGGATTCGCGAAGAGATTGGCGATTTCCGGTTTACCACGGCCTTTGGTCGAGTTCTTTCCAAGTTGGTGCGCCAGGGCATTGGCGTCCACCATGCGGGAATGCTGCCGAAGTACCGTCGTTTGGTTGAGCGTCTCTCTCAGACTGGTCTGCTGAAGGTCATCTGTGGCACGGATACCCTCGGCGTCGGCATTAACGTGCCTATTCGCACGGTGCTGATTACCGGTTTGGCCAAGTTCGATGGCCGTCGTAGCCGTATTCTCAAGTCACGCGAGTTCCACCAGATCGCTGGACGCGCCGGCCGTGCTGGCTACGACACCGAGGGCACCGTAGTTGTCGAAGCACCTGAACACGAAATCGAAAACGCCAAGCTGCGGCGCCGTGCCGGCCAGGATGAGGCCAAACTGAAGAAGTTGCGGCTGAAGTCCGTTCCCAAGGGCGAAGTGACATGGTCGGAGAAGACCTTCGACAAAATCGTTTCTCAGCCACCGGAGCCGCTGACCAGCCGCTTTGCAGTTACCAACGGTATGTTGCTCAACGTCATTGCACGTGGTGGCGATACCTACGAACACATGCGTCATCTGCTGCGCACCAATCACGACACCCGCCACCAGCAAAATGAGGCTATTCTGACCGCAATTGAGCTCTACCGCGGTTTGGTCAACGCGGGAATCGTCGTCATGCATGGCGAGGGCGATGACTGCCGCCCCGAGCTGACAATGGAGCTGCAGCGTGACTTCGCGCTCAATCAGCCGCTGTCGCCTTTCGCCATCGCCGCGCTCGAACTGTTGGATAAGGACAGCCCGAACTACGCACTCGATGTCATCAGTGTGTTTGAGTCAATTCTGGAAGACCCTCGCCCACTGCTCATCGCGCAGCAGAAAAAGGCACGCGGTGAAGAAATCGCCGCGCTCAAGGCCGAGGGTGTTGATTACACCGAACGTATGAACATCGTCGAAGACATCACATGGCCGATGCCGCTTGCCGACGAGCTGGAGGGCGCATTCGACACCTATGCTCAAGGTCACCCGTGGGTGCGTGAGTTTTCGCTGTCGCCCAAGTCTGTGGTGCGCGAGATGGTGGAAAAGGCCATGACTTTCTCGGACGTGGTATCTGAGTATGGAATTGCCCGCTCTGAAGGTATTTTCCTGCGCTACCTCACCGATGCCTGGCGCACTTTGCGACACACTCTCCCTCCGGAAGCCGCTAACGAGGAACTCCGGGACATTGTGGAATGGCTCGGCGAGCTCGTTGTGCAGGTGGATAACTCCCTGGTGGATGAATGGGCGCAGATGGCCGATCCGGACAAGCCATTGGACGAGGAAACTCTCAAGGAAGCGGCTTTTGGCACCGACGAGTCGCGGCCCCTTACAGGCAACGAACGTGCATTTACCCGTATGGTGCGCAATCTCATGTTTCGCCACGTGCAGCTCTTTGCCTTTGAAAAGGAGGAGGAGCTGGCCGACCTGGACAACTACCTCGACGATGCGCCAGATTGGCCTGCCGCGATGGATGACTACTTCGATGAATACGATGACCTAGGGATCGATGCAAAGGCTCGCGGCGGCGATATGATTTCGATTGACCGCAAGGCTGGTGAGGGCCTATGGCATGTGATCCAGATACTCGATGACCCTGAGGGCGACCACGGCTGGCGCTTTGAAGCGGGCGTTGACTTGGCTGCATCTGATGAATACGGCGAGGTCAGGTTGGCATCGCTGCGAATTATGGGTTAAGTGACAAAAAGTGTGTCCGCTC
>NZ_KV787420.1:0-29670 GCF_001807105.1 Corynebacterium sp. HMSC14H10 | reverse complement strand
GAGCGGACACACTTTTTGTCACTTAACCCGCCATAACCGGCCCCGCAGCGCACTTTTTTGTTTGCCCGCTATGGTGCGTAAGCTACTTGATCTACTTGGACTTCTGTACCGGTGGCTCGGCCGACCAGGGGAAGACGATCCAGTCATCGGTGTGCTTCCAGACATAGTCCGGTGCAATCTCCGAGCGGGACTTGCCGTAGAGCACAGCGGAGCGTACTTCCGCACCGTGGGTCTTAAGCAGATCGAGCACCAGGTGCAGCGTGCGACCGGAGTCTGCGACATCGTCAACGACCAGCAGGCGGCGGTTGGAAATCGATTCGATGTCCAGGAGCGGCTCCAGCAGAACCGGATCCGGCAGGGTCTCCGCCACGTCGGTGTAGAACTCGACGTTGATGGCGTCAGAGAGCTTGACGCCCATGGTGTAGCTGAGTGCGCCTGCTGGCAGCAGGCCACCGCGGGCCACGGCGATAATAATCTCCGGGTCGAAGTCCGAGTCGACAATCTGCTGTGCCAGTTCACGGGAGGCGACGCCGAAGCCTTCCCAGGTCAGAACTTCCTTGACGTCCAGGTTGGATGAGTCTGCATGATAAGCCATGTATTAACTCTAATCCGAAAATCGACTGACGTGCACAATCAACTGTCCGGTTAGACCCGATGCGCTAGCTCGCGACGGTCTCCACAACAGCTTCGTGCACAGCTTCGGCCACGTCATCGGCATCTGGCTGCTTTGCGACGACCGTGGAGGCCGCAACCATGTCAGCCCACTCGACCAGCTTCTTGCGCTCGCGGCCTTCGGCTTCGCCCGCGGCACGCTCGGCGGCGTCGAGTGCGTGCCAGCCCTCCCAGGTGGTGACCTGGAGGCCCTTGTCGGCCAGGAACTCGTCGACGTCGTTATGCGTGGGCTTTGCAGGTGCGGCCAGGCGACCTGCCTCCCAGTCGGCGATGAGGTTGCCGACAGCTTCGTTGGCATCGCCCTTGGTGTTACCGATTAGGCCGACCGGGCCACGGCGAATCCAGCCGGTGGTGTACAGGCCCTGGATGTGGTTGCCGTCGATGTCGTCAAGCACGCGGCCGCCGGCATCTGGGATGGTGTGCGTGCCGGTGTCGAACGGTACGCCGGTGACTGCGTCGGAGCGGTAGCCGACTGCGCGGTAGACCGCACCGACCGGCCATTCGGTGAACTTGCCGGTGCCGCGGACGCCACCCTCGCCGTCGAGTTCGGTGCGTTCGGTGCGGATAGCGCTGACGTGCTGTACTCCATCTTCACCGGTCTCGCCGATGATTTCGACCGGGGACTCGAAGAAGTGGATGAAGAGCTTGTGCGGGGCGCCCTTTGGCTCGCGGATGGCGTAGTTTTCCAGAATCGTACAGACCTGATCGGTGATCTTGGACTCGCGACGGGACGTTTCGGAGGCGGCATCGTACTGGATGTCCTCCGGATTCACGACAACCTCAATGGTGTCAGAGTGGTCCAGTTCCTTCAGCTCCAGTGGAGTGAACTTTGCCTGAGCCGGACCGCGACGGCCAAAGACATGGACTTCGCGGGCGGCATTCTTTGCCAGGCCGTCGTAGACGTTGTCGGCGATTTCGGTGACGTGCAGCTCATCGGCAGTCTTGGCGAGAATACGGGCGACGTCGAGACCCACGTTACCGACGCCGATCACAGCGACCGACTCAGCAGAGAGTTCCCAATCGCGAGCAAACTCCGGGTGGGAGTCGTAGAAACCTACGAACTCACCCGCGCCGTAGTGCTCCGGAAGGTCGGCGCCCGGGATATTCAGATCGCGGTCGCCGGTCGCGCCAGTGGCGAAGATGATGGCGTCGTAGAACTGGCGCAGTTCATCGACGCTGACCTGCTTACCGACGTCCACGTTGCCCAGAAGTCGGACCTGCGGCTTGTCCAGCACTCGGTGGAGGGACTTAATGATGCCCTTGATTCGCGGGTGGTCTGGCGCAACGCCGTAGCGGATGAGACCGAACGGCACTGGAAGGCGCTCGTAGAGGTCGATGGCGACGTCGCGGCCGGACTTCATCAGCGCGTCGGAGGCGTAGATACCGGCCGGGCCCGAGCCGACCACGGCTACACGCAGTGGGGTGGTGGAGTTGGCGAGATCGGGCAGTGAGGAAGCGGCCGCGTTCTGGGCTGCAGTCTGGTCGTTGGTCATTGGGTGGAATCCTTTTTCTACGTTTTCTTTGTCGCGATTGCTTATCGTAGACCAATCGGTCTATGCTTGCTGAAACAGAATATAGACAAACTGGTCTACAAAAAGCAAACACAAAACACCGCAAGAATCACTGCTTTGGCTTGAGAGGGTTTTGCTGCGTATTGCTTCTGCTGAACGAGGTCTAAAAGAGCTTGTCGTGCGGACGTCGTGGCAACGGCAGGCTCTGGTTGGGTAAGCGGGGAAGGGCTTGTCATGGAAAAACTCATAGTCTTCGTGCTAATCGGCCTTGGCGCGCAATTAGTCGATGGCACTCTGGGTATGGCATTCGGTGTCACTGCCACTTCACTTTTTATTGTTGCTGGTAGTAGTGCTGCCACTGCGTCGGCGGTAGTTCACGTAGCGGAGGTGGGCACGACGCTAGCCTCTGGTATTTCGCACTGGCGATTCGGCAATGTCGACTGGCGGCGCGCACTGAGCCTTGGTGTGCCGGGCGCTATCGGTGCCTTTGTTGGTGCGACCTTTTTGTCCAATCTGGATGGTGATGCCGCGACGCCTGTGACCTCGACAATCTTGCTTTTTCTCGGCCTGTGGGTGATTGTGCGCTTCGCCTTCCTGGCTAATGTTAAGCGCAAGAAAAAGACCTGGGGAGCGAAGAAGCTCGCTCCGCTGGGGCTCTTTGGTGGTCTGCTCGATTCCACTGGTGGCGGCGGTTGGGGGCCTGTTACGACCTCTACGTTGCTCGGTGCTGAAGCTGATCAGCCGCGGAAGATTATCGGCACTGTCTCTGCGGCGGAATTTCTTGTCGCTTCAGCTGCTGTGCTGGGCTTTTTGCCAAAGCTGCGGGAGGAATTCGCTCAGCATGCCGCACCGGTAATTGGTTTGCTGTGCGGCGGTGTAATTGCCGCGCCTTTGGCTGCGTACCTGGTGGGGCGCATTAATCCGCGCCTGCTTGGAATTGTGATCGGCGGCGTGTTGGTGGGGCTGAATATTCGCACTCTGTTCTCGCCGCTGGTTTCCGGCGGTGTGCTGGCGACAGTGCTGCTCGTGTGGGCTTTTGCTGTCGTGGTGCTGGTGCTGTGGGCGCATTCGCACGACACACTTCCGGGTCTGCGTCAGCGTGTGCAGCTCGAGCCGGCTTCTCGGTCTTCCTCGGCTGATGTGTCTAGTTCTGGATCTCCATCACCGGCTTCGGTTGATGTCGGGGCTGGGGATGCTTCTGGAGGCGTCAAAGTGGGCGCAGAAAACGGTGTCCACATGGGCGAAGCGGGGGTTCGCTAAGTATCCGAGCATGCCCCGGCTTGCACTAGCCAGACTGGTCGGTCTAATGTTGCCTGCAATACTGCATAGACCGTCCGGTCTATAAAAACTAGCAACTAATTCGTTCAGGGCTGATCCAAACAACTCTGATTCGGTCAACGAGAACAAAAACGAAAGTGATTCGGTAGATTCCCCATGAGCTCTCCTACGAAAACCGCCGAGCGTCCGGCTTCCGCAGCGGCTACCCGACGTAAGAAGCGTGCACCGAAGCCACAGGGACAGTGGCTTATCGACGGCCGCGAGCCACTTAACGACGACGAGCGCATCAAGAAAGAAGATGCTGGCTTTGCCGTTAAGCAGCGTGTTATCGACATCTACTCCAAGCAGGGGTTTGACTCTATCCCTGCGGAAGACCTAGCTCCGCGCTTTAAGTGGATTGGCCTCTACACCCAGCGCAAGCAGGGGCTTAGCGGTGAGCACACCGGTGTGAAGACTAACGCCGAGTTGCAGGACAAGTATTTTATGCTCCGCGTTCGTCTCGATGGTGGCCAGACCACCACCGAGGGTATTCGCACCATCGGCGAGATTTCCCGCGACTTCGCTCGTGACACCGCGGACTTCTCCGACCGTCAGAACGTCCAGCTGCACTGGATCCGCGTCGAGGACATGCCGGAGATTTGGGACCGCCTTGAGCAGGTTGGTCTCGACACCAACTTTGGCTGCGGCGACGTTCCCCGCGTTATCCTAGGCAGTCCGGTTGCCGGCGTTGCTGCCGATGAAATCGTCGACGGCACCAATGCTATTCGCCGCATCAAGGACGAGTACCTCTCCGGCGACGAGTTCTCCAACCTACCGCGCAAGTTTAAGTCCGCAGTTTCCGGTTCCCCGCGTCTCGATGTCACCCACGAGGTCCAGGACGTCGCCTTTGTCGGTGTCAATCACCCAGAGCACGGCCCCGGTTTCGACGTTTGGGTCGGTGGCGGTCTCTCCACCAACCCAATGCTCGCGCAGCGTCTCGGCGCCTGGATCCCAGAGGACGAGGTTCCCGAGGTATGGGCGGGCGTGTGCCGCATCTTCCGTGACTACGGCTACCGTCGCCTGCGCAATCGCGCGCGTCTGAAGTTCCTCGTTGCCGAGTGGGGTGCGGAGAAGTTCCGCCAGGTACTCGAAGACGACTACCTCAACCGCAAGCTTATCGACGGCCCCGCGCCCGAGCCTTTCGAGGGCGACCGTGACCACATCGGCGTGCACAAGCAGGCCGACGGTCTCAACTACGTCGGTGTGAAGCCCGCTGTTGGCCGTGTTCCGGGCTCTGACCTGGTCAAGCTCGCCGACATCGCCGAGCGCCACGGTGTTTCCCGCGTCCGCACCACTGTCATGAAGGAGCTCATTCTCCTCGATGTCGCCGACGACCAGGTCGACTCCCTGCTCGCTGAGCTCGACGAAATTGGCCTGTCTGCCAAGCCTTCCGCATTCCGGCGGGGCATCCTGGCCTGCACCGGCCTGGAGTTCTGCAAACTCGCACTTGTCACCACGCGCCAGCGCGCAATCGATCTGGTGGGCGACTTGGAGGAACGTCTCGGCGACCTCGATGTCCCAATCACCATTGCGCTCAACGGCTGCCCGAATGCCTGTGCCCGCACACAGATTGCCGATATTGGACTCAAGGGTCAGATTGTCACCGACGATGAGGGCAACCGTGTCGAGGGTTTCCAGGTTCACCTCGGTGGTTCGCTGGGGCTCGATGCCAACTTCGGCCGCAAGGTTCGCGGACACAAGGTCACCTCGGCAGAACTGGGTGACTACATCGAGCGCGTCGTCAATCATTTCAAGGAGCAGCGCCACGAGGGTGAACAGTTCCGCGAGTGGATTGTCCGCGCTGATGAGGAGGACCTGAAGTGAGTGAATCTCCCAACGAGGTTCGGTCGCAGGGGCCGTCGGCAAGCGAAAAAGACGAGGTGCCAGCGCGACTGGGGATCGGTGGCCGAAGCGCACACCCCAATCCGAACCGGGGTGCGGTGATGCATTGCCCTTACTGCGGCGGTGATGATCTGTGGCCCGATGTGGAAACCGATTACGCCTGGCAATGCCGCGAATGTTGCCGGGTATTCACAGTGAAACTGCATGGTCATATTGATAGGAAGGTGGCGTCATGAGCACGGGACTGAAAACCGCTGAAGTCATTAAGACTCAGGAGGCACTCGCGCGTGAAGACGCGCTGGACAACCCGGAAACTGCTCGCCGTCTGATTGAGCTCGCACTGGAGTGGGGCTCCAAGCTGGAGACTGCCACTGCCGGGGAAGTACTGGAATGGGGTGCGGAGCACCTGCACACGCCACTGGCTGTGACCCTGTCGATGCAGGACACGGTATTGGCGGAACTGGCTGCTCGGCACGCGCCGGAAGCCGACCTGGTTTTCCTGGATACGGGTTACCACTTCCCGGAGACCCTCGATGTGGCGGAGCAGGTTGCACAGCGCTACGACAACCGACTGCTGTCGATTGAGCCGAAGCGCACCCCCGCCGAGCAGGACGCCGAAGAGGGCGTAGATCTGTACAAGACCGACCCGACGCGATGCTGCGCACTGCGGAAGGTCGAGCCGCTGTCAGCTGTGAAGCGCCCCTACGAGGGCTGGGTCACAGGTCTGAAGCGCGTCGACGCGCCGACCCGCGCACACACGCCGGTACTGGAAATCGATAAGACCGGTCGCATCAAGCTCAACCCGCTGGCCACCTGGACGGATGAGGACGTTGCCCAGTACATCGAGGACAACGACCTCATTGTGCATCCGCTGACACAACAGGGGTTCCCGTCGATTGGGTGCGCGACATGCACTGCGCGAGTGGCAGAGGGTGCGGATCCGCGCTCGGGCCGCTGGGCGGGCAGCGAGAAGACAGAGTGCGGATTGCATCTCTAGTTCGAGCGGCTAGCCGCCCGCCGATAACCGATATCAGCTAAAACAGCGCAGTTACAACAGCCAACACAGCCCCAACAGAAAGAACCCCCATGACTAGCTCAACCACCGTTTCCGTACAAAACCGCCTCGACCCGCGGCTTGCCGAGCTGGAAGCCGAGGCCATCGACATTATTCGCCAGACCGCCGGTCAGTTCGACCGTCCGGCACTACTTTTCTCCGGCGGAAAGGATTCCGTCGTCGTGCTCGAGCTGGCCAAGCGCGCCTTCGCACCGGCGGGTATCCCGCTGGAGCTGCTCCACGTCGACACCGGCCACAACTTCCCCGAAGTTATTGAATTCCGCGACAAGATTGCCGCTCAGCCGGGCATCAAGCTGCACGTAGCCAAGGTTCAAGACTGGATCGACAGCGGCGTGCTCACCGAGCGTGCCGACGGCACCCGTAACCCCTTGCAGACCGTGCCGCTGGTGGAGACCATTGCCAACCGTGGTTACGATGCCGTTCTCGGTGGCGCCCGCCGCGATGAGGAGAAGGCCCGCGCCAAGGAGCGCGTGTTCTCCGTCCGAGACTCCTTCGGTGGTTGGGATCCACGCCGTCAGCGCCCTGAGCTGTGGGGTCTCTACAACGGTCGCCACGCCGCCGGAGAGAACGTCCGCGTTTTCCCAATCTCGAACTGGACCGAGGCCGACGTCTGGGCCTACATCGAAGCCCGTGATATCGAACTGCCGCCCATCTACTTCGCCCACGAGCGTGAGGTGTTCAACCGCGGCGGTATGTGGTTGGCACCGGGCGAGTGGGGTGGCCCCCGCGACGGCGAGACCCTCGAGGTTCGCACTGTCCGCTACCGCACTGTCGGTGACATGAGCTGCACCGGCGCTGTCGAATCGACTGCCACCACTATTGCGGAGGTCATGGAGGAACTTCGCACATCCAAGCTCACCGAGCGCGGCGCTACCCGCGCAGATGACAAGTTGTCCGAATCCTCCATGGAAGACCGTAAGAAGGAAGGTTACTTCTGATGAGCCAGCCAAATTCCCCAGCTACCCTGATTTCCGCTGACCGCGCCACTCGCGCTCGTCGCACTCTTCGCCTGTGCACCGCTGGCTCCGTCGACGACGGTAAGTCCACCTTCGTCGGTCGCCTGCTGCACGACACGAAGAATATCCTCGCTGACCAGTACGAGGCCGTCGTCGCCTCCTCACAGGCGCGCGGTCAGGAAAACCCGGACCTGTCGCTGCTGGTCGACGGTCTGCGGGCCGAGCGTGAGCAGGGCATCACCATCGATGTCGCCTACCGCTACTTCGCCACCGACGTCCGCTCCTTCATCCTCGCCGACTGCCCTGGTCACGAGCAGTACACCCGAAACACGATTACCGGTATGTCCACCGCTGAGGCCGTCGTTTTGCTTATCGACGCGCGCAACGGCGTCGTGACGCAGACCAAGCGTCACGCAACGGTGGCCGGTCTGCTGGGTGTTCGCCACGTAATCTTTGCCGTCAACAAGATTGATCTGCTGGACTATAGCGAAGAGGCCTTCCGCAAGATTGAGTCGGATGTGGCAGCACTCGCAGAGCGCCTGGGTCTGCAGAACACCTTCGTTGTTCCAGTGTCGGCTCTGGTCGGCGACAACATTGTCGATTCTTCTGAGCACACCCCGTGGTACGAGGGTCCGACCGTGCTGGAGCTGCTGGAAAACCTCAACATCGGTGCCGACCTGGAAACCGATGCCGAGGCTGACCTGCGCCTGCCCATCGACTATGTCATTCGCGATCACGCCACTGAATACCGTGGTTACGCCGGCCGTATCGCCGCAGGTAGCGTGCGTGTGGGCGATGTTGTCTCCGTAGACGCCAACCGTCAGGCTACGGTCACGAAGATCACCGTGGCAGCTGAGGATGTCACTGAGGCCGTGGCCGGCCAGTCGGTGGCCATCAGCCTGGATGCCGAGTTCGACCTCGCCCGTGGCGACCTCATCAGTGGCACGCGCCCGGAAGACGTGCGCCGTTTCTCCGCCGTGGCCGTCCACCTTGCAGACAAGCCGTTGGCAGTCGGTCGCGTCGTAGAGGTGCGCTACGGTGCCGCGCTGGTGCGTGGTCGTATCGCTTCCGTCGATGCGCTCATCGATATCGAAACCGGTGAGCCCACCGGTGTGGCTGATCAGCTTGCAGTCAACGACGTTGCTGAGATTACCGTCGAGGTCGCACAGTCGCTGCCGGTCGATGCCTACCGCGTCGGTGGTCGTGTCGGTGCGTTCCTGCTCATCGAGCCGGGCACCGGTGACACTCTCACCGCAGGCCTCGTGCGTGGCGCTGCCCAGTAGAGCCGCCAGGTAGAGAAACCAGAACGCACAGCTAGCGAGCCTGAGGAGACCATCGATGACCGCACTGATTCTGCTTGCGCACGGTTCTCGGCACTCAGAGACCAAACCGGTGCTCGAAGACGTGGTCGCGCTCGTGCGCGAGAAGATGCCGCTCACCCGCCTCGATGCGCCCTCTCAGATTCGCCTCGCCTGGCTGGACCTCGACGAGCCCTCACTGGATACCGTCTGTGCCGAGCTCGCCGCTGCCGGCGAGACTCAGGCACTGGCCGTACCGCTCCTGTTCACCGATGCGTTCCACTCGCGAGTCGACGTTCCCGAACAGGTTCGACTCTGCGATCGGCATGGTGTTGACATCACAGTGGCTGAAGGACTCGGGCTTGGCGACGGCACGAAGCGCGCCGTCGTAAAGCGAATCATCGAAGCGGCGGAGAATGCATCTTTTTCCTGGCCGGTCGATGCGCTGGTGATGGGGGTCGGCTCCTCTGATGAGGATGCCAATGCGGCGGTGCACCAGTTTGCGGCAAATCTTGGCGGGATGCTGCCGGGACATGTGAGCGCGGCATTCGTGGTCGGTCCTGAGAAAACCAAGGGAGCCGATGCTGTGGCCGCGGCGCAGGAGCGCGCGGCCAAGCGCGGACGCGGACTCGTAGTGGTGCCGCTGTTTACCGCGCCGGGCCTACTGTGGGATCGAGTCATCGATGCGGGCGCTGCCGCCGGTGCTGGTCAGGTGGCTTTTGGTGAGCCATTGGTCGAGCTGTTGGCGCCGATTGTGTGCTGCCGCTGGGACTCGCGCGCCGCGTACACGGACGTGAAGGTAGTGGCGTAGCCGACGCTTTTTATCCGTCCTAGTTACTCGCCGTTACTCGCCCTTGGAGTGGGTGACCATCTCATCCCACTCGACGTACTTCTTGCGTTCGCGGCCCTCGGCCTCGCCGGCGGTGCGTTCGGCAGCATCGAGCTTGTGCCAACCTTCCCAGTCCAGGTAGTCGATACCCTTGGACTCCAGCAGCTCGTTGACAGCGGACAACTCCGGCTTCGACGGGTTGAATTTCTTGCCCTCAGCGGCATCGGCCAGGAGATTGGCCACGGCCTCGTTGGCATCGCCCTTGGTATTACCAATCAGGCCGACCGGTCCGCGGCGAACCCAACCGGTGGTGTAGAGGCCAGTGATGGCCTCAGCTGCTTCATCCTCGGTGTTGTCGGATTCGATGACTCGACCACCGACGTTGGAAATGACATTCTTCACGTTGTCGAACGGGATACCCGGCAGCGCATCAGAGCGGTAGCCCACGGCGGAGTAGACAGCGCCGACCTTCCAGTCGGTGGTCTCGCCGGTCGGCCGCAGCCCGCCAGCACCGTCGTATTCCATGCGCTGAGTGCGCAAGCCTGTCACATGCTGCTCGCCGTCGGTACCCTCCTCGCTGAGGATTTCCACTGGCGACTCGAAGAAGTGAATGTAGAGCTTGTGCGGTGCGTTCTTCGGCTCACGGATGGCGTAGTTCTCCAGGATGGTGCAGACCTGGTCAGTAATCTTGGAGTTGCGACGCATAATCTCGGATGCGGAGTCGTAATCAATATCGCGCGGATCGACAACGACCTCGACGTTCGGTGAGTAGTCGAGTTCCTTGAGCTCCAGCGGAGTGAACTTTGCCTGTGCCGGGCCGCGGCGGCCGAAGACGTGGACTTCCTTGGCCTTATTTGTCTTCAGAACCTCGTAGACATTGTCCGGAATCTCTGTGACGTGCAGTTCCTCACCGGTCTTCGCCAGGATTCGGGAGACATCCAGCGCGACGTTGCCGACACCGACGACGGCCACGGACTCCGCCGAAAGGTCCCAGGTGCGCTCAAAGAGTGGATTGCCGTCATAGAAGCCCACGAATTCGCCTGCGCCGAAGTGCTCCGGCAGGTCCGCTCCCGGCGTTGGCAGTGCGCGGTCGCCGACGGCACCGGTGGCGAAGATGACGGCGTCGTAATGCTCCTTTAATTCGTCGAGTGTGATGTCCTTGCCGAACTCAACGTTGGAAAATAGGCGCAGCTCCGGCTTTTCCATCACGCGGTGCAAGGCCATGATGATGCCCTTGATGCGTGGGTGGTCGGGGGCGACGCCGTAGCGGATTAGACCGAATGGAGCCGGCATCTTTTCAAACAGATCGACTTCCACGTCAGTACTGGATTTCATCAGTGCATCGGAAGCATAAACACCGGCCGGGCCAGAGCCAATTACGGCAACGCGGAGCGGGCGATTCATGAAGTGTGTCCTTCTTTCTCTAATGCTTTACGACGGTCACGAGGCCGCGGCATAAGTAGCTGCCAGCGGTGACCTCGTGGGGAAAGGAGTTATTGGTGAGCTATCGGTTTATTCGACATTCCCAGTGGTAGCGCCCCCAATCGTAGCGATAACTTACGAAAAATCGAGAGGTGAGCATCACATCATCGGTGAGATGCTTTTGAAGGCATACAAAACTAAATGTGACCTTAGTCACGTCTAATGTGGGAATTTGGGCTAGTTCACTAGAAAAACCGCATAAAAGCCGCGATTATGCGGGAAAATTGTTGGAATCTGTGGGGAAAAGTGTGGCTACCAGGGGTAACCAAAGAGGTTTGAGTCCGCCGTGAGATGTAAGGTGACTCACAATAAGATGAAAATAATGATTTGGGACTCAGCGGGATTAGATTCAGCAGGATTAGAAGCTCAGCATGGTCTTGAGCCTCCGGCAGTCCAACGGCTCGAGCCAAGTCAACGTTTAAATAAGTCAACGATTAAGCGCAGTGCGAGAAAGGAACGTCGGTGAGCGATAAGAACGCCCAAGCGTCCACCAACAACTCCGCAGTCCTGATTACTTCAGTGGACCGCGCAGACAATCTGCAAGATGTCATTACGGCATTGTCTGAGGCACTGGGTGGGGCACGTTGCCTCCACACTGTCGGTGGGGCGCACGGCGCCACCGTGGATCAGGTTGTTGTGGATCCGGAATCCGCGCTTGACACCATCGTCAGTGCTGTTGAGGCTGATCGCGCTGCTAACGAGGGGGCGGCTGTTCTGACCGGCTCCGGCAACCTCGATTTTGACTTCCGCATTGCCACCGTCGCCGGCGCCGGTGTCATCGTTGTCGCTGGTGGCGAGGGCTGCCACACAGAGGCCGCAAAGGCTCGCGTTCGTTTGGCTCTCAGCAGTGCAGCTCAGCGTCACAGCGAGGTACTCGCAGTTGTCCTTACAGGGGAGGAGGCAGCTGAGGCTGCTAAGACTCTCGAGCTCGACGTTCCCGTTGTTGCCGTTGACGATGCTGAGGGGCTGCGCAAGGTCGTAAGCCGCGAGGTCACCGCAGTGATGACTCCACAGCGTTTCCAGTGGTGGCTATTGCAGCGCGCCAAGGCTGATAAGCGTCACATTGTGCTGCCAGAGGGGGACGATGACCGCATTCTTGAGGCCGCTGATTACCTCCTGCGCGAGGACATCTGTGAGCTCACTATCCTCGGCGACCCGGATGCGATGAAGGCGCGCGCCGCCGAACTGGGTTTTGACATCGACGCCGCTCATCTTTGGAACCCGCAGACCTCCGAATATGTTGAGCAGTTCGCGGAGCAGTTCGCAGAGATGCGCAAGGCCAAGGGGGTCACGCTGGAGCAGGCCCGTGAGACGATGCAGGACATCTCCTACTTCGCGACGATGATGATTCACAACGGGCTTGTCGACGGCATGGTGTCCGGTGCAGCCCACACAACTGCGCACACCATTCGTCCGTCCTTGCAAATCATTAAGACCAAGCCGTCGGCTTCCACGGTGTCGTCACTGTTCCTCATGGTTATGGACAACTCGCTGTGGGGTTTTGCGGACTGTGCGGTGCTGCCGAAGCCTGCTCCGGAACAGCTGGGTGAAATCGCGGTAGTATCCGCCGAGACTGCAGCTTCCTTCGGCATCGATGCCCGCGTCGCCATGCTGAGCTACTCCACTGGAGCATCCGGCACAGGTGAGGATGTGGACCGTGTGAAGGCGGGTCTGGCCAAGGCCAAGGAGCTGGCTCCGGAGCTCGCTGTCGATGGTCCGCTGCAGTTCGATGCTGCTATTGACCCGTCTGTGGCTGCGAAGAAGATGCCGGATTCCTCCGTTGCGGGTAAGGCAACTGTTTTCGTGTTCCCGGATCTGGACGCCGGTAACATCGGTTACAAGATTGCCCAGCGCTGTGGTGGTGCATTGGCAATCGGCCCGATTCTGCAGGGCTTGAACAAGCCGGTCAACGACCTTTCCCGTGGCGCCACGGTGCCGGACATCATCAACACGGTTGCAATTACCGCTATTCAGGCTGGAGGAAACTAATTATTATGTCCCGTCACGTACTTGTTTTGAACTCCGGTTCCTCCTCTATCAAGTTTCAGCTGGTAGATCCGGAGAAGGACTCAACGCAGCCGCCGTATGTCTCCGGTCTGGTGGAGCGCATTGGTGAAGAAGACGGCATTATTAATCTGAAGTTCTCCGGACAGAAGATTGAAATCACTGAGCCGATCGCTGACCACGCCAGTGGTCTTGACCGCGCGTTCGAGCTGATGGATGAGCACGGTGTTGGTCCGGAGTCGGTGGATATTGCGGCCGTCGGTCACCGCGTCGTTCACGGTGGTCGCCTGTTCTCTGGACCGGAGCTGATTACCGACGAAATCGTCGGCATGATCCGCGACCTTATTCCGCTGGCGCCGCTGCACAACCCGGCCAATATCGTAGGCATCGAAGAGTCTCGCAAGCTGCTTCCGGACGTGCCTCACGTCGCCGTCTTCGACACTGGTTTCTTCCACACCATGCCGCCAGCTGCTGCTCTGTACCCGCTCAACGCAGAGGTCGCATCGAAGTTTGATATCCGTCGTTACGGCTTCCACGGCACCTCGCATGAGTTTGTTTCCAAGCAGGTGCCGGACCTTCTGAATAAGCCGGCAGAGGAAATCAACCAGATTACGCTGCACCTGGGTAATGGTGCGTCGTGTGCGGCTATCCGAGGTGGCCAGGCGGTGGATACCTCGATGGGGCTGACCCCGCTGGCTGGTCTGATGATGGGCACCCGTACCGGTGACATTGACCCGGGCGTCATCTTCCACCTCTACCGCAACGGCATGAGCATCGACGAGATCGACAATCTGTGCAACCGCCAGTCCGGTCTGAAGGGTGTCTCTGGTGTCAATGACTTCCGAGTCCTGCAAGAGCGCATGGATGACCACGACCCGGATGCTTGGGCTGCGTACCAGATGTATGTCCACCAGCTGCGCCGCTACATCGGCTCTTACATGCTGATTCTCGGCCGCCTCGATGCCATCACCTTCACCGCAGGTGTCGGTGAGAACCATGTCGGTATCCGCCGTGATTCTATGGCTGAGCTTGAGAACTTCGGTATCAAGATTGATGATGAGCTCAACTCCCAGCCGAATGACGGCCCGCGTCTGATTTCGGCGGAGGACTCGAAGGTCAAGGTCTTCGTGGTACCGACCAACGAGGAACTGGCCATTGCCCGTTACGCAATGAGCTTCGTGGAGTAGTTTTTGGACAGGGGCACTGACGAGTAGGCAGGACCCCTGTAACCCCGTAGTTGACGGCTGCTAGATACCCCACCTGTTGAATCGGCAGCTGTGACCCAACAAAAACGAGCTCGCTCCCACTGCCTTCCAAACTGGAAGAACCTAGTGGGGCGAGCTCATTTTTCACCGCCGGGGCGACTGCGCCTATGCCTCAACAGGCTCAGTCACCCGGTCATCGTTTCAACGCATCAGCGCAGATAACTACCAGATGTAGACGCCGTCGCCGACCTGCAGGGTATCGAAGTACTTCACAGCATCATCGTGGTTCAGGTGGATGCAGCCGTGGGACATCTGATTAACAGAGCCTTCGTGGAAAGCCTCGCCGTCGTTGGTGAAGTACACCGAGAACGGCATCGGACCGTTGTAAGGACGGGACCACTCATCGCGGACCTTGCGGGTAACGCTCAGGTGGCCGCGGGTGGTTTCGTAACCCGGCATACCGGAGGACATTGGCACCGGACCGTAGGTGATGTTGCCATTTTCCTGCAGCCAGGTCTTCTGGTTAGCCAGGTCAACGCATGCGCGGGCGCTCGGCGGGCACGGGTTGTTTGGCTCTGGGCGTGGTTCAGGGCGTGGCTTCTGCTCTGGCTGTGGAGCAGGGGCAGGCGCCGGCTCAGGCTGCGACGGCTCGTCCTGGCCCCCCAGCAAACCGAAAATCTCGTTGACAACGCGGGTGGCTTCGGCCTTCTGTGCGGCTGGCAACGGCAGGCTGTCGATGGCGTTCAGCAGCTGAGTTTTGACCTTGTCCGCCACCTGCTTGTTGTTTTCAGCGAACTTGAAGTTTTCATTAATCAGAGCGACGACCGAATCCGGCAGCTTCACCGAAGAGGAATCCAGTACCTCAGAGAGCTCAGGGGCAAGGTCGCCCGAATTCAGAGTCGAGATCTCCGGCAGCTTGAGGTCCCGAACACTCTGGCTAAGCGACTGCAGGTCTGGAGCAACCGGCAGGGCAACGGCAGTGCCGGCCCCAATACCAAAGGCGGTGGTGAGGGCTGCAGCGCTGATAATTACGCGCTTAGCGCTGCGGAGAGAGGATTTCGAAGAGGCAAACATAGAGGATATCTTAAACCACGAAAGGCAATTCTCTCTTTATTCACCAATTCTGGGGTGGCGCTCAGGCCCACAACAGCATGTTTGACCAGGTTCGGTAAGGAGCTGTTAGAGAGCTAACGCCAAGTCCGTGGCCGAATGAGATTTGCGATATCCACCAAGTTGTAGCGGTGTCGCGGAAACTGCGAAGAGCGTGCCAGCATCCGTAAGTCTTTTTCCAATCCTTCACGCAGGCCGGCCACGGTAAAGGGCGCATCGAAAAGACCATTGGAGCTAGCTGCATGGTCGAGGTTCGAGCTGCGCAACCAGTTCAGCGCGGACGCCATCACGGCGATGCGTAGCTGTGGCATGCGCGGTTCATTCGTCGGCAGCTCCACCAGACGACGCGCAGCACGGCGAATTCTCGATTCAGTTAACTCGGAGGGCATCCCTGAGGTGAGCATCAGAATCGTCGTCAAACGTGCCATGCGATGGTGACGGGAGTTACCGGGTACGCGGTCAAGCTGGGAGATAGCCATTTCGTGTTGGCGCTCAGAGGCCAGCTGACGAGCTAGCCCGAAGGCGGAGGATACCGTCGTCGGGTTGGCCGCCCACACGACGGCGTAGAGACGCAGGGTGTTGAAACGAATCGTCTGAGGCGACAGGGACTCGCTGGCCCAGGCGGGGGAGAAGATCTCGGGCGTATCGGCAGCGACATTATCCAGCGCGCTGCTCAAGTTCGCGGCGGCGCGGGCGACAGCGGGCTCGAGGAGAGATGCGTTGGCGATGCCCAAGCGCTGTTGAATCAACTCGAGAGTCGCTGCCAGCGCCAACTTCGGGGCGGGCTCGCCGGGCAGCATCGTCAGCACGTGGTGGAACGAGGCGAGGGCATCGTTGAATTGGTCGAGAAGCAAATAAGTCACGCCCTCGTACCAGTGATAACGCCAATCGCGCTGCAAGCGTTCAGAGACATCGCAGAGGCTGTCGCGGGCCTCATCAATTAATCCGAGGTCCAGTTTTGCACGCACGATGCCCAGTGGAATTTCCACCGAAGAACCATACTCGGGTTCGGACAGAGCATTGGTCAGTGCCTCGATAAGTTCGTTGGGCTCCGTAAATGACGAGGCACTCAAGATGCGCGCACCCGGATCTGTCGGGTTAATCAGTGGTACAGGCAGCGCGAAGGTCACTTCTTGCGGAGTGATTTCCACGCCGCGGGTGATGCCGTCGACAAGCTGATCGGTGCGGAACACCAGGTGCTTGGTGCCGTACGTGGAACGCTGCGGCGAGAAATTCGACACCGCCTGCGGGAATTGCACGCCGTCGCGCACCGCCAGAATCTCGCGCAATACGCCGATGAGCTGCACACTCATCTCTTCAGCAGAACCGAAGCGAGCCTCCGGGTTCTCGTGGCAAGCGCGTAGTAGGAAGCGGTAGAGCGAGTAAAAACGGCGGAACAGAGGCTCTTCGACAGGTGAGGGTAGCCCCGGGTCGTAGACGCCGTTGGTCGCCGGCAACTTCAGAATCAGCGAGGCCAGCGTGCGGCCGACTGTGTAGATATCGCTGGCAATCGTCGGTCCCGTCGTGGCAATCTCCGGCGCCTGGAAACCGGGCGTGCCGTAGATATGGCCGTAGGCGCCGATGCCGGTGACCGCGCCAACGTCGATAAGCGTGACGTGGTCTTCGCTGAGCAGCACGTTGTCCGGCTTCAAATCGTTGTAGACAACGCCGCGCGAGTGCAGGTAATCCAGCGCGGGGAGCAGCTCCAGGATGTAGCCAATCGCCAGGTCACAGGGCATGACGCCGTCGGGGTAGCTCCGTCGCTGCTTGCGTAACGACGGGCCGCCGACGTACTCCATCACAATGAAGCCGGTGGCGCTGTTGGCGTCCGTCTCATCGATGAAGTTGATAATCTTCACAATTCCCGGATGCGAGATTTCCGCGAGGAACTCGCGTTCCGCCTGGACTACGGCGAAATCCTTCTCGTTTTTCGCTGCCATCATGCCCTTGAGCACGACCCAACGATCCGAGACATTGTGGTCAATCGCCAGATAAATCCAGCCGAGACCACCGTGGGCAATCGGGCCCACGATCTCGTACTGATCCGCCACGATATCGCCGGCTTTCAGGCTCGGCGCCGGCTTATTCGTCGCTCGAATCTTCTCATCACTCATTACTGCATCGCGCGGATCCTGCGTTGTGATGTACGGCAGGTGCACCATGCCGTCGGCGACAGTGCGTCCGCGGTGTGCATTCGATCGCCTCCGGCGGAAGTCCTCCAACGCTTTCCGGTGCGAGGCCATCGACGGATCTGGCGTCTGGGCGCCGGGTTGGGTCGTCGCGCTTGACGACGAGCCCCCGCGCCCCAACAATTCGGCGATATCGAACTCTTCGTCATCGTCATCATCGTCCGCAAAAGGGTCGAAGGCGACAGCGGCAGTGCCGGGCTCTTGTTCGTCGTCTTCATCGGCGAATGGGTCGAAGGCGACGGCCTGAGTGGCAGCTGCCTCTGCCTCTGCGTGAGCATCCTCCTGGGGCTCCGGCGTGTACTGGGGATGCTGGGCTTGCTCGGATTGCTGGGCTTGTTCGGAGAACTGGTTTTCGTCGCTCATCGGTTATCCACCTCGCCTTCTGGAGCAGCTTCCGGTGTGGGGGAGATTCCAAGTATGTCTTCATCGTCGCCGTACTGTGGCGATGGCTGTGTACCGCTTGGCAGGAAGGGGCCGAACCAAGTGTCGTAGAGGGACTGCCAGGTGCCATCGCTGGCCATACGCTCCAGGGTCGCGTTGATTTGGCGAACTAGGCCTGGGTTCCCCTTGGATACACCGGCCGCGTAGCTTTCCTCGTTCAAGCCCCGCTGGACAATGGCGGTAGCCGGATCTTGGTCGTTGATACCAGCGAGGATGGTGTCATCGGCAACGACAATCTCTGCCTGGCTGTTTTGAAGTGAAATGAGGCAGTCCGACCAGTTACCGACCAACAGCAGCGTATTGTTCGGCGAGAGCCGTCGAATCAAATCCTCGGTAGTGGATCCCCGGGAAACGCAGATGCGACCGTCCTCGACGTCCTCGGGGGAAGCATCGCCACCCGGCGAAGAGACTAGAACTCCAGCTCGTGCTGTCAAATACGGTGTGGAGAACAGCACCCTTTCGCGCCGGGCATCGGTGACCGTCATAGTGCGCAAAACGACATCGACAGTGCCGTCTTCGAGTGCGGCAGTGCGTTCGTTGCTGTCGACGAACCGAAACTCGACAGCATCGGGATTGTCAAAGATGTCCCGGGCAATCTCTTGTGCCAGGGATACTTCAAACCCCGAGAGCTCTCCGGTGCTGAAGTCGCGGAAGCTGAGCAGGTTCAATGATTGGTCAACACCAACGATGATGCGGCCGCGCTGGTAAATCTCCGGGATTCGCTCTTCCGGTGTTTGGTCATCGGGGGCGAGCGTGGACAGATCTGGGGCGTTGGCTTCTGCCGCAGGCTTCCTCGAGGAGGCTTTGTCGTAGAACGCGCCCGGTGGCAGGGGGAAGTCACCGGTGGCCTCCAGGATTGTGCGCGAGTAGGGATCGTCGGCAAGCGAATCGGTCGCGCAGGCACTGACGGTGAGCCCGGCGATGGCGAGTGCACCAAGGACGGCCCTGCGCCGCCAACCGGCGAGACTGTGGAGCGACGGGGAGAACGAAACGATCATAGGTACTCCAGAAGCCGGTGTCGGAAGCCGAAAACAACCAGAACTGCCGCGATGACGGTCAGCGTAACCGTGGCGAGGGACAGTGCCGCGATAGCGCGACGGGATTGGTCGAGGTTCTCACGGGCGGTCAGGCGGGACTCGGCGATGGAATTCTGTAGCGACTCATCGACCTGGTTGAACGCAGTCGCCGACGAGCTGGCATTATCCACATCGGTCGCGATGCGAACCGCACCGGCGTAGTCTCCTGAACTCAAGTGCTCCATCATCAGGTTGTGGCCGGACTCCCAGCTGTAGATACCGTGGATGGCGGCTCTGACATCGTCGTCCGGCGCGTTGGCGTCCACTCTTTCCAGCTCGCCGACCAGGGTGCGCACCGACTGCGAGAAGGACTCCGCATCCGCGGGCTGACGGCGCACTAAGCCGAGGGTTTCGCTGGCGCGTAGCTGCTGGGCATCAATGCGTACTTGGGTTAGGGCATGAACGTCCGGGCGCTGCTCTCCGAAGAGGGAGTTAGACTGCCACGGCTGAGTGGTGGCGATTCCCACACCGACAAGTGCGATGGCCATCAGCATGGTTGCACCAAACAGGCCGACGTTGAATAGTCGACCGGTGCGGCGAGTCAGCCACCACTGTGTGATTAGCAGCATCAAAATTGCCGCTGCCAGGCCTGACATCGGGAAAAGAGGTGGTTTCGATAGTTCGCGCTGCTCCTCATTAGTGGTGGTACTGGTGCGTTCGTAGAGCGATTTTGCAGCTGGCAGAATCTGGACCTGCATCAAGTTTGAGGCAGAGGCGAGGTACGCGACACTGACGGGGTTGCCCTGGCGCGCATTCGCGCGAGCTGTCTCGACCATGCCGGTGTAGACCGGCAACAGTCGCTGTACAGTCGCGACATCCTTCATCTCTGGATCATCGACGTTTTCAATGCCCGTAGCTGCGCGGGTAGCGGACATGGATGCTTGTGCGATGACATCGTCGAAGTTGCTGACCAAGTCCTGGCTGCTGTTGAGCGTGCCGCGGGAAAAAGCGGTGTTGGCCGACGCATCGGCAATCGTCAGCGAGGCATAGAGATTCTGCGAGGCATTGGCCATCGGCTCGCTCAGCTGCGAAATGCGGGTGAGCTGCTGCTGGCGTTGCGAGGTTGTTTGCCACATGGATAGGCCGGCGGCCAGGATTGCGACGATGAGGATGAGGGCGACTATGGTCAATCGGCCCGGCGACGTTATCAAAAATGACGCTGACCGGCGCACATACGTGGCCGACGGGCCGAGCTTGTCGTAGAGGCGCTCACCGAGAAAACGTGTCAATCTCCGGTTGCGCGGGCCAATCTCCAGGGCATCCACGCGCAAGTCTGTATCGCGCGGAGAGTCTGCCAGGGCTGTTGGGGTTGCGGCCGTTGCTGGGGCATTAGCCGAGGACTCTGTAGTGTCCAGAGCAGTTGATGGTGCCGCGCTCTCGGGAGCCGGGGTGGCGGCGGGAGTATCTTTCGATTCCTTTGCCGCCTGAGCCGCAGTGTGTATGTCTAAGCTTTCGCCACCGGGAGTGGTGCGACCGCTGAAACGAGTTCGGCGTGGAGCGCGATTCTTGCGGTGGAATGGGTTTCGGCTTTTGTCGTGGGCGCGGGAATGAGGCGCACTTGAAGTGGTTTCACCCATGTGCACGTGTCCTTCCGACGTGACCGAAGTCGCCTGCGACAATCTCTCCGCTCAGAGCAACGTTAGTTCCTTGCAAATCTTAGTCGCTCGGGCTTGTGACGGAAAACACAAGGGTATCTGGCGTAGGGTGGAGACATGCTTCAGGATGGAAATGGTTGGGCGGCCGGCCCCAACGGTACGCGCTGCTGGGGACGCTTCGGAGCTGCAGGGCTGCTGATTGTGAGCCCTCAGCGCACGGTGCTTATGCAGTATCGAGCTGACTGGACATCGTTCCCCCTAACGTGGGGTGTTCCTGGTGGGGCTTGTGATTCTCATGAGACTCCTGAGGCGACCGCGCTGCGTGAAACGGCTGAGGAAACTGGGCTGCTGGAGCATCAGCTTCGCATCCTCGACACGCAGGTCACCACCGGGCCCTTCCCGGCCGATCCGGACCGCCCCGAGCTCGCCGGCGGCTGGAAGTACCACACGGTCTACGCACTAGCTGCCGAAGAGCTGGAGACGAATCCGAACGAAGAGTCTCTAGAGCTGCGCTGGATTCCGCTTGACGACGTCGACAGCCTCAATCTGCTGCCGCCTTTCGTGGAATCGTGGCCCCGGGTGCGCGCGCACCTCGAGAAATTGTTGGAGGCCCTTGGCTAGGTGGCTAAGGTCTGAGGTTAACACCGACCATTGAGGCTGCACGCTGAGATTTGGCACACCAAAGCCGCTCCCCGGTGTGACTTTTAAGTCGGGAGAGCGGCTTGTCTACTTGTTGCTTACTTGGAGTCGGCAACTGCTGCCGCGCCAGCGGCCAGCGCGGTGACGGTCAGGACAGACGGCCATGCGCCAATCTTCTTAGCCAGCGGGTGTGAGAGGCCGAAAGCGCCGAGGTAGGCGGCCACTAGGCCAGCGGCTCCCAGGGCGCCGGTCTTTGCGCTCCAGGTGCGTGCTGCGTATGCGCCGGCGGCACCCAAGATGACGCCACCGAGCGGACGAATGCCTGTTTCGCGAGCGGTGAGCCAGCCGCCGATGAGGCCAGTGGCCACGAGCGGAGCGGTCTTTACGTCTTTTGCCTTCTTCAAAGTAATAGCCATAAGCATCATCGTACCTAGTAAGAAGGGCTTGGCGGCGCGCTTTTAGAACGGCTCCTGGCGGCGCTGGTGCTCCTCAACATAGCTTTCCGAGTGCTCCGCCAGCTTCAGTAGCGAGGGCAGTGCCTTAATGAGCGCACGAACGTCCTTTTGCGACATTGTCCGCACAATTTCGTACACCAGCGCACCCCAGTGGTCGATAAGTTGCTCCAGCAGCGTCTCGCCATCGCTGGAGACATAGAGGTTCTGCGCACGGCGATCCTTTGCATTGTTCTCGCGTTCAATCAGTCCGTTGTCGAGTAGACGGCGAACTGTTGCCGAAACGTTGGACGGGCGCAGGAAACGCAGGCGTGCAATGTCGGATACGCCGCAGCCCGGGTGGGTTGAAATAAAGTGCAGTACTTCCATTTCCGACTGGGAAATGTCCATCCTGGCATTCGGGCGCTCACCGAGGCGGCGAGTCGACGCAAGGAAGTCATACAGGCCGATGGAAATCTTCTGCACGCTTTCGCGCAGGGATTCATCGGACTCAGTCGAGTCATCCGCGGTGGGGAAGCCGCTCGCTGGCTCCGGGGTAGTGGTGCGCTGAGGGGAGCGTGCAGAAGTCATGATCTTCCTTCCCGACGTAATGAATTGATGTTCTGAATAAACACCTTATATCGTCGAAATAACTTTCTGTGGTGAAAATTTGTAGATTGAACAAAAAGTTAGACTCATAAGTGTTGTGCGGGTGCTTTATCGCCCATTTCTGCCCCTGATTTTAGGGGCTGGCAGCAAAGACTCCGCTTTACGACGGCCCCAGCGACACCCCCTAGTAGGAACTAGGCCTACGCGCTTTTCCGCCCGTTTATCTACACTTCGTAATCCACAATCACCGGAGCATGGTCGGATGCGCCTTTGCCCTGACGCTCTTCGATGTCGATGAATCCGGCGGACGCCTTTGCCGCGAGGGCGGGGGAGGCGAGCTGGAAGTCGATGCGCATGCCCTCATCCTTGAAAAAGCGGCCGGCCTTGTAATCCCAATAGGTCCACTGGTTTGGGGTGAATTGGCGAGTTACTTCCTTCATACCCGCCTGCTCCAGCGCATAGAAAGCTGCGCGTTCAGGTGGTGTGACATGTGTTTTCCCCGCGAAGGCTGCCATTGACCAGACATCGCCGTCGGTCGGGGCGATGTTGAAGTCGCCGCCCATCATGAAGGTGGCCTCCGGGTCGTCGTCAAGCGTGGCGATGATGTGCTGACGGAGCCGCTCCAAAAATTCGAGCTTGTACTCGAAGTGCGGGTCGGTGATGTCGCGGCCGTTCGGGATGTAGAGGCTGTTGATGCGCACGCCACCGCAGGTAGCAGCGATATGGCGGGCCTCCAATGCGGGAGTTGCGTCGGGGTCCTTGTTGAAACCGGGCTGACCGGGGAACCCTGCCTGGATGTCCTCAAGGCCGACGCGGGAGATGATGGCAACGCCATTCCACTGATTCAGGCCGTGGTGGGCGACTTGGTATCCCAGCTCTTCAAAAGCAGCGGTGGGAAATTGGTCGTCCCTGCACTTGGTTTCCTGGACGGCCAGGACATCAATGTCATTCCGGCGCAGCATTTCCACCATTCGGTCGAGGCGGGTTCGAGCCGAATTGACGTTCCAGACACAGATTCGCATATCAACGATTGTAAAAGGGGAACGAAACGGCGGCCTCATGCGTTGAACAAAGCAGTGACAAAATAGGCGGACAAAAACGGATAAGGTGGGCGGAAGCCCGGTAGGAAAGGGAGTTTCGAGGTTGGCTAACTGGGACGATCGCCGTTACGGCGGCGAGTACAGTCCGACGGATTACCTGGGTAGTAGTGGCAGGAACGCTTATCGGGAACACGACGCATATGCGGCGTACGATGCGGCAATGCCGTATCAGGAAGTGCCATATCCGGTAGCAAACATTCCGGTCGGCTATGAAAGCGGGTACCCCGCTAGCTATGGGGTGTCTTCCTTCGGTGAGCTCAGTGCTAATCCCAAAGTCGCGCCGCTGACCGCTCAAATGGCAGTACACCTGGGCTTTGACCCCAATCTGGCCAATGGCTCAGTGGCACGTCGTGGTGGTGCGCTGTTGGTGGATTCTGTCATCTACACTGCATTGATTGCCTCCATTGCAGTTCTCACTAGCATCGTGGGGACATCGGACAGCGGCGTAATGGTGATGCTGATCAGCCTCTTCCTCGGTCCCGGTGGTTTTTACCTCTACCGCGTGGCGGGGGACTCCATCTTCGACGGGTCGCCGGGTAAACACGCCATGGGCATAAAAATCGAAGGTGCACACGGGATGCCAGTCTCAGCCCGCGATGGTTTTGTGCGCAATGCCTGGATTCTGCCGTCGATGATTCCGGTCGCCGGTTGGTTTGTCTCTGCGGGCCTGGCTGGCTGGATTGCGATGGGTGCGTCCCGCGATCCGCTGGGGAGAGGTCGTCATGAACTCTCGGTCCATACCCGTGTGGTGGAAAAGCCGGAGACGCGCGAGCTGCCGCGCGGGCAGCGCCGCATGGACAATCGCATGGGTAGCAAAGAGCAGCAGGGCAAGCAGCTGAAGCGGATTAAAAGGGTTAAGCGCGGGAAGTAGGGCGATCAGGGCGAGCAGCGCAGGGCCGAAACGTAACCCCCGGCCCCTAAGCCCCTGTCAGCTCCGCGTAGCGGTGCCGGTGGTGCTCGGTAAAACCGAGTGTCCGGTATAGCGCAATGCCAGGCTCATTTGAGCCCAATACCTGCAGATATGCAGAATCTGCCCCGTGTTGTGCGCCCCAGTGCATCATGTGAATTCCCAGTAGGGTGCCAAGTCCTCGGCGGCGCATATCGGCTGCGACTTCCACAGCGGAGAACCCGAGCCACACACGGCCGTCGTCCGATTCGGTCAGCGTGCCGCGCGTAATGGCTACCGTGCGTATGCCTTCAGGCGCATTGTTGGCAGGCACTTGCAGGCGTCCGAAGCACATGCGGCCATCAATTTCATTGCGCAGAAGCTGTAGTGCATGCTCGGACAGCGTGGTACCGCGGAAATGGTAGAGCCCCAGCCAGTCGTCGTCAGGTTGATCAGCGATATCCACCTGCACGTCTGCAAGCTCGACGCTGTGCTCATCGAGCACCTGTTCGGCGCTGTGCTCATCAAGCACCTGTACGGCGCTGTGCGATTCAGCTGCCAATTCAGCAGGCGGCAAATCCCCATCGAGTGAGCGCGTCATAACCACAATGTCCGGCCCGACCGTCCACTCCGGCCCCGCGACCAGCGCCTGTGCAGGTTTGGCGATTCTATCCGGAATCGCAATCCGCACCGGCAAATCGTGGGAATCGTAAAACGACTTAATCTTCTCCAACGGCACCGGCTGAGTGCTGGCTCCGGGCTCGAGCGGCAGCGCGGAGTTGGAACGCTCCGTAATGCCATCGCCGGCTCGCAGCAGCCAGCCCGACTCCACCACATGCGCGATACCCGGGAAGGCCTTCGCTGTCGCAGTTTCCACGGCGCGAATATCCGAATTGCGCACCGGATGATCCGGCAGGGCCTTCACAATCAAAATGTGCTTATCGCTAAAGTCCACCGCTGCCACGGATTCGTCGGCACGCACGCCAGCACGAACCTGCGGACGCACGACGAACGGATCCATGCTGAGCACTTGCCCAATGACGTCCGTAGTCTTCTTGCCGCTGGCCAATGCTTCTTCATCGGTCAGCGCGTGCCGCACAATGACACGACGTCCCACCGCCACTTCACCGACGCCCCAGCGGGAAATCGGTAGCTTCTGTGCTGCATTTTCGCTTGCCGACGACTCCAATTGCCTATCCGCCACGATCTAATCCTCGTGGCCGAACGGATCGGGATCCACGCCCGGCATCCAGGTCAGGCCGCCCTCGGTCCAACCGGCACGCTTGATTTCCTTCTTGGCCATGCGCTTCCAGCGGCCCGTGAGACAGTCGGTGTAAAGGAACCCATCCAGATGGCCGACCTCGTGCTGCATGCAGCGAGCGAGGAAACCGGTGGCCTCGATGCGGACCTCTTCGCCGTTTTCATCCAGGCCGGTGACGACAGCCTTCTCCGCGCGGTTGGTGGGGAAGGACAGGCCGGGTACAGAGAGGCAGCCTTCGTCATCGGAACCGTCGTCATTAGGCATGGTCTTCGGGATTTCACTGGTGGTCAGCACCGGATTGATGACGCAGCCGCGGTGCCAGACGTCGTCATCATCGGGGCAGTTGTAGACGAACAGACGCTTGCCGACGCCCACCTGGTTGGCAGCCAGCCCCACACCGTGGGCGCGGTCCATGGTTTCGTACATGTCCTCGATGAGCTCACGCAGCTCGGAGATGTCCTCGGTCACCGGCTGGGTAGGAGTGTGGAGAACGGGGTCTCCGGCAATCACAATGGGACGGATAGTCATGTCGCTGATTCTACTCGGCGTCCATCTTTTCTAAATCGCCTGGTGATGTCAGGGGTCTTGGAGACGTTGGGCGATGTCGGAAGTGGTATGTAGGGCTGGGTGGCTGAGCCTTACTATGTATCTTCACTAAGTATCTGCATAAGCAGTGTCGTGCAGAATAGAAAATCAGGGCGACTGAGAAGGAAAGCGGGGTGCAGAAAATGGTGAGCAAGAAGCCCATAGGCGGCAGCCACGAACCTGAGACTGAGCTGCGGCCTGACTCATCCGAGCATCTCGGACTCGCGGGCGATATCGGCGGCATTGAGCCCATTTTGGCGCAGAAGATGCTGGATTTTGAGAAGGAATGGCTGAAAGTTGCCCGCCGTGGGCCGCGTATGGCCGGTGCGCGGCAGGAGGCAATTCGGCGTCGCTTTGCCGAGGACTTCGGCAACAACACAATCCGTTACCACCAGGTACTTTCGCGACTTCTCGATTCTCCGGCAGCCGAAGCGGCCGAACCCGTGTTGGTTCATCGGCTGCGCGCCGTGCGGGACAACCAAGACGCATAAGGTTCAAGTTTCACTTCACGGTTCGGCGGCAGAACATATAGGATGTGGGATGTGTCTGACCAACTAAACCCTCAGAATTCGCCGCGTCCGGGCCGTCATCGACTCGATGACGACTTCGACGACTTCGATGAGTACAGCGATTACGCGGAGGCTCCCGCCGCTGGCGGCGCCCATGCGTACTCCGAGCCGTCGGATGCTCAACACACAGCGCCAAAATCTGCGGCTCCCGCCGCTGGTGCAGCTGCTGCTGGTGCCACCGCCGCCTCGACCGGTGCCAGCGCTGGGGCTGCTAGCAATTCCGCAGCTGCTGATGGTGTTGATGACGGCGACATCGGCGACGGTGCCGGTGATGGCCGCTACATGCGCGTTCTCGCTATCGTGCTGCTCGCTATCGGCGTGTGCCTGGTCGCCTACGGTGCCTATGCACTCAGCACACGTGGCGACGATGCCGAGAACACCGGCCAGAATGACACCTCGGCATCCGCTCCGGTTGACTCTGGTGCGCCTGCTGACTCGGCCAACGGCAGTGATCCGGCAAAGGATGGTGCTGCTGGAGATGGTGACGGCGAGGTTCCGCCGCCGCCACCGGCAAATGAGCCAGGCAAACCGGTTCCTCCCGCTGAGAATCCGCCGGCACAGGATGAGGCCAACGAAGCGCCCCAGATTGACCGCAAGACTGTCAAGGTCAGTGTCCTGAATAACTCTGAGGTCGTGGGCCTCGCCGATGACCTGTCCAAGCAGATGGGCGAGCAGGGCTGGGGCGCCGGCGAGACCGGCAATGCTCCTGAAGAGAAGATGGGTGTGTGGGAGAAGACCACCGTCTACTTCGACCCGAGGAACGAAGAGGAAAAGGCCGCCGCTGAGCAGATCGCGCATGACAACGGTTGGGAAGCCGCACCTCGCGATGACCGCCTCCGGGACGCTCCGGCGGGAATCGTCGTGGTCGCCACTGACCCGGCTCACTAGACTCCCGGCCCACCAGGCTTTGGTCTCTCACTAAGGTTTGCGGCCTAAGCGTCAAAACCTGCCGCCGTGGTGCGAAGCCCCATAGCTTTCCAAGTCCCGCGTAAGCCACACATTTCATGGCTTAGGCGGGGCTTTTGCATATTTTGCAGTCTCAAACAGATCACGGCTGAAAAAGGGGTACTAGTATTCTGCTAGTAGCCAGTGAGGTCTGTGAGGTTTTTATGTTCGCCGTAAAGCGTCGTCGTGTTGCTGTCGCCACCGCGTTGGGTTGTGCTGCAACACTGTTGGTGTCCTGCTCGGGGGTTGAATCCAGCAGCGACAAGGACGGGAACGCAGGCGCGTCGACAAGCACTGCGCCAGTGAGCGTAGATCCGGCTGCACCGAAGCTGACCGAGCGAGTCAGCGCCTATAACTTCATCCGAACAAACGACGACGGATCAATGAAAATGCTGGCAACTGTACAGGTCATGAGCGCCAAGGGATGGATGGGCCTTTCCGACGAAAAAGGTCAGTTCACTACCTTGGATAAGGGCAAGTACACAGTGCAGGCGCGTGGTGCATCTGGCTGCAGTGGCATCGGCAGCCCCGCAACCGAAGGGTTGGGTGTCATCGGCGAAGTGCACGTCGATGACAAACGGAATGCAGATGTCTGGAACGTTCCGTCCAAGGTGGATGAAGACAGTTTCACCACAGTTGCGCTTGTCGATTCCAACGGTGACCTTGCCTCGTGCGCAAAAACCGTCACCTGGACGGAGCCAACTGAGGAAAACGACTCCTAGTGTGAAAAAATAGCGGTATGACTGAGCAATTTTCCGGATCGGCGCAGCCATCTCTGGGAGTGGAATGGGAAGTGGCGTTCGTTGACCGACGAACGCGCGACACCGCTCCCGCTGCCGCCGAGGTGCTCGACATCATCGATGCGGAGCATCCCGGACATGGGCTCCAGCGAGAGTTCCTCGCCAACACCGTAGAGCTCGTCACCGGTGTGCACACGAACGTGCCCGGTGCCGTAGCGGAGCTCCAAAGCCAGCTGGACATGGTTCTCGAGGCCGCTGATCGCGTTGGGGTGGATGTGTGGTCATCGGGCTCGCATCCGTTCGCCCGCGGTACTGCTCAGCAGGTCAGCGCTAAGGGGCACTACTCCGAAATCATCAACCGCACTCAGTGGTGGGGTAACCAGATGATCATCTGGGGAGTCCACGTCCATGTTGGCATTAAGGACTCCGAACGCGTTTGGCCGATCATTCAGGCCCTGGCAACGAAGCTGCCGCACATGTTGGCGCTGTCTGCCTCCTCACCGGCCTGGAACGGTGAGGACATGGGTTACGCTTCCAACCGAAGCCTGCTCTACCAGCAGCTTCCCACCGCTGGTCAGCCGCCGGCGATTTACACGTGGCCCGAGTGGGAGTCCTACATGCACGACCAGTCCCGCTCCGGCGTCATCAATCACACCGGCTCGATGCACTTGGACATTCGCCCGGCATCAAAGTACGGCACCATTGAGATTCGTGTCGCTGACGCTACCTCTAACCTGCAGGAACTCGCCGCTATCGTGGCATTGACGCACTGTCTGACGGTTTACTACGACCGCATGTGGGAGGCTGGCGAGGAGCTACCGTCGCTGCAGTCCTGGCACATCGCCGAAAACAAGTGGCGCGCCGCCCGCTACGGCATGGACGCGCTGGTCATCGTCAATCGCGATACCGACGAGCGGTGGGTTCGCGACGAACTCCGTGAACTTGTGGTTCAACTCGCCCCGCTTGCCGACGAACTGGGTTGCCGAGCCGAACTGGAATTCGTCAACAACATCGTGGAAATGGGCGCGGCATACGAGCGGCAGCGCACTGTGGCGGATGCGGCCGGGGCGCTGCCTTCCATGGCTACCGAGGACGACGTACGGGCGAACGAAGAGCGCATTGGCCACACCCCGTGGCGTGCCGCCGTGGATCTTGCGGTGCAGGAACTGCGCGCCGGGCATCCGATAGCGCCTGCAGATTTCCACGAGCAAGTAGACGACTAGCCGTCGTTAAGCGGTGTGTGCCCAGACAAAAATTAGTGACTAGGCCTATAGCGGGTTAAGTGACAAAAAGTGTGTCTGAT
>NZ_KV787419.1:0-1667 GCF_001807105.1 Corynebacterium sp. HMSC14H10 | reverse complement strand
CCCCCGGTGTCAGGATAGTTGTCGCCTCTCCGGTTTTTCCTAAAAAAGCATGACCGGGGGCGGAAAGAGACTGATCGTGCCGTACTATTCGCCTGAACGCAGAGCTGCATTACTCAAGATGCTGCTCCCCCCGCTGAACCTGTCGATGGCCGAGGTTTCCCGCCGCGAAGGGGTCAGTGAAATGTCTTTGTCCAACTGGCGCAAGCAGCTCAGTTATGAAGGAAACGAAGTGTCTGAAAATACTCCCCTGACCGAAAAATGGTCAGCCGAAGCCAGGTTTGCTGTTGTGCTCGAAGCCGCCGGTTTATCCGAGATCGACCTGAGCGAGTATTGTCGCCGCAAAGGCCTTTATCCCGAGCAGATCAACGCGTGGCGACACTCGTTCATCACGGGCCAGAAGCCGGAAAAGACCCAGCAAAAAGAAGACCGTGAGCAATCTCGCAAAGACAAGAAACGCATACAGGAACTTGAGCGCGAACTGCGCCGCAAAGACAAGGCGCTCGCTGAAACCGCGGCGTTGTTGGTGCTGCGAAAAAAGCTCAACGACTACTGGGGGACCGTCGACGAGGACAACTGACGTCCTTGCCTGAGCGCCTGTTACTGATTGACTGGCTAAATACCGCTGTTGCAGAGGGAGCCCGAAAAGCAAGGGCCTGCCAGGAAATCGACCTGTCATTGCGTACCTTGCAGCGATGGACGCAGACAGACGTTTTCAAGGCTGATGCCCGCACAACGGTCACGCGGCCGACTCCGTCCAATGCACTGAGCGACGTTGAGCGCCAAGCTATTATCACACTGTGCAACAGCCCTGAGTACGCTCACCTGCCGCCCAGCCAGATCGTGCCACGGCTGGCCGATCAAGGGTGTTATCTGGCGTCGGAGGCCACGTTTTATCGCGTCTTGCGGGCCGCAGGTCAACAACAGCGTCGAGGGCGCAGTCAGCGTCCCAGACGATATGCGGCACCGACGACACATGCAGCCAAAGCGCCGAATCAGGTGTGGTCGTGGGACATTACGTACCTGCCGTCACCGATAAGGGGCAAGTATTATTACCTCTATTTGATCGAGGATATTTACAGCCGCAAGGCCGTTGGCTGGGAAGTTTACGAGATGGAAAGCGGCGAGAAAGCCGCCGCCCTGCTGCAACGCAGCGTGATAGGCGAGCAGTGTTTGCACGAGCCGCTGGTGCTGCACTCGGACAACGGTGCGCCGATGAAATCGGTGACGTTGTTAAGCAAGATGTATGAACTGGGCATCACCCCGTCGCGTGGGCGACCGCGTGTCAGCAACGACAATCCTTACTCGGAGTCGCTGTTCAGGACACTGAAATACTGCCCGCAATGGCCGCAGGACGGGTTTGCCAGCCTTGACGCGGCACGCCTCTGGGTGAGGGATTTCATGCGTTGGTACAACAATGATCATCGGCACAGCCGGATACGTTTCGTGACACCGACTGAGCGGCATCGAGGGCTGGACCATCAGATCCTGGCCAGGCGACATGAGCTGTACGAGCAAGCCAGAGAGAAAAGGCCAGAGCGGTGGTCGAGGGAGACACGCAACTGGGAACCGATCGGCACCGTGCTGTTAAACCCGGATCGAGAGCAAAACGTTGAGAAAAAAGCAGCATAGTTAGACGGTTGACGCGACAACTACCTTGAAAAACGCCG
>NZ_KV787418.1:0-584 GCF_001807105.1 Corynebacterium sp. HMSC14H10 | reverse complement strand
CCATGATGCAATGACCGCCTGACCCTACCGGCCATTTTTCGGGCTATTTTTGTCATAAACGTAGTCAGTAACTTGCATCGCCCCAACGCCGCCAGTCATAAACGTAGTCAGTAACTCGCATCGGTGTCACTGGGGGAGAGGGGGGCTTTACCCGGGTTTGGTGGGGAGAGCTTTTGCCACAGTCTAGGATGCCCCGAGACCCGGGGCTGGATGTCAGTTTTCAACTTAAAATATCTGCCATGAACTGGCGATTTGCTTATGTTCAGCGCTGTTCTGTAGAGTAACAACTCGTGCACAGCGCTGGTAATCCAGAAAGTTGAGCACGGCATTTAAGGCCCTGTGGCGCAGTTGGTTAGCGCGCCGCCCTGTCACGGCGGAGGTCGCGGGTTCAAGTCCCGTCAGGGTCGCCACTTGATTAAATTCAAGTCTGGCCAGATAGCTCAGTCGGTAGAGCGTCCGCCTGAAAAGTGGAAGGTCAGCGGTTCGATCCCGCTTCTGGCCACAATTAATCCCCAGTCCGGAAACGGGCTGGGGATTCTTTGTTTTACCAGGTGTTTGTGGGTTAAGTGACAAAAAGTGTGTCC